>CAZCWY010000014.1:0-15158 GCA_964502535.1 uncultured Candidatus Saccharibacteria bacterium
AAATATACCCAAGAAATTTAGTAATATGGAAAGCTCCTTTATGAATAGGCTTTACAAAGGAGAATCTCAAGGTACATTTAATAGGTTTACAATATTTCCAAAGAAATTACATTTCTATAGCAAAGACCCAGGAGAGGATGTAGTACTAGTTGTTAGAATACATTGGATTGGATATGTTAAAGAAATCCTTTTTATCTTTCTCTTCTTACTTTTACCAATATTACTTACATATATCTCTGCATATTTTAATATTTTTAATTCGCCAGTAATATATTTGGGTTTCTTTGTTGTAGGTATCCTTGTTGCAATTAATATACTGATAACTACAATATTGAGATGGTATTACTCAGTAGTAGTGATTACAGATAGGAGAATAGTAGTAGTAAAATTAGAGAATGCCTTCTATCATTCATATTCTGAAGCACGATTGGAGAAGATAGAAGATGTCACACACAGTACAATCAGTTTTTGGGGAAACCTCTTTGATGTAGGGAACTTAGATATTGATACTGCAGGCCATGAGATAGATTTTAGATTAAAGACCCTTCCTAGACCAAGAGAGCTTCAAGATTTAATCAATGATTTAGTTGATATGAAAAAGAAAGGCAAGATTTAAATGGGTAACGAGATATTAGACAAAATATTTAATACAGATTTTGATCTCTCTATTAATTTCGGAGGATTATTAAAATTTCCTTTGATATTAGTATTATTAGGGTGTCTTTTCTATGCCTTTATGCTGTTTTTAAAATTAAGAATATTAAAAGACACTATAGATTTAGAAGGAAGTACTAAAATGAGAGTACTAGTACTTCTCAACTTACTAATTTCTTTGATAATTAGTATTATAGGGATAGTAATAATTGTATTAGGATAAAAGAATGCCTATCACTGCTTCAAAATATATAAACAATTCACAATTAAGAACATCATATATATCACTTTTTAATTATAAAAGTCCTAAAAGGGGGAAAGAAGATTTAGAAGTAGATATGTATGGATTACTAAGTGTTTCTTCTGTGGTGGAGATATCGGGAGATAAAATAGTAAAGTTTGCATGGGACGGCATTATTGATGGCTTTGAATATTCTAAAACTGATTCGATTAACGAATCTCTTAAATTAGGACTTGCAGAAGCAACTAGGAGAGTAAAACAGTTAATCGCAAATGATAGTGAAATAGGTAAAAATGGTGTAGATATTAATTTCACAATATTTGTATCAAATAGTGGAGGAATGTATATAGGGGTACTTGGAGAAAGTGACATCTATGTATATAAAGAGGGTAGGTTAGTTGATATTTTTGAAATGTTAGAGAGTAAGAAAGCAAAAACTGCCGCTATTGCAATTGAGAATAATGATTTAGTATTTGCCTCAAGTAAGGGATATATCAAAGAAAATATGTCTAAATTAATAGGAAGGAAAAACAGAGAGGAAATAATTAACACTCTTGAACAATTGGGTAATGATGTTCCTGACGATATGGGGCTAGTGGTATTTTCTAAGATGGAAAAAGAAAAAATTGGGATTATTGAAGAGAATAATAATGAGGACAAATTAGAAAAGGAGATATCAATAAGGAAATTAATGCCTAAAGAGCCTAAAGATTCAGACTACATATCAGAGTCAAAGGTAAATAAGCGGATATTCAAAGTAGCATCTCAAGAAAAAGATCTCAGAGAAGTTCTTTCTAAAACTTTTTCCAAGGTTTCTTTCCTAAAATCCTTTTTTAAAAAATTTTTCACTTTTATTCAGAGTATATCTAAAAAAGCCTTCCTAGGAATTATAAATTTTGCCATATCAATTAAAAATAAATTACGAACTTTAATATCTACTAAATTCGGGAAAAAAAGATGGTTTAGGGGAGTATCAGCGAGGGTATCTCAAATTAATGTTAAGAACAAGAAAAAAGAAGAATTTAGAGAGTTTAAAATAGATGGGTATAAACAAAAAAGTCAGAGGTTTCATAGAGTAAAGATTGTTATCTTCATCTTACTTGGTATTTCAATACTCGTTGGAGGTATTAAATTTACCATAGACCAAAAAGAAGCTAGGGATAGAAGCAAAAGTGCGAATATTATTTTTTCTGAGGTTGAAGAGTTATTAAACAATGCTAAATCAAAATTAGGTACAGATAGGGAAAGTGTCAGTACGTCAATATTACAAGCTTCCGACAAATTAAAGGATGTCCCTAGTGAATTAGGAGACAAGGATAGAGAGAAATATGATGAATTAAAAAAACAGGTACTTGGTATTTCCGACTCTTTATACAAAATAAATAGGCTGTCTATAAAAGATGCTTCTATTGAAAAATATTATGACACTTTTACATTTAATCAAGATTCCTCTCCAGATGACATTGGAATATTTAGAGATAGTAATGGAAATGAGTTATTAATACTTTCAGATATTGGAACTAAATCAGTTTACAGTATCTCTTTGTATGATAAAAAGGTTGAAAATCTTTCTGATGCGAATAAGGTACTGGGTAAGCCTTCAAAAATATATACTAGGAGTAATGGAATATTTGTTTTAGATTTAGCAAATGGAATCTTGAAATCTAGCTATAAAGATGGTGTATTTGAACCGTTTGTAAAATTAAGTGGTTTAAGTATCGAGAGTATGAAATTAGATAGTATCGTTGAGTTTGCAATGATAACTCCAAATGAAAATGCATATGTATTAGACACCAAAAAGAAGAGCTTGCTTAGGTCTATCAACTACGAAGGAGGGTATTCGTTAATATCTTCATATTTAGACAAAGAAGAGTATGAATTTGCAAATGATGTGTTTGCAGATGATTTGGGTATATATATCACTGCCAAAAGAGAAAATGGAATTTACAGATATGTAGGTAGTAAGAGTGGGATGGTTGAATCTCCAATTTCGATTTCTGGATTAAATACCGTAATTAAAGATCCTCAAGCAGGATATACAATAGATGATTTAAATAAGGGGTTTTATATATTTGATGGGGGAGAAAAAAGGGTGTTAAGATTTGAAAAACCATTAGAATCACAAGAGAAAAGACACCCGAATGAATTACTCCTACTAAATCAATATCTTTTTGAGCAAGATGGTGCCTGGAGTGATGTTAAAGATATTGTTGTTGACTACAATGAGGATTATCTATATATCCTTGATAGTACTACAATATGGAAAGTCAGGCTGTAATGATATAATTGGGAATGGACATATTAAATAAAAAAGGACTTCATAACTATCAAATATTGGAGGGATTAGAAGTTGGAATACAGCTTAAAGGTGCAGAGGTTAAATCTTTGCGTATGGGAAGGTGCAATTTGGGAGATTCATTTGTAAAAATACTTAACGGGGAGTTATGGTTGATTAATACAGATATTCCTAGATACAAATATGATGGTTCTGATACATACGATTCTGCAAGATCTCGAAAGTTGTTGATAAAAGCGAAAGAGTTGATATACTTACAGAGTAAGATGAGGCAGGGGAATTTAACATTAATACCTGTTAAGATTTACTCAAAGGGCCCACTTTTTAAAGTTGAGATAGCACTGGCAAAAGGTAAAAAGAATTACGAGAAGAAGGACGAAGAGAGGAAAAAGGACTTAGATAGAGAGTTACTTGTAGATAAAAGAAAATATATGATATAATGCTATAGGTTATGACAGAGAATTTAGAAACAAAATTTATACCCACTGAAAAACTCCAAACTCAGAGTCCTGAGGTAAAAGGAGGGGAGAGCTTTTCTCCTGTTGATACAAATAGACAAACCTCTTCGCAACCAGTTAAAATCCAGCCTCTATCACAGATTGCCCAAGAGCCTGTTTTAGATAAACCAGTATCTCCAGATATTATTGTTACAACAGGAGATAAGTGGAACAAAGTAATAGAAGACAAAGAACTAGGTGTTGCCCCAACAGTGTTGTAAATTTTCTCGCTTAGAAATCTCAGATATGATATCCTTTTATGTATATATACAGTTTAAACTGTCCATTCTTTTATGAAAGAGTATCTATTAACTCAAATAGGACCAATGCCAGATAACGAGATCTCTGTTGGAGATCAAGTTGAGTATCCAAAAGACACATATGGTCAACAAACTCAGACTGCTATCTCAAATATTCCATGGGGTTGGATTTCTTTTTTCGTTATATTAATATCAATACTGTTATTAATCTTTGTAAGAATTAAGGATCGTTTAAAGAGAAAAGATAGGAATGAGAAGGCAAAAGATTGGACCCTCTTTGATGTAAGAGTACCAAGAGGAAACGAGACAGAGATTGGAGTAGCTGAAAAATTGTTTTCGAATTTAATTGGTATAGGGGGAAAAGGGAAGGGTATTGCAGAGAAGTTTACTGTAAGTAATAGCATTAGTTTTGAGATAGTGGGTAAGCCTGGAGATATTAAATTCTATGTTTACTGTCCTAAGAAATTTGCAGAACATGTCGAAAAACAGATATTGGGTTCATATCAAGATGCAGAGGTCAGAAAGGTAGAGGATTACAGTATCTTTGAAGAGAATTCGGAGGTTGCTTTCACTAAGTTGCAACTGAGCGAAGAGAGCTATTGCCCAATTAAAGTAATTGAAGATTTTACAGGTGACCCAATAGCAAACATTTTAAGTTCTCTTAGTAAGATGTCTAACGGAGAGGGTGCAATGGTTCAAATAGTAATATCTCCAAGTGGTAGTGAGTGGCAGAAGAATGGTTCTGCTTTTGTTAAAAAAATTCAAAACAATAACTCAGATCCTGAGAAAAAGAAGATTAATATTAACGAAGACAAGTTAGAGGCAATAGGGAAAAAGACTGCAAAAAATGGCTTTGTAACAGATATTAGAATAGTAACATCTGCACCAGACAAAGAGTTGGCTAAGATGCATTTAGATAATATTGTAGGAGCTTTTGATCAGTATAGTAATCCTGGAATTAATAAATTCAAAAAGGTCGATATTAAAGGAACTAAGAAAGAAGAAGAGTTTATGTATGATGTCATATATAGAAGACCATCATTAGAATCTAGTAGTATTTTAAATGTTGAAGAACTTGCTTCTATATATCATTTCCCAAACAAAGAAATTACGACTCCTAACATTAATTGGTTATTAGCAAGGGAGATACCTGCGAGTAATGATATTAGTTCAGAGATAAAATCAAAGGATACAATTTGGATTGGTAATAATGTATTTAGGGAGAAAGTTAAGGCTATATGTTTTCAAAGAGATGATAGAAGAAGACATTCATATATTTTAGGACAAACTGGTACAGGTAAATCATGGTTAATGGTAAGAATGCTAATACAAGATATTTATAATGGAGATGGGGTTTGTTTTATAGATCCTCACGGCCAAACAGCAGAAATGATATTAGAAAGAATACCTCCAGAAAGAGCAGATGATGTAATATATTTTAATGCTGGTGATTTCGAAAGACCATTTGGTTTAAACATTTTAGAATCATATAGTGAACAACATAAACATCAGATTGTTAATAGCTTCATAGCCCTCCTTATACGTCTCTTTGACCCTCATAATCAAGGTTATGTTGGTCCTATGATGCAACAAGCTGTAAGAAACTCAATGCTTACTGCAATGAGCGTAGAGGGTTCTACACTGATTGAGGTAGTAAGAATGTTACAAGATGAAAAGTGGGTGCAAGAAAAATGGTTGCCTTTAATTAAAGATGAGCTTGTAAGAAGGTATTGGGTCGATCAAGTAGCAAATACTGATGCTAAGACTAAATCTGAAAGTTTAGGATATTTTGTTTCTAAATTTGACAAATTTACTACTAATTTAGCCATTAGAAATATCATTGGACAATCTCAATCATCTTTTGATTTTAGAGAAATTATGGACAAGGGAAAGATTCTAATTGTTAATCTTTCAAAGGGTGCAATAGGGGACGAGAATATGTCCTTTTTAGGTTTACTTCTAGTTCAGAAATTACTTGCAGCAGCGTTAAGTCGAGAGGATGTACCAGAGGATCAAAGAAAAGATTTCTTCTTCTATGCAGACGAGTTTCAGAATTTTGCTACAGATGAATTTGCCTCTATCCTTTCTGAGGCAAGAAAGTATAGATTAAATCTTACTCTTGCTCATCAATATATTGGTCAGTTACCAGAAAATATTAAAAGTGCAGTATTTGGTAATGTAGGTTCTCTCTTTATCACAAGATGTAGTAATGAGGACGCTCAATTTTTAGAGCCCCAATTTGAAACATATGTTAAAGCTACCGATATTATTAATCAGAGTTTGGCTCACTACTATGTAAAGATGTTAAACAATAGTTCATATCCAAGTCCATTCTCACTAGATACAAGATATGGTCCTAATTATGTAAAAGAGACGGGCTTTGACATTAAGGAAAACAGAGAGGTTATGGAAATAATTCGAAAGATGTCTAGATTAAAGTATGGGAGAGATATTAATATCGTAAATTTAGATATAAACAGGAGAGCCGATTTGGATAAAATAGAAGAAGTAAAAATTCCTAACCCTTCTGAGTTTCCCCCAATAGACTTTTAGTAGTGCATATTTCCGTTGTTTTTGGTAAAATCATTTGTTTATGGGAGTATAGCTCAGTCGGTAGAGCGCGGTTCTTATAAAGCCGTGGTCGATGGTTCGATTCCATCTACTCCCATTTCCCTTTGATATTGAAGTGTGATTATAAATCCTTAAGACTCTTCTCTGCTTCTGGCTTGTTGTTATCTATAAGACCTAAGTATTTCTCTGTAGTAGATAATCTTTTATGTCCTACTAATTTGGAGACTGTTACTAAACTAACTCCATTAGCAAGATGATGTGCAATAAATGTATTTCTTAAATCATTAACCTTTGCATTTTTAATACCCGCTTTTTCAAACGCCTTATCTATTGTAGTTCTGATATTTCTAACGAGTAGGGGTCTACCATTTTTTGTAACATACAAAGTATCATCTTCTGTTTCAGGTCTTATATTTATATATTCATCAATTGCTTTCTTTGCGGACTTATTTACTGGAACTTTTCTTGCAAAATGGCTACCTAATGCCTTTATGTATAGGAAATCTACCCCTTCTTTGGATTTTCTTAAGTCATCAATTGTTAGTGTTGCTAATTCTCCGATTCTAATACCTGTTTGAAGTAATAGCTCAACAATTGAGTAGAGTCTTATATCTACTCTACTTACATCTCTAAGTGCCCTATACTCCATCTCTGATAGTACTCTAGGGGGCTTTGTTTCAAATTTAGGATGAGCTAATTTCTCTGCAGGGTTATCATTAATTAAGGAATTTTCTAATAGATATCTATAGAAGGTTCTAGTACTATTTATCTTTCTAGAAATACTTTTGGGTGTGTAGTTATTATCCTGTAGGTGTTTCTTATACGCCTCTAAGTCTACTATGGATGTATCATTAATTTTAGTTACGCCCTTAGTTGAAAAGAAGTTAAGTAACTGTTCAATATCTTTTGCATATGCAATGACAGTTGCGTCAGACCTACCTTTGTTACGCAACTCATTGGCAAAACTATCTTGATACTTAGCAAACTGAGGGTTTAGTATTCTTTCCAATTTATTATAAAAACAAATTTAAAATGACCTAGTATATTAACTATGAGATTATAGCACTACTCAAAGAAGAATATCAATAATAATAATTATAATGTTACTTTGATTACTTTTTGTTATTCTGATAATATTTTTTTATGAATAAAACATTCAATATTAAAAATAGAGATAGGGTATTAACAAAGAAAAGTGGTATAGAATTCTCTCAGATTTCGAATCACTGGTTATTTAAACTTTCCGCATTGGTAGTTTCAATTATTGTTCTTTACTCTGTTTTTAATTCAATATTAATTACTATTAAAAAAGTAGATATATTAAAAAATGCAGAAAAGGAAGTAAACAGTTTAAGATTAGAGAATCTTAATCTCTCAATTGGTATTAAGGATATGTCCACAGATCAATACTTAGAGAAGGAAGCTAGGGACAGATTAAATTTCGGAGGGAAGGGAGAGGTAGTATTTGTAATACCTGAAACGATGATTAAATATGCTAAAACCGAGGTAGATTCGATTGTTAATCCCCCAGTAGAACCAGTATATGAAAGTGGAAGTAATATCGACAAATGGTTACAGTTTCTAGTTTTAGGAGTTTGATATACCTAAGTATATAGAGTATAATCTGACTGTTTCAAGCATCGCGGGGTAGAGCAGTGGCAGCTCGTCAGGCTCATAACCTGAAGGTCGTTGGTTCGAATCCAACCCCCGCAACCATTTCTCCTATTTTTTATATCCGATATAGGGCCAATTTCTTCCCTTCTCGTCTGTATCAAGACCGTATCCTTGTACCCATAAATCTTCGATTTTGAATCCTAAGTAATCAATTGGAACGTTAATTTCCCTTCTGCTAGGTTTAGAAAGAAAGGCACAGACCTTTATAGATTTCGGTTTTCTAGCATTTAAAATATCAAGTAATGTATCAATTGAATATCCTGTATCAATAATATCTTCTACTATTATTACGTTTTTACCTTTTATCGGAATTCTCGCATCAAGGGTAATCTGTGGTTCTCTTGAAGAGATAGTTTCTGAGCCATAACTAGAGACTCCAATATAGTCAATAAAGAGATTTGGATGCTGTATTGATCTTGATAGATCTACCAAAAAGGGCATTGCGCCTTTTAGTACACCCATAAGAACAAGAGGGGTTTCTTTATCCTTAGAGTAATCTTCTGTAATTTCCGATGCTAATACTGCTACCCTTTCCTGAATATCTTTTGGGGTAAATAGTATTTCAAAATTCCTATCTTCTGCTTCTAATCTCTCTGGCATTTTATTGTGTAATTATTTTAACTAAGAATTATACCTTATCTTGTAGAATGAAATATATATTTGTGATAGAATTGCTCTGAAATATTAATATATTAACATTTGTAACATATGCCATTAACAGATCAACCAGTAAAAGGAATGCATATAAAAGAGGAAGATAGAATCTTTTTTTTGCAGGATAGAAAACTTAAGACACAGGGAAGGCAGGGTGGATTAATTATTATGAAACTTAAAGCGTTAGATAATGGACAGATAATAAGCAAGACCGTTAAGTCTGGAACAAAGGTAGAATATATTAATCCTGAAACAAAAGAGGTTCAATATCTTTATAACGATGAGACATATGTTTACTTCATGGATATGGATACATATGAAATTGTAAATATACTAAAAGATGTAGTTGGTTCATATTTAAGCTTCCTTAAGGAAGGGGATAGGCTTTTAATTCTAACCTACGAAGGAAAGATTTTAAGTATTAAGGAAAATGCTTCTGTAATATTAGAAGTAACAGTTGCAGATGATGCAGTTAAGGGTAATACAGCTAACTCTGCTAGTAAATTAGTTACTGTAGAGACTGGCTATCAATTACATGTTCCCCTTTTTATTAAAACGGGAGATAAGCTTAAGATTAATACCGAGACAGGAGAGTATTCCAGTAAAGCAAATTAAGGAGATTTCAGGGCAAAGTTCTGGTATAATCTACAGGTAATTTGGTGGGATAGCTCAGTTGGTTAGAGCATGGGATTCATAAACCCAAGGTCGGTGGTTCGATCCCACCTCCCACTACCATTTCATTTTAATATTTTGTATATGTCAGAAGAAAAAAAAGAAAATCAGGGTCCAAAGGTAAATATAATAAGAATCAAGCCTAAGAAAAAGAACACACCATTAATTGGAGTTATATCCTTTGTTGTGATGTCACTTTTACTTACATATGGTGTCAATTCTCTTTTAGGTTCTAAATCTAAAGGAGAAGAAGTTCCTCTCAGTGAAATTGTATTGTATATATCACAAGGAGAATATGAAGAGGTAATTCTTAAAGATGATATGGTTTTAATATCTCAACTTGGGAAGCTAGAAGGAAAAGAGGTGGTTGAGAAAAAGTATGCATTGATTCCAGCAGGCGTTGATTTCTATGGTATTTTATCCGATTCAGATGTTGATATTAAAACATTACAAAATGATTACTATCAACCGAGATTAGGAATTACAATTGGTGACGTTATCTCCTTTGTATTCCTTGCAGCAGGAATAGGTTTGGCATATATGTTAATAAAAAATATGCAAAGATCTGGTGGTCAAATTATGGATTTCGGACAGAGTAAAGCTAGACTTCTTTTTGGTAAAAAAACAGGAATTAATTTTGAAGATGTAGCAGGTATTGATGAGGTAAAGGAAGAGTTAACAGAGATTGTAGATTTTCTAAAAAATCCAAAGAAATATCTTAACATAGGAGCTAGGATTCCTAAGGGAGTATTGTTAGCAGGAGCTCCAGGTACAGGAAAAACACTTTTGGCAAGAGCTGTAGCAGGACAAGCAGGTGTTCCATTCTTTCATACCTCAGGTTCTGAATTTGAGGAGATGCTTGTAGGTGCAGGTGCTTCAAGAGTAAGAGACCTTTTTAATAAAGCAAGAAAAGCTGCTCCATGTATAGTCTTTATAGATGAAATTGATGCTGTAGCAAAAAAAAGAGGAACTGTTCTACACTCAGGTGCTGGAGAACAGACACTTAATCAAATCCTTGTTGAAATGGATGGTTTAGAAGATAGAGAGAATGTAATTGTATTGGCTGCAACAAACAGGCCAGATGTATTAGATCCTGCGATACTTAGACCAGGAAGATTTGATAGGTTAGTTGTTGTTCCAATGCCAGACTTCCAAGGAAGAAAAGAAATTATTCAAGTACATGCTAAAAACAAAAAGTTTGAAGAAGGCATCGATTTGGATTTAATAGCTAAAAAAACAATAGGGTACTCTGGTGCTGATTTAGAAAATCTTTTAAACGAAGCTGCCATTATGGCTGCAAAAGAGGATAGAAAAAAGGTTACGCAAGCAGATCTTTTAGAGTCATATCTTAAAGTCAAATTGGGTAGAAAAAAGAAGGGTGCTATTGGTGAAGAGGATTTGAAGATTACAGCTTACCATGAGGCTGGTCATGCTATAGTGGCTAAGTTTACTAAATATGCGACACCAGTAGAGCAGGTCTCCATTATTCCTAGAGGTATGTCTGGTGGTGTTACAGTATATCTCCCAGAGGATGATAAGAAGCATGTTTACAAAGATGAAATGTTAGCAAACTTAAAGTCTGCGGTAGGAGGGAGAGCGGCTGAGGAGATTTTCATTGGTAGAATTTCTACTGGTGCTTCATCTGATATTGAACAGGCCACCGCGGTTGCAAAAGAGATGATTACTCAGTATGGAATGTCCGAAAATCTAGGGATGGTTAAGTATGGCGACATGGAAGAAACAAAGCATTTAGGATATACATATGGTGGAGGTAGAGATTTTAGTGAAAAGTATGCAGAAATGATTGATTCAGAAGTTAAATCTTTAATAGATACTGCCTATGATGATGCTAAAAAGACACTTTCGGAAAAGAAAGAGTATGTAGAGAAATTAGTAAAGATGCTTTTTGAGAATGAGGTTGTATCTAAAGATGAGTTCGATGGTATCTTTGCAGAATAATTGTAGTTATATATTTTCTCTAGTAAAATATATTAATGATTAAGAACTCTCAAAGAGAAACATTTTTGGCAATAGATTCTAACGCAATAGTTCATAGAGCTTTTCATGCATATCCTTCTACTCTTCAAACCCCAGGAGGACTTCAGGTTAACGCTGTCTTTGGATTTACGGTCATGTTGCTTGAAGCACTTAAGATATTCGGACCTAAATATGTGCTTTGTGCTATGGACACTCATGCTCCAACATTTCGACATGAGATATATCCAGAATACAAAGGTACTAGAAAGCCCACAGACCTCTCTCTCATTGACCAATTTCCTTTAGTAGAAGAAGTTTTAAAAGCCTTTAATATACCAGTAATTAAAAGAGAGGGTTTCGAAGCAGATGATATATTAGGTACTGTCTCAAAATTCGTTTCCGACGGGGTATGGAGTAAGGAGAATATTGATTTGTATATATTAAGTGGAGATAGGGATTTACTGCAACTAATTAACGAGAAAACATATGTTTGTTTGCCTAATGGAAATTTCAAAAATATTGTTGTTTACGATAGCGAAAAGACATTTGAGAAATATGGATATTACCCATATCAAGTTGTAGATTACAAAGCGCTAGTGGGAGATCCTTCAGACAATATTCCTGGGATTAAGGGAGTGGGGGATAAAACGGCAATACAACTTTTAAAAGAATATGGAAGTATGGATGAAATATATAAAAATATTAACAAAGTAGAGGGTAGGGCTAAGATATTAATAGCAGAGGGTGTAGAACAAGCAGAGTTTAGTAGAAAGCTTGCACAAATAGAGCAAAATGTTGGAATTGATATCCATCTTACAGATTGTATATTAAAGGATTTGGATAGAAAAACATTAGAATTAACTTTTAAAAAGTATTCTTTTAAATCGCTTCTCGGAAGACTTGATGACATATTTGGAAAGGAATTACTTACTTCTAATAGCTCTCAGTTAGATATGTTTGGTAAAAAAGTCGAGGAAAGTAATTGGATAGATACAAAGGAATTAGAAAAACTCATTACAGAAAATGAGAATATAACAGTAGGGTATATAAACGAAGAAGAATCTTTTAACAAAGAACCCTTCGTTTTAGTAAGAGGTGTATCTAAGGAAGGTAAAATAACGGATGCATTGAGTAAGCCAACTGATATATTTAAATATACAGAAGACAAAAAGGTAATATTTTACAACTTTGAAGAGTTAGTTACTTTCTCAGAAAATCTTTCCATAGATCATTTAACAACTTACTATGATGTTTTACTTTGTGAGCATCTTTTACACTCAGAAAAAAGGAATGTTAAATTAAAAGATTTAGCATTTGAATATTCAACAAAAGTTTTAGATGAAAAGATCTCTCCTTCTGATATTTCTACCTGCTTAGATAGTATATACGATGCATATTCACAGCAATTAGAGGAAATTGATAATCTTGTGCTATATGAATATACAAAAACAAGTATTGAGAAATTCCTTAAAACAAAAGAGAAACACTTACTAACTTCTCTTTTAGAAATTGAATTGCCTGTATCTGTAATTCTTTCAAAAATGGAAAAGAGGGGGTTAAGTATTGACTGGGAAAAGTTGCTTACATTGAAAGAAGATGTTGAAGAGGAAATATTCAAAGTACAAAAGGAGATATATGATATTGTAGGACATGAATTTAATGTTAATTCTCCGAAACAACTTTCAGATGTACTTTTTAGAGAACTAGATTTACCAAATAAATCAAAGGGAAGTACCAGAGAATCAGTATTAGATGGTATGTTGGGTATTCATCCAATAATTGAACAACTTCTTTACTTTAGAGAAATTACCAAAGTCTTAAATACATATATCCAACCTCTTTTTGAAAACAGTATAGTTAAAGAAGAGAATATACACTCAATACACACGGATTTTAAACAAACAGGAACAACATCTGGGAGGTTTTCTTCTGTAAATCCTAATCTTCAGAATATACCTTTAGAAGGAGTCTGGGCTAAAAGACTAAGAGAGTGCTTTATACCAAGAAAAGGGTTCAAACTCTTAGGTATGGATTACTCGCAGATGGAATTAAGAATTATGGCAGATATTTCTAATGACAAACTTCTCTCTCAAGACTTTGTTAATGACTTAGATATTCACAGTGCAACAGCTGCAAGAGTATTAGGAAAAAGAATTTCAGAAATTACTCACAAAGAGAGAAGTATAGGGAAAACTGTAAACTTTGGAATGATATTTGGTCAAACTGCATTTGGACTTTCATCGTTACTGGGAATTGACAGAGACACAGCAGGGAAATATATAAATGCATATTTTGAGCACTACAAAGGAGTAGAGGAATATATGCGCAAGATAGAATATGCAGCCTTTGAAAAAGGGTATGTTCAGACTATGTTTGGAACTACCAGAAATATTGCTGGGATAAGATCAAATAATAGAAGATTGAGAGCGGCTGCAGCTAGGGAGGCAATTAATATGCCAATACAGGGCAGTGAAGCAGATATTATGAAATTTGTAATGAAAGACATATATTCTCTTATAGAGAAGAAGTATCCTAAACAGGTATATATATTACTTCAAATACATGATGAAATCGTTTTTGAAGCTAAAAAGGAAGTGGTTGAAAAATTTTCCAAAGAAGCCAAGGAGATAATGCTCAAAAGTGTAGAATTAGATGTCCCACTAGATGTTCATACCTCTATTGGTGCCTCTTTGGCTGAATTAAAATAGTAATTTAAATTATTAATTCTTTCTATGTCAAACAGTAAAAAAGCAGTCTATTTACTTTCTACAGTTTTGGGAACAGTATTACTCTTTAAAATGTTTTCCCAAAAAAGAGAGAGATTTGAACCTATGCCTAAATATCCAAAAATTACACCAGTAAAAGAAATCTCAAAAAAGAAAGTAGTATCAATATCAAAAAAATTAAATGAAAGACAGGAATTAATAATGAAATTAATTAAGAGAAGAAAAGTTGTTCTTCCGTCGGATATATATGCGTTAAACCCTAATGTATCAACACGTACACTTCGTAGAGATATGGATGTTTTAGTAGAGTTAAATTTAGTAAACCAAGAAGGTAGTACTAGAGATACAAAATATATATTAATAGAGGACTAGTATGCATAAATATATTCAAGTATGTGAACTTTTTAACAAATTAGAATCTACGCAATCTCGAAACGAGATGTCTTTAGAACTTGCTAATTTCTTTAAGGATTGTAATTCTACTGAAATTCAAATTATTTCATATATGATTCAGGGTAGAGTAGCTCCAATGTTTGTAAATAGCGAATTTAATTATTCAGAGAAAAGCTTAATTAATGTATTAAGTAAGAAATATGGAATTGATGTAGATAGTATGAGAAAAGAGAGTGGGGATATTGGGGATACAGTATTTCAAATTATGGAGTCAATACTCAGTAATTCTAAAAATCACAATTTAGATGAAATATACACACTACTTTGGGAAATAGTTAATATGAGTGGTAATGGCTCTATTTCAAGAAAAAATCAATTAATTCTGAAATGTTTAGATGAACTTTCTCCTTTAGAATGTAAATATTTTGTAAGAATAATATGTGGAGAGCTTAGACTTGGATTAAGTGTCAGATCTCTTCTTGATGTATATTCAATTTCAGTGATGGGGGATAAGAGTATTAAATCTGAGCTTGAGAGTGCATA
>CAZCWY010000015.1:0-8652 GCA_964502535.1 uncultured Candidatus Saccharibacteria bacterium
TGCTATGAGTTCTATGTAGACTTGCAAAAAATTGATGCTAAAGGTAGCATTATTTAATACATAATATAACTGCCTAAACGATGTCTGAGATTGCTATAAAAGGAAAAAGATTAGTATATTTTTGGGAAGAGCATACATTTTCTAAGCTTAAAGAGTCTTCTGTAGGAAGAAAGGGTTTATCTCTTTTTGAGCTTAAGGATATGGATATTCCTATCCCAGATTTCTTTGTAGTTTCTCCTGTGGTATTTGATAAAATGGTTGCCCAATCACTCTCTAGAGATGGTAATTCATTGTTAGAAAAAGGGAAAAATCCTAATGAGTCTGAAGTATTAAAATCAATATTAAAAAGTGAATATGAGGATAGTGATATACATGAGATTCTTTCTGCATATACAAGGATATCTGGATTCACAGATGCTTGGGTATCAGTAAGATCCTCAGTAATATTTCCTTCTAATCCAGAAGTTTCATTTTCAGGAATATTTAGTACTGAATTAAATGTGAGAGGTGCTAAAAATCTTTTAGAGTCAATCAAAAGAATATATGCTTCTCTTTTTACAGATGATGTTGTTGCATATGCTTCATCTAAGGCTATTAATTTGGCTGATGTAAAATTAGCTATTGTCGTTCAAAAGATGGTACAAGCTGAGGTAAGTGGTGTAGCCTTTACCATCGATCCAATTACTCAAGATCTTGGGAAATTAAGTATTGAAGCTGTATTTGGGTTAGGAGATACCATTTCATTAGGTGAGTTAACTCCAGATTCATATCTATTAAACAAAAAGGATTTAACCATTTTAGAAAAGAGAATTTCTCCTCAGGAGTGGATGAAAATTAGGGTAATTAACAAGGGAGGTGTTAGTAAAGATGGTACGGAAAAAGTAACAATATCAAATGCATGGAGTAATCGTCCGAAATTAGAAGAGGGATATATTAAAGAGATAGCGAAAATAGCTCTCATTGTAGAGAACAAATTAAGAAGAGCTCAAAATATTGAATGGGTTATGTCTGGTGGAAAGGTATGGATTTTGCAAAGTAAAGATTTGTATGAGAGATACTATCCTGATCAAGTAAAATTAGAGAGCGCAAAGAATTTTGATACTTTGGGAGAGGTATTAAAGTGGACATTAGAGAGATATCAGGGTATTGGGATTCTAGAAGACAAAGCTTTGAATAATGCACAAAAGATTGTACAAGGAAATAAGCATGAATATAGTTCGTTAACAGAAAAATTAGTTTCTGCTGCAAAGGGCAGGTTTAAAAAAGAACAAGATATGGAGGGTAAGCAGGTGAGTGATATTAATGATTTTGTACTTAAGGGCTTGGGAGCAAGTTTCGGAGTTGTTGTTGGAAATATTAAAAAGGTAGAGAAGGGTAAAAATGTTGAGATAAACAAAAGAGATATACTTGTAATAAAGGAATACTCTTCTGATATGGAATCTCTAATTATTAATTCTGGAGGAATAATACTTGAGACTGGTGGTATTACAAGTGATACAGCTATTCTTTGTAGAGAGTTTGATATACCTGCAATAGTTGGTGCTGCTGGTGCTTTTACAATTTTTAAAGATGGTCAAACTGTTAGATTAGATGGTAATACGGGAAGTATATATATTGAGAAAAACGAACAAAACCCTACTCCACATCCAGTCGTTCAAGCTTACAACCAGGAGTCCCTCTCTGGTGTTGATTTACTTAATACTAATGTTACACAAGAAGAAGTTAGTGCTGAAAAGGTAATTGATAGTGAAGTTAAGATTCCTCATGATATGAATCTTTCTCCATCAGCAACAAAGGTGTTTTTAAATCCCTCTGGAGATGTCGAACAACTTGTAGATTTTGTTGGTAACTCTCACGGTATTGTACATGTAGATTTGGATAAATTGATGATAGAAGATGGAAGACATCTTTTAGCATATGTAGAAGACAAAAAGTTTGTTGAATACTCAAAAGTAATCGCTGAAAAAATATGTAAATACTCTGACCTAGCAGAAGGTAATCAGGTTATTCTCTCTTTAGGTTCACTGCGAGTTTCTGATTTTAGGTCTTTGACAAAAGGTAAGCAGTTTGAAAGTGAAGAACTAAGTGACTCTGCACATGGACTTGCCCACTACCTAGCTAACAAAGAGCTATTAAATAGAGTTGTTAAGATTGTAAGAAGGGTTAGAAATATTAATAAAAGAAGGAATGTAGATATCGCCATTTACTCTCCTATGAATCCTAAAGCAATGACCGAATTTAAGAAAGCTTTACTTGCTGGTGGTTTAAGAAGAGGTACATCATTTAGTGTATATGCAATATTAGATAATCCAACAGATATAATACTTGCAGATGATATTTTAGGAGTAAACATCGATGGATTAATAATTGATTTACCTAGAATAGTAAAAAGTATGCAAGGATTTGAATATGATGCTTTGGATGTTAAATATGATTTAAGTACTAATAGTTCACTTAAGGTAATTGATGCTGTATGTGATATATCTAAGAGTCCTTCTAAAGAGATAATTGTAATGGCCGAAAACAGTAAAGATGTTGTAAAGTATAGTGTACAAAAGGGTGTATATGGAGTTTCAGTTTCGATAGATAGTATTAGAGACATAAGAAAGATAGTTTCTGACGAAGAGGCTAAGATAATATTAAGTAAGAGATAGAAATAAGTAAATCAAGAGTATAGTTTTCACTATGTATTCTCCTGTATAATACGATATGGAATTGGATATTAAACAAACCCCTATGATGGATCAGTATCTTAGATTTAAGAAACAGTATCCTGATAAAATAGTACTGTTTCGAATGGGAGACTTTTTTGAAACATTTGGAGAAGATGCTAAGACAACTTCAAAGGTTTTAAATATTACCCTTACTGCTAGAGATAAGAGTAAAAACCCTACTCCACTTGCAGGATTCCCTCATAAAGCAATAGATCAATATTTGCCTAAATTAGTTAAAGCAGGATACTGTGTCGTTATTGTTGATCAATTAGAGGACCCTAAATTAGCTAAAGGTATTGTTAAAAGAGGTGTAACAAGAATAGTGACACCAGGAACTTTAGATGAATTGGATTCTATAAAGAGTAATTACATAGCTTCTTTTGTAAAATCAAAAAATGATTTAGGTATAAGTATCTGTGATATATCTACAGGGGAGATATTTTGGATTAATAGTAAAAATATTAGTAAGAGTATTGAAAGTGTTCTCTCTTCTTTTGAACCTGTAGAAATACTTCTTTTAGAAAATGAGAGTGAGTTAAAGTTTAATACAATACCAGTACAATTCTTAAATAAAGGATTACAGAATGTAAAATATGCTCAAGAGATTATCAAAGAATTCTATGACATCTCAAATGTGCAATCGCTTGATCTAGAGGGTAAGGATGTATCTATTTCTAGTTTAGCAATGATACTTACACACATTTCAGATACTCAGTTAATAAAGCCAAATCATATTAAGAAACCTCAAAGAAGAAATCTTACATCAACAATGATATTGGATAGAGCTACCATTAGGAATTTAGAATTAGTGTCAAACTCTTTTACTGGAGATATTTCTAATTCTCTTTTTTCAGTTATTGATTCTTCCTCTACTCAGATGGGGAAGAGATTATTTTACTCATGGATATTAAATCCTTTAATAGAAAAAAAAGAGATAGATGAAAGGTTAGATATTGTTGGACTTTTCTTTGAAGATAATGAAGTGTTAAATCAAACAAAAGAAATTTTAGATGAGATTAATGATATCAGTAGAATCGTAGGAAAGATTGGTTTACAAAGAGTAAATGGAAGAGATTTAAAAGCCTTGGAGATTTCACTTGAGAGTATTTTAAGATTAAAATTAATACTAGCAAAATTTCCTCAAATATCAAAAGAGTTAAATGTTTATGAAAAGGACTTGAAAAAAGTGTCCGAAAGTATTGAACAGTGTATTGTTGACTCTCCTCCTCTTACAATACTCGAAGGAGGAATAATTATGTCTTCGTATAACAAGGAAGTGTCGGAATTAAGAGAGATTTCTGGGAATAGCAAGGGATGGATTAAGGAATTTGAAGAAAATGAAAAGAAAAGTACAGGTATTAATAGCTTAAAAATAGGATTTAACAGAGTATTTGGCTACTATATCGAAGTGACTAAAGCTCAACAAGAGAAAGTCCCAGAACGATATATCAGAAAACAGACTCTGGTGAATTGTGAGAGATATATTACAGAAGAATTGAAACAGAAAGAAGATATAATACTTAATTCACAGGAGAGATTAAATGATTTAGAGTATAAACTATTTATAAGATTTAGAGATTCCTTAGTTCAGTATATTCCTATTTTACAGAGTGTGTCCGAATACATATCTCGAATTGATGTGTTGTCAGGTTTTGCTAAAATTGCATTTGAAGAAGACTATTGTAGACCACAGATATTTGATATGGGTGAAAATGAAGGTGTAATTGATATCAAATCTGGTAGACACCCCATTGTTGAAAAGATTACCCAAGATGAGTTTGTCTCTAACGACACATATATAGATTTTAATACTAGCTCAATGTCTATACTTACTGGTCCTAATATGTCTGGTAAGTCTACATATATTAGACAGGTTGCTACATTAGTTTTGATGGCTCAAATCGGTTCATACGTTCCTGCTAAGCAAATGACCCTTTCTTTGGTTGATAGAATATTTACTAGAGTCGGAGCAGCAGATGATTTAAGTAGAGGTAGAAGTACCTTTATGGTAGAAATGGATGAAGCTGCTAATATTGTTAATAATGCTAGTAAATTTAGTTTGATTGTTTTAGATGAAGTAGGACGAGGTACAAGTACCTATGATGGTGTAAGTATAGCGTGGGCACTTGCGGAATATCTAGCTAATGATCTTAAGAGTAGAACTCTTTTTGCTACTCATTATCATGAGCTTCTAAAGTTGTCTGAAGAGATTCCAGATAGAGTAAAAAACTTCAATGTTTTGGTAGAAGAGGATTTAGAACAAGGAGAGGTAATCTTTTTAAGAAAGATAGTCGAAGGTGGTACAGATAGGAGTTATGGAATATATGTTGCAAAGATGGCTGGGTTGCCTGAGAAAGTAATTAAAAGAGCTAATGAAATCCTTGAAAGCTTTGAACAGGAAAAAATGTTTTCAAAAGAAAATGAGATAAGAGAAACAGATGTCTTCGGAAAAAAGGTTAATGATAAAGATACCCTAAACAGTACTTTTCAGTTCCCCTTATTTACTGCAAAAGATTCAGAGATAGAGAAAGATATACAATCGTTAGATTTAGATAATCTTACTCCAATAGAGGCGTTAAACAAAATTTCTGAATGGAAGAAGAAAGTTTAACTATTTATTACATACCCTAAACCATATCTAGATTTGATAACAACATATCCAGTAGAGATATATACTTTTCTTTTGAATCTTGATATCCCAACTACAATACTTTTTCTAGATATCCTTCGGTTATATATACTACAGAGATATTTCTCAAAATCTTGCATATTACAATTTCCGTTATTACTGATTAAGTAATTAACAAAAATGGATTCGAAAATAGTCAGAGGAATCTTAGAACTTTTAATATATATCTCTCTATTTGGAAGTATGTATGTAATATATTCATATCTTTGTACATTAATTTCAATAGGTTTTGTAATATCTAGTAATTTGAAAATCCTTATTTCAATATTTTTATCTGAATCAGTATTAAAAACAAAATCATCAATACCAAGTCTATTGTATTCTAATGACAAATCTTGTTCCGAAGGATGTATGATAAATGTTTTTACCCTTTTTTCTTTGGCATTCAGCAGGGTATTTATTAAGTCTCTTAAACTGAGAGGGATATTTATACAGACAAGATTTACTTTATGCAGTAGCAAGATCTTTTTAAACTCATTAATGTCTTGAATCTTAATATATTGAAAGGTGTTAGGATATTTATCGAGTATGGATGAAATCTTTGATTGATTTTCAATTACTACAATACATTCTACATTTAGAAAGATAAAAGATTAATACGGGATTATATTCTCCTTATTTAACCTTTTCTATAACATCTTCTTTCTTAATTAAGAAAGATTCTCTTGTAATCATATTCTTAAGTTGAACAACACCCTTTTGTATTTCATCCTCTCCAAGAATTACAACCCAAGGGATATTTCTTTGACTTGCATATTTAAGTTGATTTGATAATTTCATTGGAGTTATCTGTTGTAATGTATTAATGCCATTACTTCTTAGATATGTTGTAATGGTACTACTTTGTGTATATAATTTTTCATCAATCAAGCATACAAATACTCTAGAATTATCAATATACTCTGGTAAAAGATTATACTTTTCCAAAAAATCCATTGTTGTGATATCTCCCCACCCCAATCCAAATGCAGGGATTTTACTTTCCCCAAAGATTTCAAGTAAATCATCATATCTTCCTCCTCCAAACATTGATCTTGGAAGTTCCTCTCCCCCTATGTCATACAACTCAACAACAATTCCGGTATAGTATGCCAAACCTCTTACAATATATGGACAGAATTTAACATTTGGAATAGATAGTTCATTTAATCTTTTAAATAGGTCTAAGATCTCTTTAGCACCCTTTGAACTTTCTTTAATTTTTTCTAAGTCTGATAATTCCCAATTTAGGTACTCTTCAATCTGCGATATCTGTTTATCAGAAAGTGTTAGCTCTTTAAGGTACTCTTTAAAATCATTAGGAGACATTTTTAAATAGTTGTCTAGTGCTCTAGCTAATTTAGGTTTAATTTCCTCACCTATATTTAATATTTCAGAGAAAAGATATTCAAGTAGATATCTGCTATTTATTTTTAATTCAAATGAATTTGAAGAAGCCTTTAGTTCTTTCATTACATCCATAACAAAGGATATTATCTCTACCTCTGCGGAAATTGAATCTACACCTAATATATCAATATTTAATTGAAAGAATTCTCTCCTTCTACCTTTCTGAGGTTTTTCATATCTGAAATATCTGCCAATATTAAACCATCTTAGTGGAAATTGGAGTTCATTTTTTTTGTTTGCAACAATTCTAGCCAAAGATGGAGTCATTTCAGGTCGAAGAGCAATCTCTCTTCCACCTTTATCTACAAAATTATAAAGTTGATTTCCTCCTAACTCCTCCCCAGATTTAACTTTATAAAGATTTGCATCCTCAAGTTGAGCAGTATCATACTCCTCGTATCCGTATTTCTTTGCTACCCTACTCCATATATTAAAGAGAAAATTTCTATAATACATATCGCGAGGATACCAATCCATTGTGCCTTTATAGGGTTGTTTTAATAGTGTTGTATTTTCCATACTCCAATTATATCATCTTCTTTGTAAGGTTGAATATTAGTTAGATATAATATATATTTAATAGATTGTATAATACATTCATATAACTATGAAATATAGTATGTCAGTTTCAAAATCTAAAAGACTCGGAAATAGAAAAACCTATTCTAAGCGTCCTTCTGGCTTAGGTAACTATAACAGAATGAAGCTTTACAATAGTAGAAATATCAATAAGAAGAATTCAAAAAAACAGAAATTAACCAATATTTTTTCAAATAGGTTAAAAAGTAAGAAGGGAAAGAAATTTCTCTATGTATTTTTTGGAATAGGTTTCTTTGTACTTTGTGCAGGTTTAATTGCTGTTGGAGTATATCTCAAGGGATTACAGAGTTCTCTTCCTTCTCCAAATGAGC
Organism: uncultured Candidatus Saccharibacteria bacterium; assembly: GCA_964502535.1. Lineage (GTDB taxonomy): Bacteria > Patescibacteriota > Dojkabacteria > SC72 > SC72 > UBA2259. The sequence goes on from CAZCWY010000015.1 coordinate 7,704, forward strand.
TAGTTGATAGGACATCTGATCAGAGTACTAAGATATTTGATAGAAACGGAGTATTACTTTATACAGTGTATGGTAAACAAAATAGAGAGTTTGTAGAGATAGAAAAAATTCCTGAGTTTACAAAATGGTCTGTATTGGCTGCAGAGGATATCGAATTCTATCAACATAAAGGTTTAGATTATGCGGGTATTGTAAAGTCTCTTTATCAAAACTTCAGGTATGGGGAGATTGTTAGAGGTGCAAGTACAATTACTCAGCAACTGATTAAAACTACTCTTTTGTATGATATTTTGGGAGATCAGGCATACGAGCAAAAATATTCAAGAAAGATTAAAGAGATATTAATTACAATGCAGGTTGAACAGACCTTAAGCAAGGATGAAATATTACAGATGTATATGAATGAGATACCCTTGGGAGGAGTTAATTATGGTTTCCAAGCAGCAGCAAAGGCTTACTTTGGAAAAAATGTAGGAGATTTAACACTTGCTGAAAGTGCTCTAATTGCTGGTTTAATTCAAAGTCCAGGTGTATATTCTCCTCTTTTTGGAAGTAAACCAGAGTTAGCAAAGGTAAGGCAGACATATGTATTAAATCAAATGCTTAAGCATAAAAACCTTACAGGTGTAACAGAGGAAGAGATTGAAGAGGCAAAAAAAGAGGAGTTGATATATACAACTAAAATGATTGATATTAAAGCACCACACTTTGTATTCTATGTAAAAGGGTTACTTGAGGAAGAGTTTGGAGTTGAAAGGGTTGAAAGAGGAGGATTGAAAGTAACTACATCTCTTGACTACTCTATTCAAGAGATAGCTCAAGATGAGGTTGTTAAAGGTATTACAAAAAATGGTTTGCCAAAAAAAGTTAATAATGGTGCTGCAGTTGTTATCAATCCAAATACTGGGGAAGTTTTGGCTATGGTTGGTTCTGTAGACTATTGGAATAT
>CAZCWY010000015.1:8752-15110 GCA_964502535.1 uncultured Candidatus Saccharibacteria bacterium
GCTGTATATATGTTACAAATTACTGGAATAGATGCATTCTTACAGTTAACTGAGAAATTAGGTGTTACTACATTAAAAAGTAAAGCCGACTACGGATTAGCGCTAGCGCTGGGTGCTGGTGAAATGAAAATGTTAGAACATACTGCAGCCTTTGGAGTATTTGCAAATGAGGGAGTGAAGAATGATACAGTAGTTATACTTAAAGTTGAAGATTCTAAAGGAAAGATTATTAAGGAAGCAGTAATTGGAGAAGGTACTAGGGTTGTAGATGAGAAAGAGGTATATCTATTAAATTACATTCTTTGTGATTTAGGCGGACATGGAGATAGAATTGGTATTGGCCAATCTAGAGTAAAAGGAACTAATGTATGTTTCAAAACTGGAACTACTGATGGCCCTAAGGATTTAACTACAATGATGTATCACAAAAATCTAGTTGTAGGTGTATGGGCAGGTAATAATGATAATACACCTGTACCTGGTGCCTACGGTTCTACTGTACCGTTACCTATTGCATATGGGATTACTAATAGATTAGCGGATATATACAAGCCAGAGCTATATACTAGGCCCGCAGGTATTGTATCTGGTACTGTATGTAGGGATACAGGAGGTTCACCACTTGAGGGTGTAGAGTGTGAGAAAGAAGCTACTGTCTTTATCTCCGGTAGAGCTCCACAAGTAGATAGTAGAAAGTATATTACCGTATGTACTGCTAATGGATTAATTCCTTCTAATTTGGTTCTTGCCCAGGGATATGGCTTAGTACAACAGAAGACAGTTTTAACGTTTAAGTTGGAGAATAAATTACAACAGGCTACCTATGAAAAATATTTGGCAGAAAGTAGAGGTTACCTATTTGCGGATCCTGCAACAGGAGAGTGTCCTTTGCCTTTAGGACCAGATAATGCACCAGTTGTAGAGATTACTACTCCTGCAAATAATGTTACATTCAAAGATACTGATACTATAAACATTACTGGAAATACAAGACAATTAGGTGCTCTCTCTGAGTTTACCATTTCAATTGATACGACCAATGTATCTGGTGTTACTTGGAGTGGTTCTTTGTATAGTGCAAGTATGAGTTTGTCAAAATTTTCTGCTGGTAATCACACAATAACAGTCACAGCTAAGGATAGCTTTGGAAAGGTAGGTACTAAGTCTATATCAATTAAGGTAGAAAAATCTGAAGTAATACCACCAATTACTCCTCCTGTTGATGGAAATGTCCAAGGGGTTCGAAGGTAAGCCTAAACAGTTAAGGTTTTAATTTTTTCTTCAATCTTTTTTCTTATCTCACTATACTCTGTATCTGTTAATGTTTTCTCGTTATGCTCAATACTAACTCTTAGAGTAATATTTTTACTTTGGCTATCTTTTTGATATATATCTAAACATTCTACAGTTCCAATTCTCTCTTTAGTGTTGATAATCTTAAGTACAAGATTTTCTAAATCAACATATTTAACATTACTATTTAGCGTAATAGAAATATCTTGAGTAATAGCTGGGAATTTAGATTCATGTCGGGATTTAGTAATTTCGTTACCTAATCTAGATAGTTCTTCTAAGTTTAGTTCAAATGCTCCAGTGTATTGTGGCAGTTTATATTTATTTTTAACATCACTATCTATATCCCCTATTACTCCTAGAATTGTTTCTTTTCCATCTTGAATATACTTAATTAATGCAGATTGATATTGATTGAATGTAGGTAAGATATATTTAATCCAAATTGGTAACTCAAGTTGCGAGCTTTCTGAGATTAATTTGTACTCTATCTGAGAGATATTTAACTTGTTAAATATCTTTTCTAAATATCTTTTTACTTGGTAGTAAGAACTTCCATCAAAAATATTTTCTTTTGTTGAAAAAAGTAGAGAAAGATGCCAATCTTCTTTTGGTAATTGAAAGTTATCTAAGTAATCTTTTTGGTGAGGGATATTAAATTCATAGATACAGAAAGGTGAAATATTTTTTTGTGTATTGTATCTCCCTTTATCTAACAGGGATACAAGTAAGGAGGTACGCATATATTCTAGATCTGGAGACAAAGAATTTTTAATATGAAAGGATTGGTTAGGGTCTTGGTTAGCATTTTCAATATTAATTTTACTTGTAAAGCTGTATGTATCTAATTCGTTACATCCGCTATAGCTTAGTATGTTACGGATTTTTTTCTTAAGATTCACATTTTTGTTTACTTTAGAAGCTTTAAGATCTCGTTGGGGAAGTCTTGGTAATATGTTCTCATATCCATATATTCTTCCAATATCCTCATAGATATCCTCTGGAATATATATATCTGTTCTAAATACAGGAGGAATAAGAGTAATATATTCAGCATCTTCACTTAATATTTGGTATTCCAAGTTAGTTAAAATCTCCTTTATTTCATTTTTTGAAAGATTTGTACCTAATATTATATTTAGTTTAGGAACTGAAAGGGTAATATTTTTTTCGATCTCTTGTTGTGGATACACATCTACAATATCACTTGATATCTCTCCTCCACTAATTTCTTTAATTAGTTCAAATGCTCTAATTAAAATGTTAGAACATAGATTAGGGCTTTGTCCTTTAGTAAATCTTGTTACAGCCTCAGTAAATATTCCTAATTCCATAGAGGTTTTTCTAATGCTAAATTTATTAAAATTAGCACACTCAAGAATTATTCTTTTCGTATTAATATCAATTTCAGTATCTTTACCCCCTATTACACCTGCGATAGCAATCGGATTTGTTGAATCAGCAATTACCAAGTTGTTATCTCCAAGTTCTACGACATTACCATCTAAGGTTTGAATTTTCTCTCCTTGTTGGGCAACTCTAACAGTTATATTAGCAGTATCTTTACTATTTGGATCACTCTCAATGAGTTTGTCATAGTCAAATGCATGAAGGGGTTGTCCAGTTATTATGGCTAAATAGTTGGTAATATCTACGATGTTATTTATTGGCCTAATGCCAGATTTTAGAAGTATTGATTTTAACCATACTGGAGAATCTTTTACATTTACATTATCCATGGATATACACATATATCTAGGACAGAGATTTGAGGCTTTGTTTTTAACTTCTATCGGCAAGGTAATGTAAGGGACTTTTATCTCTTTCGTATCATTCTGATACCAACTAGGACTTCTAAATGGTGTATTTAGCGATGCTGATATCTCTCTTGCAATACCAAGTATCCCAAAGAGATCCCCTCTATTGGTTAAAGCTTTATTCTCAATATCAATGATTACATCATTTAAATCAAAGTAATCTGCAAAGGATATTCCTACTTCAGTTTGTGGGTCTAATATTAATACTTTGTCATGACTTTGTCCGATATTTAATTCTTTCTCAGAGCACAGCATTCCATTAGATGTAACACCTCTCATATTAACAGTTTTAATTTTTATTGGGTCTGCACTTCCATATGTATATGGAACTATATTTCCTGGTTTAATATATGCCACTTTATCTCCTACTTCTAATGTTTTATCTCCTGCAACAACCTGTATCTCTTCTTCACTTGTGGTTATTTTGTATACTCCAAGTTTATCTGCATTGGGGTGAATTTCTTTAGTAAGTATTTCAGCTATTACAACCCCTTTATATACTTTAGAAAGGTCTGTGTAGCCTTCAACTGAACCTATTTTAGTAGATATTATATTTAGTACCTTTTCAAATTCTAAATCATTTAATCCAAACTCTTTTAGGGCATTAATAGGTAGTTTCATATATTTATAGCTGTCTTAAGAAATTTATATCACCATCTCTAAGTTTTCTAATATCATTTATTCCTCTTTTTATTGCAACTAGTCTATCTAATCCTACACCCCAAGCAAAGCCAGAATATTTTTGAGGATCTATACCTCCGGCTAGAAGCACATTAGGATGTATCATTCCACAACCCATTAACTCTATCCATCCACTGTAAGCGCAGGTGCTACACCCTTTCTTATTACAGAAAGGACAACTAATTACAAACTCAATATCAGGTTCAGTAAAAGGAAAGTATGCAGGTTGCATTTTAATTTCTAAATCAGTTTCTAAATATTTTTCTAAATACTCTTTAATGGTTGCTTGCATATTTGCTATTGATACACTTTCATCTACATATATTCCCTCTATTTGATAGAAGGTATGCTCGTGACTAGCGTCTGTTGCCTCATTTCTAAAACATCTACCAGGTAGTACTACTCTAATAGGGGGAGGTCCAAATCTTCTAAGTGCCCTATTTTGCATTGTTGAAGTATGTGCAGGGAGTACTAAGTTTTCATCAGTCCAGAATGTGTCATACATATCCCTTGCTGGATGTCCTTTAGGGAAATTAAGGCTCTCAAACATATGGAAATCATCATCTAACTGTCTACTTTCTAAAATATCAAATCCCATTCTTTGAAATATATCTAGTATTAACTCTAATTCTTGCATTAATGGGTGAGAGGATCCCTTAAGATCTAAAATATGAGGTCTTTTATCCTTTGCGGTATTTATATCAAAGGGGGCGGTTGGATCTATATTAACAACAGATCTCTCATTATTACTCTGACTTTCCTTTTGTGATATTTTCTCTTCTAAATCTTTTTTTAATCTATTTAACTGTTCTCCATACTCCTTCCTTTGGGAAACATCAATATCTTTAATACCTTTAAAAAGTTTTGTTATTACTCCATCTTTAGAAAGATATTTCTGTTTTAATTCCGGTGCACTTAGTTGGTTTAATTCTTCTATTAACTTGTTATTTATATTGATCAAAGTATTAATCATTTAAAATATGTGTGATGTTATCTTCAAAGTATACAATATTATATTTTAAAGATTAAGTTAATACAAAAAAAGGACTCATTGTGAGCCCTAATATATCCAATATATATGGACTCTAAAGGGATTTAACTAAAAAGGAGAAAACCTCTGGATTATTTAATGCAATATCAGCAAGAACTTTTCTGTTTAATTCACTCTTCTTACTCTTTAAACCAGAGATGAGATCTTTGTACTGAATACTATTATTTTTACATGCAGCATTTAATCTTGAAATCCATAGTGTTCTAAATTGGCCTGCTCTCTTTCTTCTATCGTTATATGAATATTGACCAGCATGCATAAGGGCTTCATGGGATACTTTATAGAGCTTACTCTTAGACATTCTATACCCTTTTGTGAGGGCTATTACCTTATTATGTCTTCTTTTTCTTACTGTACCACCTTTGACTCTCATGTTTTTATTAACCTAAATTAACAACCTTTCTTCTAAGGTTCTTTTCGTTAGTTCCAGATACTACTCTGTCATTATCCTGCCTTCTTTTAGACCTTCTTGACCTCTTTGTCTTGAGGTGTCCCTGATGGCTCTGTTTGTACATCATTTTTGCTTTCCTGTTCCCTTTTGGGTTGGATAGCTTTACTCTCTTTATCGCCGTTTTGTTTGTTTTTTGTTTTGCCATCTTTTTTGAATGTTACTGAAATACTATTAAATTCACTCTTTGGCTCGGGTTCGATACTACAATATTCAGTAAAATTAGTCAATATCTCATCAAAGACCTGTTTCATTTGACTGAACTGTTGTCTACCTCTTTTTATTGCAGTTATCTTTACTGGATGACCCTTTTCCAGAAATTCTTTTGCCCTTCTTACTCTTGTATTCATATCTCCAACGTCAATTACAGGACTAAATCTAAATTCTTTCAAATCTTTTGTTTTACCAGTTTTATTTTTTCTTAATTTCTTCTTTTGTTCATATATATATTTAGAATAATTCATTATCCTACATACAGGAGGATTGCTTGTTGCTCCTACCTCTACTAAATCTAGTTCTACAGCTCTAGCCATTTCCCTAGCTTTAATTGTATCTATCTCTCCTAAATTTTCTCCTTTTTCATCAATTAGTAATACCTTAGGTACTCTAATCCAATCATTTATTTTTATTCCAAGATCTTTATTACTTCTTTGATTGTTAAAATCCATTTATTAAATATGTATTAATTAATTTATCTATGTTTTTTTAATCTAATTTCCTCTAATAGGTAATCCAAAAACTCCTGTTTTTTCATTAGCCCAATCTCTTTGTTTAATCTAGATCTTACAGATACAGTTTCAGTTTCAATCTCTTTATCTCCTATGATTACAAGGTATGGGATTTTTAATTTCTCAGCATCTCTAATTCTAGACTGCATACTCTTTGCTCTATCATCCAAAGTTACTCTAATCCCATTATTATCTAAAAGTTCATATATCTCTTTCGCATATTTATGATGTTTATCAGAGATTGGAATAATATTAACCTGCTCAGGAGCAATCCATAGAGGGAAATCTCCAGCATGATGTTCTATTAAGAATGCAAAGAATCTTTCAAAGGAACCAATTA
>CAZCWY010000016.1:0-9424 GCA_964502535.1 uncultured Candidatus Saccharibacteria bacterium
ACAAAAGAAACACCCTGCTGATTTTGTACTCTGGATGAAAAGATATGGAAAATATCAAAACCATATGATGCATTGGAACTCACCATGGGGAGACGGATTCCCTGGATGGCATATAGAGTGTTCTGCAATGGGTTGGAAGCTTTTAGGTGAATATATTGATATACATACCGGAGGAACTGATCTAGTACCTGTACATCACTCTAACGAGGTTGCACAAAACTATGGTGCCTTTAAACATCACCTAGTTAAATATTGGATACATAATGAGTTTGTATATTCATCTACTGGAGATAAGTTCTCTAAGAGTAAACACAATGCACTTACTCTTAAAGAGATAGAAGAATTAAATATACCTTTAATGGCATTAAGATGGTATTACCTTACCTCCAGCTACAAAGCACCAATGAACTTTAGTGTTGATTCACTTAAATCAAGTGAAAAATCATACACAAATATCATTAATAAATTAAAAGAGATTAACAACGGAAAAGTAGGAGAAGTTTCAGAGGAATATCTTGAAAAATTTAAAGATGCACTATGTGACAACTTTAATACCCCAAAAGTTTTAGCACTACTAAACGAAATAGTAAAATCTAAGTTAAAACCAGAAGAGATATTTGCAACAGTATTTGAATTTGATAAAGTACTAGGACTTGATATTGAGAAAACAGTATTAAATAGTAACCCTCAAAAGAAAGAATTCTCTGTTAGTGAAGTAGAAGACCCTTCAATAAAGGAGATACTTTTAAAAAGAGAACAGGCAAGAAATGAAAAAAATTGGAATGAGTCAGATAGATTAAGAGATGAAATATTACAAAAAGGATATCAGGTATTAGATAAACCAAATGGTCAATTTGTTGTTAAAATCTAACTTTTTCACTAACTGAACATGTCTAGAAAATATGCACTTGCACTAGGCTCTGGGGGACACAAAGGATTTATTCATATTGGAGTAATTAAAGCACTTGAGGAGCTAGGTATTGAGATTACACATATTTCAGGTAGTAGTGTTGGTTCAATTATTGGAGGCTTATATGCTCTCTTTAAAGACATCAATAGGGTAGAAGAGATTGCATTGGGATTAGATAAGGAAGAGATTAATAACATTGTATCTAGCTATGTTAATAAATTTTCTCTTAACGGAAATAAAGATCCATTGCTTTTCTTTATTGAAAGTCTAGTTAATGATGCAACCTTTGCAGATTGTGCAATACCTTTTGTATCAGTAAGTGTAGATTTGAATACTGGAAACAAAATATTTCATAGAACAGGTGCCTTAAAACAAGCCATAAGAGCTAGTTGTTCTGTAAGCTATCTATTTGGAGCATATGAATATGAGAACAAATTCTTAATTGATGGAGGATATGCCGATGCAGTTCCAGTTGATGCTGTAAGAAGCATAGGGGGAGATAAGGTAATAGGGGTATGCTTAGAATCTTACTCACAAGAAAATCCCAATAGAAGATCCTTTCTTAACGTTCAATCAACCACATACAAAGCCACTTTGTATAATATAGCGAAAGAAGATATGAGAAAGGCAGATAAGAAGCTTTTTTTTGATTTAGAACCAGTATCTGTAAATGATGTCTTGGATAACAAAAAGAAATACATAGAGTTAGGATATTTGCAAACAATAAAGGCTTTTGGAAAATAATTCAGTTTTAATTCGTAAACACCAAGAAAGCCTATAATAATTCACGCTATCTTTTTATTGACAGCTATTCATACCAATGATAATATATTCATTACCTAATTACCACGGTGGTAATTAGTAGGATTAGGAAGCAGAAATCTAACCAATTTCAACTATTTATTTAGTAAGTGCTTCCTTTTTCGCTTTTTATAACTTCCCTAATAACTCTAAGATATACGGTATAAATACCATTAACCCTGTTATTACTGATACAAAGGAGCTTAACAAAACTGCACCTGCACTTACATCCTTTGCGTATTTAATGTTTACTTTAAATTCATGAGATACAGTATCACACATAGCTTCAATCACACTATTAATAGCTTCAGATACTAATACCATTGATATAACTAAAGTAATTGCTATCCAATCAAAATGAGATATCTCTAAAAATACCCCTATCATTATTACCAGAAGAGCAATAATTAAATCATTTCTAAAATTTCTTTCATCCCTAAATATAGCCTTAAGCCCATCAGTAGCATGTCTTACACTATTTCTAAAACTAACATTCTGATAATAAGGGTTCTTCATACAATAAAATATTAAGTTAGATATTTCCCTTTAATTGTTTTCCAGCTAATACAATAGACTTTGAAGCCAATACTTTCAATGCATCAATAATAAATGGATTATTTATCTCATTAAAAATAACAGATAACTCTGTACAAGCAAGGATAACTGCATCACAACCTTTACCTTTTAATTCATTAATAACAGAATCTAACTCAGAAGGATTTACATATTTACCAGCTTTTACACCTTCATATATAGCCCTCATGACTAAATCTTGTCCAACTGAAGAAGGATATACTATTTCTACAGAGTTACTCTCTGCATATTTATCATATATCCTCATCTCTCTAGTACCATTCGTTGCTAAAACTCCAATTTTGATTGTCTCTGGGTATTTCTCTTTTACATATTTAATCGCTTCATCGATCATATTGATAACTGGAATATTAACACTATTTTGAACTTCATCATAAAAAGAGTGTGAGGTATTACAAGGTATTGCAATATGAGATACCTTTAAGCTTTCTAATAGCTTAGCATCTTCTATTAATAGTCTTTTGAGTTCATCTGTTTTCTTAAACAGTATAGCTCTAGTTCTATCAGGCATAGATGCATGATTAAGATATATTGCATCTATATGGTCCTGATCTACATCTGCCTTAGTACTATCTATTACTAAATTGTAAAAATAAGCAGTAGCTTTAGGACCTAAACCCCCAATTACTCCTAAAATTTTTTCATTCATTACTCTAACCTCATCTTTCTAAAATGACTAATATGTGTTTTAAAGAATCTAAGGAATCTAATAAAACCCATATCTCTAATATTAAATACAGGATTTATAACATCACCCTTTAGAATTAATGATATCATTTCTTTCCTATATTTATTTGAATTAATAAATATTAAAGCAAGTACAATTGGAATTACTAACCAAAGTTTTTTCTTAGTAGCTAATGTATATTCTATCTCTTCATTTAGAATATATTCCTTAACTACATACTGAGCTAAATTATAACCCGCTCCAGTAACATAGTAATTACTTCTTCCCTGCCTCGTATTAATTTCAAAGAATTTATACTTTCCATCTCTACTATCATATTTAATATCAAAGTTAAAAAAACCAACATATTTAATATCCTCTAAGAACTTCCTAACCTTCTCTGATATCTCCTCATTAACATCATTAATTATTACTGAGTGATTTCCCAATCCATGAGGAGTATGCTCCTCTCGAAGTACTTTACCCAATGCCAACAGTTTAACTTTACCCTTTCTATCAGAATATCCTGTTAAAACATACATATATGTATCATCTCCAGGAATCATATCTTGAATAATGAGTTTGTCTGGATATCCTGCATCATATATATCCTTGATTACTTTTAATAATTGCTCTTTGTTATGTATCTTGTATATCTTCTTTTGTGTATCAAAAGGATGTTCCCAGTACTTTATCCCATCAGAGGGCTTAAGGATTACTGGATAGGGAAACCCATGCTCAACTTTTTCTTCCATACCTTGTGAATATACAAAGGTTTTAGGATAGTCCAAATTGTATCTCTTACAAAGGCTATAGAAATTCTCCTTTAGGGTTAACTCTTGAATCTGATTGTAATCGGAATTAATAGTAATAACATTTTTTTCGAATTTCTCTTTTAATTTAGCAACTAAAGAAACATAGCTATCTCCGCAAGGAATAATTAATACTTTTTTATTTGAGTACTCTTTAGCTACTGAATTTACAGTATTTAAAAACACATCTTCTTTTTCAATATCCTCTAAAGCCCTGTAATCAGAGATCTTACTATTACAATTAGGACCAGTATAGACTTTTCCATACACAATTGACTTAACCTGATAACTATCATAGAAAGCCCTTGCCATACTGTATGAATTAATATCACCTGCGAAGAGTAGTGGCACAAACTTTTGTTCTTTAAATCTCATGTCAGAAAGTAATATTTTAAGATATTTCAATTATATCCATATTTTTAACAATTTCAAACTTGATAATAGATCTTTAAAGAGATATATTAATTTGTAATTTCATTTTTCTGTCTAATGAATCATTTTAGAGGAGATCTTGTTGTTGTTGCTTGTGAGTCTGGAAAAGAATTCGCAACAAAAGTATTAAAAGAAATTAACAAAAAGAGTAGAAATAATATTCATCTACTAGATTCCCAAGAGATTACTTTCGCAAATACTGAGATTAAGTCTGTATTAAATGAAAGTGTACGAGGAAAAGATGTCTTTGTAATCCAAGATGTAGAGAATCATTACAATGGTAAGAGTGTAGATGAGAATTTAAGAGCACTTTATACAGTATTAGGTGCCTGCAAAAGATGTGATGCTAACTATGTTACTGCTGTAATACCATCATTCCCATATTCAAGACAGGATAAGCAGTGGGGTAGGGAAGACATCTCCGCTGCAAGGGTTGCATGGGAACTTGAAGGGGCTATGGGTGCAGATCATATCATTACGATAGATTTGCATAATACCGCCATTCAAGGGTTCTTTAGGGTCTCCTGGGTGGATAATCTTAAAGGTAGTCAGGTATTACTTCCATATGTTAAAAAATTAATTAAAAATCCTGAAAATATAACTATTTTACCTACAGACTTGGGAGGTGCTAAAAGAGCTAATTACTACTCTACAATTCTTAATACTGATGTTGCTTTTGCATATAAAGTAAGAAACTATAAAAGAAGTAATACCGTTCAAGATTTAAAAATAATGGGAAATATTAAAGACAGATCCGTATATATTGTTGACGATATGATTGATACAGGAGGAACCTTTTGCAAAGCAGTTGAGATAGCAAAAGATAATGGCGCAAAGGAGATAATAGGGGTTACAACTTTTGGACTACTTAATGGAAACGCAATTGAAACTCTTAATAAATTGCATGAGAGAGGCACATTCTCAAAATTAATCTGTACAGATGCTACATATATACCTAAAGATGTATTAGATAAGAACAAATGGATCAAGGTACTCACTGTATCAAAATATTTTGCAGAAATAATATATAGATTAAATAATAGACACTCAATAGGAAGTCTTTTAGATTAATGTTATAGTAATAATAGTTTCATAATGTTTTATTAATAACACAATACTTCTTAAATTCTTTAACAAACCTATAAAGAATTTCTTGTTAAAAGTATTGACAAAGCCATACCCCTTGAATAGTATATTAATACTAGGACTTTTAAATCCGAGTAGGTTGGTACCGAACGCTGTTTTAGAACCAATTTTTCTAATTCAGATGTTTCTACGGATTTGAAGGATATGTTGATGATTCGAACATTGACACCTTAGAACATTAACAAGTCTTGAAGTTTTATTATTTCTCGGCTTGCGTTCTATGGCCAAACCCAGTATGTCGTAATGCATACTTTCCTGGTGTTTGGATGGTTGTATATTGGTACTCCATCCTTTTTTTTTTCTAATTACTTTTTCCTTTTTGATATAATACTAAATGATTATTTCTTTTAAGAAAGTTGCTTACCCTTTAGTATCCTTACTTCTTTTTGTATTACTAATATACCTTTCTACAAATTTCTCTTCGCAAGAGATCTCTATCTTTATCTATAATGCTGGAATCTTTGCACCCTTACTGTACATATTAATACAGATTGCAGGACAGATATTTGCTCCATTAAGTACCTCTGCCCTTTTTGTTGCTGGATTTATTCTCTTTGGTAAGAGTGCAATAATATATTCAATATTAACTTGGTTAATTACCTCTGCTACTAACTTTTTGCTTGCAAGAAAATACGGTAAAAGGGTACTTAGAAAATTCATAGGAGAAGAGGGAGTCAAAAAGATTCAGGAGATAGCAGAAAGAATAGATAACAAGAGATTTCTTTGGCTCAGACTTTCAACTTTTTACATTAATGATTTTGCTTCATATGCCTTTGGTTTAACAAATATATCCTTTGCAAGATACTATTTTGTCTCAATTCTAAGTATGATTCCCTGGAGCATTGTAATGAGTTTAGTAATGAAAAATGAACAGTCTCCAATATTTACAATAATAAAGATATTTCTAAGTATGATTCCTTTTGCAATCTTAAGCTATCTTTTTTTAAAAAAGAAAAAGAAATGATAGTATATATCATATATGAAGATATTTTTTAAAATACTCCTCTGTTTAATACTCTCTCTTTCCCTTGTTACACTGTCCTCCATTCTGAATAATGATAATATTTATGAGATTGAGAAAGATATAACCATTGTTAAATTACCTCCCTTAGAAAAGAGACTCCTTTCGCAGATGACTGTAGAGCAAAAGGTTGGGCAACTTCTCATGTTTGGTTTTAATGGATTAGAAGTAAATACCGATACAAAGGATTTAATCAATACAAGATATATTGGAGGAGTTCTGCTTCTTGCTAAAAACATTTCTAATGCTGAACAATTAAAAAGTTTAAATGCACAATTACAAAGCGAGTCTTCTATTCCTTTGTTAATCTCTATCGATCAAGAGGGTGGAGTAGTTTCAAGAATTAAATGGAACAGGGATTTGTTAATATCTCAAAAAAATATGGGGAATGTAGAGGATATATACAACCTCTCTGTAAAGAAATCCCAGACACTTAAAGATTTAGGAATTAATGTTAACCTAGCCCCTGTTGTTGAATATATTACAGACAAAAATTCATTTCTATACCCGAGAGTCTTTACCGGAGATATTGAGGAAGTGAGTAAAAAGGCTTACAGTGCGATGAAAGGGTACTCTGATTCAAACATGATATCAGTTGCTAAGCATTATCCTGGACATAGTGACCTTTCTCCAGACTCTCATTTTTCACTTCCAAAAGTAAATATATCTTTAGAACAGTGGGAGGAATATATATATCCATTTAGTTATTTAATTAAGGAGGATGTAGTAGATGTGATAATGGTAGGACATATCCTGTATCCAAATATTGATAGTAAACCTTCAACAATATCCAATATTATTATTAATCAAAAACTTAGAGAAGATTTAAATTTCCAAGGAGTAATAATTACGGATGATATGTTAATGGATGCTATAGAAAAACAGGGAGAGTACTGTGAAATTGCAAAACAGGCATTAATTGCAGGAAATGATCTATTACTTTACAGTATGTACTCAGCAAAACCTAATCTACAAAGAGATATGTATGACTGTATTTTAAATTCAGTAAGTAGTGGAGAGATATCACAGGATGATATTAATCAAAAAGTTTTAAGAGTACTTAGGTTAAAGATTAAGTATGGACTGATAGATAATTCTATTCTACAACCTGCAGAGTAATCATTGGTGAAGTTTCTGTTGCAAAAGCTTCTCCCTTAAGTGTTCCTTTTAATCTCTTGTTATACTTTTTCCCGTCAGTAAATTCAATATTGATATCAAATTGTATTTCAGTATCAAGAGCTTCAAGTGGGGTTTTGCTATATTCAAGATATTTACCTCCATCAAAAATTCCATCCCTTTCAAAAATCTCCTTGTAGTTAACCCTTCCAATATCTTTAATAATTACTCCGAAGTAAGGAGTAACTATTCCTTTTGAATTTATCTCATTAAATCTCGATGCCACTGAAACAACAGTGTATTCAATATTATCAGATGAAGCTTTAATATCTTGTTGATTAATAGAATCTTGTTTTGTAAAGAGAAAAGTTCTGCTTAGCGTATCTTGGGGTAAATCTGTTGGAGGTATTAAAACCACCTCACTTGTTAAATTTGTTCCTTTGAAATTTGATATCTCAAAACTTTTAATCTCTTTTTCATCAACTAACAGGTTAAGGAAAGGAGTTAAATTAATATTTAATATATGATTAGTTTCACTTTCTTGGGTGACAAAAATAAAGAAGGATATTTCAGATTGAGAGATGGTTACTAGTTTCTCAATTTCAGGATTATTTTGTTTAATTATTGAAACAGAATTACCATCTTCTTTATTTAGAAAAAAGTATATTAAGACTCCAGAAAGGATTAATAGTGCAACTAAAATAATACTTAATTTCTTTTTCATATATTTGTATTAATTAAAATTATTCAACTTAGTTTTCAAATCTACGAAATATTGTATCAACATATTTTGTATAATAGGTATAACTAAAGAGATCATTAATCTCCTTATCTGTTAATAGTTTTTTAACTACAGGAATATCTCTAACTCTTTTCTCAAAATCATCATTTTCAAAAGATAATTCTTGAACAAGTTTATAAACCTTTTGTTTATCCATTCCTTTTGAAACCAGTTTTAACATTAAAGACTGAGAAAAGATTTTACCTTTGCTCATTTCTAAATTTCTTTTAATATTACTCTCTGAAATTTCAATATTACTTACAATATATATTAAATCATTAAGAATAAAATCAACTAAACAGGAAGAATCTGTAAGTACAATTCTCTCTGCAGAAGAATGAGACATATCCCTTTCATGCCATAGGGAGATATTTTCTAATCCAACTAATGCATTTCCTCTCAAAACTCTTGCAAGACCACAGATTCTCTCACAAAGTATTGGATTTTTCTTGTGTGGCATACTTGAGGAACCTTTCTGATCAGTACTAAAAGGCTCAAACATTTCTCCTACCTCTGTTCTATGCAAATTTCTGATTTCAAAGGCCATCTTTTCCAAAGAAGCACCAAGTATAGCGAGTGAAGTTAAATATTGTGCATGCCTATCTCTCTGTAATATCTGTGTAGATATTTTTGCAGATTTGAGTTTTAAATTTTTACATACATAAGTTTCTACAGATGGTTTAACTTGTGCGTAGGTTCCTACACTTCCAGATATTTTCCCATATGAAACCATTTCATATGCATTATTCAATCTAGCTAAATCTCGTTCTAATTGGTAATACCAAGTTAAAAATTTTAATCCTAATGTTGTAGGTTCTGCATGGACCCCATGTGTTCTACCAATTGTTACAACTTTTTTATATTTCTTTGCTTTTTTAAATATTTCTTTTCTTAATTTCTCAATATCTTCTCTTAGTATATTTAAAGAGTCCCTTAGAATTAAAGACAAAGCGGTATCTAGTAAATCACTTGAAGTTAAACCATAATGAAAGTACTTTGAAGATTTCCCTATTTTTTCAGAAACACTCTCAACAAAGGCAACTGTTTCATGTCTAGTTACTATCTCTTTTTTTCTAATATCCTTTAGATTTACCAAAGATTTTTCTTTGATATTTAAGAAGTCTCTCTTAGGAATAAATCCATC
>CAZCWY010000016.1:9524-14945 GCA_964502535.1 uncultured Candidatus Saccharibacteria bacterium
TCTTTACAAAAGTATCTTTACATTCAATACCCATACCTTTCATCCAATCATTGTACAATTCATAATGTTCTTCCAACTTTTTCTTCCAATCCTTAGAAAGAAGATCTCGCATTCTTAAAGGGAACCGGTATACAACATCCGCATAACTGGAAGCTATTCCTCTACCTGTAGCTGCCTGACTACTTAAATTTTTACTACCTCTATTTTTTATTGCTTCTTCAAATGCCCTGTGAGTATCTAAATTGAGTACAGCCATTTCATCAATCATAAGTTTGGAAGGTATCTCTTTAAATTCAAAAACCCTTTTAACCTCTTCTATCTCTGCTAAAAGATCTATTGGATGTATAACCATACCCTTACCAAGAACAACCGTACAACCTTTATGAAGAATTCCAGACCCAATTTGATGTAATCCAATCTTTCTACCTCCCATGGAAATTGTATGGCCAGCATTTGATCCACCATTGTCTCTGTATACAACTACTTTTCTATGTTTTTTTAAAAAATAATCAGTTAATTCATCAGTTATTCTTCCTTTTCCCTCATCACCAAATATTGCACCTATAACTGCAACAGAATCCTTTCTTCTCCCTTTCTTGTTTAGGGCTTTTTCAAAATTATACATACTGGATTTTAATTAATTTATTTTATCTCACATTAAACCACCAAGCTTCTACATTCAAAAGAAAAAAAGGGATACAACTATATATAAATAATAATACAACAAGGATAGATAATATATATCTTAACCATTTACTATTTACAAAGAAAAATGACTTAGAAAAAAGAATATACATAATTGATATTACTGGAAATATGTATCTTCCTTGAAGAGCTAAATAATAGATATTATATCTTAGATACATAATATAGTTTTGAAAAAAGAAAAGGACAGCTATGTAAAAGAAAAAAATTACAATTAAATACTTTTCAATTGTATTCCATTTTTTAAAATTAATTACTCCTAGAATAGTTGCAATTAAAAAGAAAAGAATGAAAATATACCAGAATGGCTCTGGCATAAATAGACTATGATCAGCAAATACTCCATGTATCTTCATGGTAAGATTCGGTAACCATTTAAGAAAATATCTAAACGGGCCAACTCTTTCTCCCGAAGTTATTAGATTGAAATATCCCTTAATGCCATCAATCTTTGTACTCTGAAAAGTAATATTATCTCTAAAATATACCCCGTTTTCTAAACACTGCTCATGGGTTAAAATCTTGTTACAATCAGCTTCAAGTCCACCATATTGAATAATGTTTTTACCGTAGAGCTCTATATTGAGGATACCAAAAAAAAGAATTGGAATTAAAAGCAAGAACTCCTTTCCAATTTTAATCTGTTTGAAGTACTCTTTCTTTCTAAAAATATCTATTAAAGAAAGAATTACTAGAATAAAAGCTAGTGGTAAAACTGTAAACTTTGTTAATGCTCCAATACACAAAAAAAGAATCATAAGAAGCAGATACTTAATATCAATTTTACTTTTTACAAACTTTACAAAAAAGAGAATACTCAATACGCAAAGTAAATTAGCCAAGTTATCATAGTTAATTGAAGAAGAGAGAAATACAAACATTAATGTGTTTGTTAGTAAAAAAATTGGAAATATTCTCTTCCATCTGTTTTTAAATATCTCTTTACTAAGTAAATATGTAACAAATACTGTACCTATGGAACATATTACATTCACAATCCTAAGAAGAATGATTTCATCAACAACCCCATTATTAATATTTAAAATCCTTCCATTTATCCAAAAGAAAAGATATGTAATTCTTGTTATATCTCTCCATTGATATGTATCAGGGGTATTCTGCGGTCTAAACAGAGTTTGAGAATATGCTTTTGATACTTCAAGATGATATGAAGAGTCTGGAGAAATTCCAATCTTAATATTAAACACTAAGTAAATAGAAAAAATTATAAATACAAAAAAAATTCCATACAGGAGCATTTTGTTCCAATTAGTTTTCTTTTCCAAAGAATATCTTTTTTAAACTTAATTTTCTGTTAAATATTAAAATAAATATTAGAAGCAAAAGAAGAAGAAGAAACATAATACCTCTATCTAAAAATGCTAACTGCATAACCTCTTTCTCACTAATTCCAATTGATTGAGAGGTAATTAGAAAGGCCGCCTCCCTTATACCCAGGGATCCAGGAGTAATACTTATTAATAACGACAATCCAGAAATACAGGTATATATAATTACACCAATAAAATCTATTGCTTTTCCAATAGCAAAGAATTCAATATATCCAACTAGGATATTTAACATAATATTTCCTAAAGCAAAAAGAAGTAACATCATAAAATGTCTTTTATCTTTTACTATTAAACTCCAACCTGTAATAAATCTATCTAATGTTGATACAATTTTAGAAAATATACCTTTGCTTGTTTTAATATATTTACCCCAAGAGATTCTTACAAATATTAAAAACAGCATAGCAACGATAATAGCTAGAAAGAAAACAAGTAAAGAGATACTTAATACTTTGCTATCAATATATCTATAAATTAAGACTGATACACCAATAAATGAGTTTAATAGAAAAAATATAATGTAATATCCATATAAAGTAGAAAGAAATTTTGAATATTCAAAATCATATTTCTTTTTTAAATACGTTGCCCTAAATATTGCTCCTGCTCTCATAGGTAAGAGATAGTTTCCTATACGAGATACAATAGATAAAAAGTAACCCTCTTTAATTGAAATTTCTTTTTTAAAAATCCTTAAGGTGATTAATATAAATACTCCCTCAAGAAAAAACATAAAGAGGTATAAAAACATTATGAGAGCTATATATATCCATTTTACTGATGTGATTTGAGATATTATCTCAGGGTTTTTGTATAGATATACTCCAAACAACATTAACACTAATACTGTTAGAATAGGGGAGATATATTTTTTTAATAGATTCATCTTAATGTATATATTCTCTAAATATTAATTAAGTATATCAATATTCTACAAATTGTTATAACCCTTTCTCAAAAATTAGAAATAATGTAATATTAGTTTGAGTGATAATTTTAACTGCCTAAGAATGTTTCTCTCTGATTTAACAATAAAAGAATATATTGAGAAAGGAAAGATTGTAATAAATGGAGAGTATGAGATTGAAACGAATGGAGTTAGTTTACACTTAAGTAATGAATTACTTATCCCTAAACCGTATCAGATAGTTGATAGTAAGAACCCTAAAGAAATTGAATATATTAAATATAATCTACTTCAAACTCCCTATGTTTTAAGACCAAATGAATTTGTTTTAGGTTCTACAAAAGAAGTAATTAAGACAGATAAAGATATTCTTACAATTATTGATGGTAGAAGTACATATGCAAGATTGGGAATGAGTATTCACATTACAGCAATGGTATTGGACGGATTACCTTTTAATCAAGAGAGCTCAGTACTAGAAATTAAAAATAATGGAGTGTTTAATATACTTTTACACCCAGGTGAGAAAGTAGGTACATATCTCTTTACTCTTCTTTCCACTCCAATACAGAAAAACAAAGAGAGTGTATATGATAATCAAAACAGTGTTACTCCTCCTAGCTTCATTTAATCTGTACTCTATATAAAAAAAAGAGCAGGTATTACCCTGCTCATTTCTTAATCAGTAATTAATATTAATGATGATGCTCCTCTTCAGCAGCCATTGCTTCTTCTTTTGTAGCATGTACTGTATTTTCTGGATGGTTTGCTGGTGCATAGATTGTATATAGTTTTAATTCCATATCCATTGAGGTATTAATAACATTATGAATTGTTCCAGCTGGAACAATTGCTACCATATCATCTGTAAGCAAAGTTTCCTCTCCATTCATTACTACCTTAGCTTGCCCTTTTTCAATTCTAAAGAACTGATCAACTGTTTCATGTACCTCTTCTCCAATATCTTCACCAGGCTTAAGAGACATAACTACTAATTGCATATACTTACCTGTGTATAGAACTTTTCTAAAATTACTATTTTCTAAAGTCCTATCCAATATATTATCTGCATATCCCATAGAAATAATTAATAACAATTTAAATATTCTTTAATGTTAGCATATACTACATATTTACTCAAAAAAGGTCAGGAATATATCTTCTACGTATCTGTTCTAAATCCTCTCTATACAAAACAACAAAAGGTATATTACACCTTTCTAATTCTCCAAGTTGTCCCTTCTTTCTTTCTATCGTTTTTTTTACTTCATTACGGGGTCTTCTATTTACATTACAGTTAGTAAACTCCCGGTTATACATAGTTAACTCTACTAATTTTCCCGCATTGATTAATGGGTTATACATAAAGAAATCTGGTAGATGACTACATCCAAATATATATGGCTCTCTAAAAATAGAATAACCCTCTTTATGAAAAAAGGATGCAAACTTAAATTCATATGAGTTCATACCAGGAATTAAAATATCAAAATCTGTATCTATGAGAGGTTTTTCTAAATGCATCTGAGGATAAAGTTCAGACAACTGCTGTATTAACAATATACTTTCTTCTTGTACTATCTCTAGTTCTTTTTCAAGCATAATTGTGTTTAATATTAAAATAATATCCTAAAAATATGTATCCTGCAATAGAATACTATGGGTCATTATGGTAAAATATATCCATGCCAGAACAAAAATATGTTATTGACAGTTTAAGAACCGATATTCCTTTTGAATACCTTGAAGAGTGTCATACAGTTGATACAAGGTTAACAAAGATAAATACTGGAGAAAACGAATACTGGATACTTAGACCTCCAACCTTGAAAAAGGGTAGGAGATTGGAAGATCCTCAGGGACAATATACTGAAATAAAGAAAGAATTTGATTCTCTCTTGGACGAACTCGGAGAATTTAATATAAATGTACCAGACTATCATGCATTTGTTTCGGAATTTCATACAAAAGAAGGTACTAAAGGACAAGGTCTCTGCATTGCTTCAAGATATGTGCATGGAAAATGTCTCCCTATGAATGAATGTAATGGGAAATGGGAAAACAACAAGCCACTGTTTTACAATACTATGAATAAGTGGATAGAGAATATGACAGAGTATGGTATTGCAAAATATCTTTGTGCACAAGACAATCCAAAATTTCTCTCTGATGTATTTAGACCAATTCAATTTGTATATTCATATGATCAGAAAAAAATATTCTTAGTTGATTTAGATCCCTTGTTTTCAAATATCTTTAACAAAAAGGGCTATGTTAGTGAAAGATTTTTAATTTCTTTAACAACATTAAACTCTGTAAGAAAGAGATATTTTAATAAAGGATATGAAGATGGGATAGTAAATAAAAAGTGGGGGAGAAAAACTAAAATCTTAATGGAAAATTTCTTACTAAAAAGTGATTTCATTGATAGAGTAGATAAATCAGAACATTCTCAAA
>CAZCWY010000017.1:0-13985 GCA_964502535.1 uncultured Candidatus Saccharibacteria bacterium
ATGATTCTGCCCTTGTAATATTGGGACTAATTAAACAGTATCTAGATTACAAAAAAGGTAAAGACAGCGGGGTGTAGTTCAGATGGCTAGAACGCTACGTTCGGGACGTAGAGGTCGTCCGTTCAAGTCGGATCACCCCGATATATATTCATTTCTGATAGAATCTATTCATGATTAAAACAGGAAAAACAGAAAAGAAATCTTTTTCTGATGAAGAATTAGTAAAAATGGTATTAAGAGATTTAAACTCTTATCAATATATTATTGATAGATATGAATCTAAACTTCTAAGATATATACAAAGGATTATATATGTATCAATAGAGGATGCAGAGGATATATTACAAGAGGTCTTTATTAAAGCGTATAGAAATATCAATGGATATGATAGTAAATATTCTTTTTCAAGTTGGATATATAGAATAGCGCATAATGAGACAATATCTTTTTTAAGAAAAAAGAAAAGAGCAATTGAAGGGAGTGGGGATCCAGAGGTTTTCGAAAGAATTTCCTCTGGAGAGGACCTTGAAGATGATTTTATATCTGAATTAAAAAGAAAAGAGGTGAGAGAGTTAATGACTAAGTTAGATCCTAAGTATAGGGAGGTATTAGTTTTAAGATACTTTGAAGATATGGAGTATAATGAGATATCAGATATATTACATACTTCAGTTGGTAATGTTTCTTCTTTAATTAATAGAGGAAAGAAACAATTTAAGATATTAGTAGAAAGATATGGGAAAAATATCTAAAAAGGTATTAGAAAAAATCAAGAAAGAGGATATTAAGCCAATAGGGAAATTATCGTTTGTTTTAAAAGATTCCTTCGTCTTATTCCTGTTTATCCTCAATATCATTTTTGGTTCAATAGGGCTGGCTATTTCTCTCTATCTATTTAGAGTTAGTGATATTTTCGATTTAATACTTTCTGTAAATGATTTTATTCAGATTTTAATTATCTCTATACCAATAATATGGATATTAATTACGTTGCTTTTCCTTTTTGTTTCATATCTTAATTTCAAATACAGTAAAGGAGGATACAGATTCTCTTTTGTTAAGATATTTTTTATTAATTTATTGATAATCTTTGTATTAGGGGTATCCATAGATACGATTGGTCTTTCAGAGAGATTGAATAGGGTATTTTCTACAAGTATTCCAATGTATCAACAGAGTGTAGACCCTAGATATCAGGTATGGAATAGACCAGAGGAAGGATATTTAGCTGGAGAGATATTAAAGATTAATGTTGGAGATATTTTAATTGAAGATTTGAGTGGTAATAGTTGGAATGTAGATATCAGTGATGCAAATATTAGGAGAGTAGTTGATATACAAATAAATGAGAAGGTAAAGATAAGGGGAAGAATTGGAGAAAACAATACTTTTATAGCTACAGATATTCTCCCTTGGGAGGGTAGAAGAAATAATATGCAACAAAATCATAGGTAAGTTCGTAATACTAAGTAGAGAGATCTCAAAATATTTAACTTATTATTGCAAAACCTATGAATAACAAGATTATTGTATTAGGAACATTAGCTGTTGCACTTTTAGGAGTAATAGCTTTTACTACTAAGCAGGCAGATGCATACAGAGGTGACTATACTCAAGTAGGTCCTAACCATACAGTCGAGAGAGAAGCTGAGATGGATAAAGTTATGGAATCTAAGGATTACGAAGCTTGGGTAGAGTTGATGTCGCAGGATGGAAGAACTCCTGGAGTGTTAAACAAGATTACAGAGGAAACTTTTCCTAAGTTTGCTGAAGCTCATCAGTTAGCACAAGAGGGTAAAACGCAGGAAGCTAGCCAGATTAGGGAAGAGCTAGGACTTGGTCAAGGTCAAAGACAGGGAAGAGGACAGGGGAATGGATCTGGATTAAGAGATGGTAGTTGCCAAAACTAAAACTTAAGGCAATATATAAACCTAGGGAGACATCCTCCCTGGGTTTTTGTTTTATATACACACTTTCTCAGGGAGTTTAGCACTTGGAGTACCTGCCTGATAACTGTCCGCAAGCCCCTTTAATATCCTCTCCTAATGATTTTCGAATAGTACATGTAATCCCTCTTTCTTCCAGGATCCTCTTAAAGAGTGGGGTATTCTTTGACTTTTTAAAGGGTAAACACTCATTTTCATTGTAATTAATGAGATTTACCAAAGCTAATCTGTTTTTAAGTAAAGAAGCTAACTCTTTCGCATGCTCAATAGAATCGTTAATTCCCCTAAGTAGAACATATTCATATGTTATCCTTTTATTTGTTTCTTTAGTGTATTCGTCTAATACTTCAAATAAATCTTTTAAGGAATTCTCTTTAGATACTGTCGGCATTAAAGAATTCCTAAGTTTCTGATTAGAGGAATGTAAACTAATTGCAAGCTTTACACCTAAGTTTTTATCAATAAAGGACCTTAAATGTTGTACATAGCCCGAAGTTGACAATGTTACACGCCTTTTGGAAATACCCATTTTATCCTTATCTGTTATATCCATAATGGAGTGTGAAACACTTTTTAGGTTGAGTAGGGGTTCACCCATACCCATGTATACAATGTTCGAAACCCTCTCGTCGGTTCTCTTGAGATATCTAGCGAAGTAGAGTATCTGATCTAATATCTGATTTGAGGATAGAGACTCCTTCAAACCCATCTGCCCAGAGGCACAGAAGATGCATCCTACAGGACACCCACTCATGCAACTAACACAAACTGTATTTCTATCCCTTTCCCTTATTAAAACGCTTTCAATGTAATTGTTTTTAGGTGTTTCAAAAAGTACCTTAATACTATCTTTCTCTTTAGACTCTGTTGAAGATACAAAAGTAAGACTTGAAAAAGGTATCTCCTTTTTTAAAGTCTCTCTTAATTGTAATGGCCAAGTACTCAATTCGTCCCAACTAGATATTAAATTTTTGTAGTATTGGGTGTATAATTGAACTATTCTATACTTTGGAAGATTGTATTTTTTGATAAACTGCTCAAACATATATCTTAATTATATTTTAAATTGATAATGATTGATAGTAAGAAGATAAATGAGAAATTTAGTTTCATATTGGTTGATGATAACGAGGACAAGATATATATAAATGAAATGTATTTAAAGCATTTTGGAATTAATCATACCGTTATTACTCATGGAGACTACAATAGCAAATTGCTGTTAGCAGTAAGGGATATTCACCTAGAGAGGAAGTTCCCAGTTATCTTTCTTGATGAAAATTTTGAATCCAGTGCTAGGGTAAATGGGACAGAAATAGTAAAAAACTTAGCTAGTGAATTTAAAAAACAGGGAGGGATATTAATTCCTTTCTCTAGTTTACATGAGAATCAGCTTGATAGTTGGTCTAAGGAGATTAAAGATAGCGAATCTTGGATGATAGTTAATGATACTAGATTACCTTATGAATATTTTACTACTGGGTATATTGAACAGGTGTGTGAGAAATTTTCAGACAATCAAATAAATAGAGAGAGTAAAAGTGAGATTAAATTAAGTTAATTTGATTAAATATTAAGATGAAAGAAAGCTCTGTAATAGATAACTTTGTATTTGTAATTGTAGAGCAAGATGAGTTTAGACTTAAATCAATGACTCTTAAGCTTAAAGAAAGAGAAATTCTTCCTGTTTGTATATCGTATGGAAATTTAAAACAAAAGGTTTCTGAAACTGTAAAAGATATACATTTAGAAGGAAAATACCCCATTATCTTTCTAGGAGAAAATGGAGATTTTTTCTCTGAAACAAGTGATATTAGAATAGTACAAGAGTTAGTTAACAACCATCAAGAGGGTGGTTTACTTATACCTTCCTGTTTAGATTGTGAGAAACAGAAATATGAATGGAGCTTTTTTCTACCTCCTAATGAGAGTTGTTGGGTTGTACCAAAGGAAGCAAATATTAATATTGAATTAGAGTGTCAAAACTTTTTAGATAATTTACATAGTAACGAGCAGAGTGTAGAATTGAATTGTATTAATTAAATATTTACTGCTCATGGCTGTACAGTTTGACTATGTTGCTCCTAAGGGTTGGAAGCCTAAAAATCCTGATGAGGATTACTTAATCACAGAATTAGATATTGAGTTAGCAGATGGAATTTCTGATGACAAATTCGAGGATGCTGCTGGTAGTTGTGCTGCTGAAAGCTCTACGGGCACATGGACTAAGGTGGATGAAGGAAAGCACTCTGGGACCAAATTGGCAGAGAAACTCAAGGCTATTGCTTACGATTTAGATCCCAAGACAAAGACCTTCAAGATAGCGTATAAAAAGGAGATATTTGAAGCTGGGAACATGGCTGGTATTTTAGCGGGTGTTGCTGGAAATATTGATAGTATGAAGATGTTAAAAGCTTTTAGATTACTAGATATTAGATTTCCTAAGAGTTTGGTTCAAAGTTTTGCAGGTCCTCAATTTGGTATTACAGGTGTAAGAGATTTTATGCAAATTGAAAAAGGCCCATTAATGTGTACTGTTCCTAAGCCTAAGATAGGGAGAACTGCTAAAGAACAGGCATATTTGGCTAAGATTTTGTTTACTGCTGGCAATGGAGAGTTTCAAGGTATTAAGGATGATGAGAATCTTACTAGTTTGTATTTTAACAAGTTTGAAGATAGATGTAAGTTAGTTCATGAGGTTCAAAGAGATATTGAGAAAAAGAGTGGTAAAAGAAAGATGTATCTTTGTAATACTACACATTCGGATATGGATATTATGCTTGAGAGAGCTGATATGATTAAGGC
This sequence comes from uncultured Candidatus Saccharibacteria bacterium, assembly GCA_964502535.1. Lineage (GTDB taxonomy): Bacteria > Patescibacteriota > Dojkabacteria > SC72 > SC72 > UBA2259. The sequence continues at coordinate 4,752 of CAZCWY010000017.1, forward strand.
TAATGGTGGGAGATGGATGATGATGGATGTTGTAGTTACGGGATTTTCTGCAGTTCAAACTGTTAGAAAGCATAACCCTGGATTAGCTATACATGCACATAGGGCTATGCATGGACTTCTGGATAGGGAGTCAGGGGCTGGAGTACACGATAAGGGAGAGATATTAGACTTTTCTATGTCAATGGTCCTTATCGCAAAACTTATGCGTCTTTTGGGCGTAGATTCTCTTCATGGTGGTGCACCTAAGACTAAGATGGAGAATTACAATGAACCAAAATTAATTCAAGAAGTTCTACAAGCAGATATTACACCAGAGAGTGATATGACTTTAGGTCAGAATTGGTATGGTATGAAAGGTGTTTGGCATACTGCTTCGGGTGGTTTACATCCTGGAACAATAGGGGAATCTATTACTAAACTGGGAGAAGATATCATTGTTCAAGCGGGTGGAGGAGTATTAGGTCATCCTTGGGGAATTGAAGCTGGAGTTGAAGCTATGGTTCAGGCAAGGGATATTGCGATGAGTAGGGGGGACTTAAAGAAATGGATATTGGATAATGCAGATTCTTCTCTAGCTAAAGCAGCATCTTTCTGGGGTTTTGATCCTAGAATTGTGTATTAATATTAAAGTGTTGTAAAATACAACCTATGTCAAATAAAGGAATTACATCAAGAAGTGAAAATTACTCTCAATGGTATCTTGATATTATTGATCGTGCTCAATTAGCAGAGAATTCATCTGTGAAGGGTTGTATGGTAATTAAACCTTACGGTTATGCAATATGGGAGAATATCCAGAGAGAATTAAATGTCAGGATTAAAAAGATGGGTGTTGAAAATGCATATTTTCCCCTTTTTATACCTCTTTCTTTTTTTGCAAAGGAGGCTAGTCATGTTAAGGGTTTTGCTAAAGAGTGTGCTGTAGTTACGCATTATCGTTTAAAAGAGTCTGAAGATGGGAAGGGAATTGAAGTTGACGAGAGCGCTAAATTGGAAGAGGAATTAATTGTAAGGCCTACATCAGAAACCATTATCTATGACACCTTTTCAAGATGGGTAACCTCTTGGAGAGATTTACCACTAAAGATTAATCAATGGGCAAATATTGTTAGATGGGAAAAAAGAACTAGACCTTTCTTGAGAACTACTGAGTTTTTATGGCAAGAGGGTCATACTGTTCATATGTCGCATGAGGAGTCAGAAAAGCAGGTTGAAGAGGTTTTTGATATGTATATGAACTTTGCTAGAGAGATACTCGCGTTAGAAACGTTTGGGGGAAAGAAATCTGAGTCAGAGAAGTTCGCAGGAGCAGTAGATACTTACGGTGTTGAAGCTTTAATGCAGGATGGTAAGGCTATACAGTTTGGTACATCTCATGATTTAGGACAGAACTTTGCTAAAGTATTTGGTATTAAATATACCGATTCTCAGGGTAAGGTAGATTATGCATGGCAAACTAGTTGGGGAGTTAGTACAAGAATGATGGGGGCAGTAATAATGTCTCATAGTGATGATTTAGGACTAGTATTACCTCCTATAATAGCACCTATAAAAGTGGTAGTAATACCGATATATTCTCAGGAAAATAAAGATGAGGTGATGAAAATTTCAAAAGACATTGTTGCTCAAATAGAGGCCAATGTACCTGATGTTAAGCTTGATGATAGGGAGTACATTACTGCAGGTTTTAAGTTTAATGAATGGGAGAAAAAGGGTGTACCAATAAGGATAGAGATAGGAGGTAGAGATATTCAGAAGGGTATTGTAACTATGGTAAGAAGAGATACTAATGAAAAGAGTGAGATTAGTATTAATAGTGTAGCTACGCAAATGAGTATGATATTAAGTGATATTCAACAAAACCTATTAAACAGATCAAAAGAGAGGCTAGAAAAGAATACTTACAGTGTAGATAACTATGATGAATTTAAGAAGATACTAGAATCGAAAGAAAAAGGCTTTATAAAATCCTACTGGTGTGGAAGTAAGGAGTGTGAAGATGGAATTAAGTATGATACTAAAGCAACAACTAGATGTAGAGTAGGTAGTGGAAGTGGAAAATGCATATATTGTGGCAAAGATAGTGATTCCCAATGGCTATTTGGTATAGCATATTAGTGAAACATATGGAAAATCTATCGGTCTTTCTCCTGACGTGTTGTATTAATTCAGTGAACTATTCAAAGAGAAATTGTATACATGAAAGTATTTTATCTTTGTAGAATCAACATTCCTTAGTGATTACAGATTTTACCCTCACTCTTTTTCAATATAGTCAAAGAGCTACCCTGTGTAGTGGTTATTGAAGTTTCACTCTTTGAAATTGCAACTTATTTTTCTTAGACTTTGCTCTTAAGCCACTGACCAGTATAGCTTTTAGAATTTTTTGTTAAATCTGTTACAGAGCCCTGTGCGACAATTTGACCCCCTTGATCTCCTCCATCAGGTCCTAGGTCTATAATCCAGTCGGCAAATTTTATTACATCAAGATTGTGCTCGATAACTAAAACAGTGTTTCCCTTTGAGACTAATTTCTTGAGTAGGGTAAGAAGTTTGTCTGTATCATAGAAGTGGAGACCTGTAGTAGGTTCGTCTAATATATATATTGTATGACCTCTAGTTTGTTTGGACAACTCTTTTGCTAATTTGATTCTTTGAGATTCTCCTCCAGAGAGTGTGAGTGCTGATTGTCCTAGTTTAATGTATCCCAAACCTACCTCCTGTAGTATTTCAAGTTTGTTTTTGATATATGGGATATTTTTAAACATACTCAATGCTTGTTCAACTGTCATGTCTAATACTTCTGCTATATTTTTACCATTATAGTCGATACTTAACGCCTCTTCATTGTATCTTTTTCCATTACATTGATCGCAAGTGATATACATATCTGGTAAGAATTGCATTTCTACTTTTATCTCTCCATCTCCTTTACATTTCTCACATCTACCACCTTTAACATTAAAACTAAATCTTCCACTTTTATATCCTCTTGCTTTAGCTTCTTGTGTTTGAGCAAATAGATCTCTAATGTAAGTAAAAAGACCTGTATATGTTGCTGGATTAGATCTAGGTGTTTTACCAATAGGTCTTTGATCAATACCAATTACTTTATCTACATTTTCTAAACCCTGTATATCATCATAAAGACCTTCTACCTGTTTCCCATTCATCTTTCTATTCATTAAGGCAGGATATAGAGTGTCATTAATTAGAGAGGATTTTCCACTTCCAGATACTCCAGTAATACACGTAAAGGTATTAAGAGGTATATCTAAGGTAACATTTTTTAGGTTATTCGTTTTTACATTTACCAAGGTAAGTTTCTTGTTTCCTTTTATATCCATTCCTAAATTCTTTTCTAAACCTTCTCCTACCTCTAACTTTTTTGAGAGATATTGACCTGTAAGAGATTCTGCTTTGGTAATATCTTCAAATGTCCCCTGGGCAACAACTTCTCCTCCATGTTCTCCAGCTTTAGGACCAATATCTACTATCCAATCAGCTCTTTTCATTGTCTCTTCATCATGTTCTACTATTACAATACTATTTCCACTATCTCGAAGAGATTCTATTGAGGTAAGTAATTTATCTATATCTTTTGGATGTAAACCTATTGATGGTTCGTCTAATACATACAGTACCCCTGTTAATCCAGTTCCTATTTGTGATGCTAACCTAATTCTTTGAGATTCTCCCCCAGAGAGGGTATTTGCTTTTCTTGAAAGTGTTATATATTTTAATCCAACATCTATTAAGAATTGCAATCTACTATTAATATCTTTAATTATTGGTTCTGCAATCTTTCTGTTATTTCCTTTTAATTCAAGATTAAAAAGGTATTTTTTTAGAATATCTATTGGTAGATTAGTCATCTCTATTATATTGTAATCTCCAATCTTTACTGCCAAAGAGTAGGGTTTTAATCTTTTTCCTTCACATTGATCACAAACACTCTCTCTCATGTATCTCTCTATCTCTAATTTTCTAAAATCTGAGTCTGTCTCTTTGTAAAGTCTTTTTAGTTCTTTAATAACACCCTCATACTCAACATCATATATTCTTTCTCTTCCAAATCTATTTGTATATCGTATTTTGTAAGTTGGTTTCGTACCTGTACCAAAAAAAAGAAGATTGAAAATCTCTTTGGGGTATTTAGATATGGGTGTTTGTAGATTAAAATTGTGAACTCTGGCTACCTCTTCAAGTATTCTAGTGGTCCAAGAATCTTTAGTAGTCCTATTCCCCCATGGAAATATTCCTCCTTCTTTAATAGTTAGAGTAGGGTTATATATTTTTGATATATCAATTTCATTTATTACTCCTAATCCAGAACATTTTGTACATGCTCCTTCTGGAGAGTTAAAAGAGAATGATGCTGGTGTAATCTTAGGATATGATATTTGACATTTAAAGCAGGTGTTATTTTCAGAAAAGAAGTATTCATTATCTTTTGTTAATATTTTGACCTCTCCATCAGAAAGAGATGTAGCTAATTCTATTGAATCAATGACTCTTTTCTTAAAACCTTCTTTATTTTCTGTGTGCATGCTAAAAGTTAACCTGTCTACTATTAAATCAATATTATGTTTTAGATCAAAATCTAATTTAATATTATCTAAATCATCAAGATGATATGTATTTCCATCAATGATAACTCGACTAAAACCTTTTGAATGAAGTTTTGAGAGTAGGCCGCTGTATTCTCCCTTTCTATTCTTAACTAAGGGAGCAAGTATTTGGAAGTTACTATTTTCTTTTTTAGTAAAATTAAGAATTTGTGTATACATTTGCTCTACACTTTGTGAAGAAACCAATGTACCGCACACAGGACAGTGTGCTTGTCCGATATGTCCGAAAAGAAGTCTTAGATATCCATATATTTCTGTTATAGTTCCTACTGTGGAACGTGGGTTTGTACTTGTAGTTTTTTGGTCTATTGAAATTGCAGGAGAGAGTCCATTGATGGATTCAACATCTGGTTTATGCATTAATCCAAGAAACTGTCTTGCATATGAAGAAAGTGATTCTACATATCTTCGTTGCCCTTCTGCATAGAGTGTGTCAAATGCTAAAGAAGATTTTCCACTCCCAGACACTCCTGTAAATACCACTAATTTGTTCTTAGGGATATCTATAGAAACATTTTTAAGATTATGTTCTCTAGCTCCTCTAATTTGTATATATTCTCTTTTCATTGCGACCTTTATTATATCATGAGTATGATATAATTGGAGGTATTAATTATTATGAAATATCTATATGATTGGCGAAGAAATGATTGAACCAGTAATATCAACAGTAGCAGAGCAAACACTTGAAAGTAGCGCTAAAAGCATTATGGGGGAGATGTTTGGAGTTCAGGTTGTTGAATCGGTAAAGGGGGTATCTAATGAGTTTTCAAGTTTTTTACAAAGAGCCTATGAGAAGGCGAATGGAGGAGTAGGAGATGGTTTTAGGGGGTTTTTATCAAATATTTCTACCGAACAGATGAATACAGCGCTAATAGCTGGAGGAATAGGGGCTTTGGCAGGATTTGGACTTGGACTGGCTTTAACAATATATGCAGAGCAGTTAGAAGAAAAATCAACAGGGCATAAGCCAGTACCAAGATTGGGTATAGGTTGTTCAACAATCCCATCAGCAATGTTCTATGGTGCAGTTGCTGGTTTTGTGGGAAGATTAATTTTTTCTTAAGTAACAATGACTGATACAAATACTAAAAGTGTAGATAAAGTAAATGAGGAGTTAGTAAATCAATTAATAGCATTAGGAATGACAAAAGAGAAGGCGATTGATACCGCTTCCCTTTTTCTTTTCTCTTGGATGAAATCTAAGGGTGAAAAAATAGATCTCTATGCATATGAGCAGGATGTTAATATCTTTATTGATAAACTAAAGAAAAGTAATCAGAAGTGATATAATTTGATGCTTGCACCCGTAGCTCAACATTGGATAGAGCAACGCACTCCTAACGCGTAGGTTGCTGGTTCGACTCCGGTCGGGTGCACTTTTTATAGATATTTGTATATACTCTTAAATATATGGAAGAAAGACTAACAGTTGATCAACTAAAGCCACCTGATAGAAAGGATGGATATCCTACTCAAACCCCAAGATGGCTTAGAAGAGTATTAGAATTTATTCCTGGTAGTATGATTTGGTTTTTTGTTTTATCTCCTTTAATATTTGCATTACTTGGGTGGGAGAAGGTTTTTGTCTTCTATATTTCATATCTTATAATATATTGGGTGTATAGAGGGGTAAAATTTGTAGTAGGGGTAGCTCTTGGTGTAAAAAGAATGAAAAGGGATATGGAGACTGATTTTATTTCTGAATGTAAAGAGGTAAATGAACAGAGATTTAATGAATTGGAGTATATATATTTATGTCCCGTATACAAAGAGGGACTAGATGTATTAGATCCATCTTTTGAGGCTTGGAGTAAGAGCGATGTTGGTGCAAAGAGAATCCATGTAATTGTTGCAATGGAAGAGAGAACAGCAAAAGATATCCAGATTCCTAGTTTTAATATATTAAAACAAAAGTATGGAGAAAAGTTTGCTAGTATGGAGTACTATGTTCATCCATGTAGTATAGAAGGGGAAGCTGCTGGGGTAAAAGGGGCTAATATTAACTGGGCTATGAGAAACTATGTAAAAAAGATTGAGGGGGAGGGAAAAGATATTCATAACTATATGTTAATTACCTGTGATTGTGATTTAAGACCTCATCCGAAATACTTATCGGCTATTACTTATAAATACCTTACGGTAGATTTGCCCGACCAGAAATACTACACAAGTGCTGTATATACATTGAATAATAATATATGGAGAGTACCAGTATTAATTAGAGTGCAATCTACAATGCTTACTCTAGTCACTATTCATAACTGGACTACAGAGAAGTATGAGACGATACCTTTTTCTAATAGTGTATTCAGTTCTAAAGCATCATTTTCATCATATGTTGTTAATCTTAAGACTCTGAAAGAGGTTCATTTTTGGGATCCTCAATTAGGTATTGATGATACAACATTCTTTTGGAATGCCGTAGTTAGATACAAGGGTGAGTTTAAAGGTGAAGAGGTTTATCTTCCTAGCAATAGTGATGCTGTAGAAAATGAGACTATGGTTAAGTCCTATAAGTCGTTTTATAAACAGCAACATAGATGGGGGTGGGGGATTATTATCTTTCCTACAACACTAGCGGCTTTAATATATTCTAAGGATATTCCATGGAATTGGAAATCACATATGATTTTCTCCATGGTAAAGAACTACATACTGTTCTTTACCGTCGTATATCTTATGACGGTTGGTTTAGATCTACTTGGTGTATTTAGTAAAAATTATGCTTATAGCTCTGCAGCATATAACTTACCGGAAGCTATGAGTTTTCTTTTGGGTCTATTAATTATCTGTAATATATTCTTAATCTACTATAGGAGAAAACTTATCCCAATTCCTAAAGATTGGCCTTGGTGGAGAAACTTACTAGATTTTGCAGAGATAGCATTAATAGCAGTTCAGATGTTGTCTTTTGGCTTTATCCCATATCTTCAAGCACATACAGAAATGATGTTGGGTAGGGGTTTTAAGAAGAATTTTTATGCTACAGAAAAGGTGCAGATTAAAAAGAAGTGCTAATGTATTGTAGAGGATGTTATATTAATATCACTAGTTTGAAGCTGAATATTCTGATTAACTGATATACTAAATATCCTATCACTTGAGGCATTAAATGTTTGATACATATTTAAATTTGTATCACTCAAAACAGCCACCTTATTCTCTCCATCAATATCTGTGATATACAATACATTGTTTTGTATATAGGAGAGATTAATTGAGTTAGAAAGCCATTGTATATTTGAAATGGCATGAGGCATATCCTTGATGTTTTTAGTACCAATATCTACAGTGTGATCTCCTTCCTCTTTGAAGAATCTAAACACGTTATATCCCTTTTCATCCTCAAATATGAAACACTCGTTATTAGGTGCAAAAGATATCAACTCAGAAAGATATGGAGATACTAGATAGTATTTCTCAAGTTCAATACTGTACCAGTATGAGGATATGTTGGTTTCAATAAAGATACCTTTTGCTTCTTGATTTACAGTAAAACTAATAATCTTTCCCACACTTTTGGTGCTCTCGGGAGAGTTAGTAAAAGGTAAGTACTTACCATCTCCTGTATCTTGTTGATACCTTAAGATAAAGTCTTGATTTTTTTGGAAATATAGGTCAGTTAAAATACTATTAGGTTCTGAACCATCCATCTGTGTTTGAATCAGGATATGTGAATAGACATTTTCATTTGTAAGATAGTCAGGGTTTTCTTCTAATTTATAAAAGTTACCTTGCCTATCAGTATTCCATATGTATTCTTTACCTTCCATTTTTTTAATTAACAAATATCTAGTTTGTTTCGTAATATCAAAAGATATTAAATCGTCTTTGGACTCGAATATTAGATATTGACTGTTATTTGACCATGTCATTTGGTAAGAAGAAAAAGGTAGTAAATTAATCTGAGTTAATGTTTCTAAGGTTGAACTTTTTGTTGAATCAAGTATGTAGTAATTAGTAGAGTCGGTATTAATTAAAGTAAGAATTCCTAACTGTCCATTGGGAGAAAGTTGCATTTCAACTTTTGGCTCTTGGGGAAGTTCAAATGTTAATACTACTCTCGGATTAGAAGATATATCCCAGAAAGCAGTATTGCTATCAAACCTATATAAAGTGTATTTGTAGAGTAGGGTATCAGGTAGATATTCATTAGTTAGAAAATATATATGAGTAGTGTCTTTGTTTGCCCAACTATTAATATATTTTTTATCCTGTAGTGAAAAGAGTTCTTCTTTAGAGATCTTTTCTTTAATTAACCAAGGGTATATAGGGGTTGATTTTTGTTCTTTAATTTCAATATCTTTTTTCCATTCAATATATCCATCTCTAGAAACTGAAACAGAGTGGTTTCCAACAGGAAGACTTACGCTTTTTGGAGTTCTTCCCTCTGTTTCTCCATCTACATCCAAACTTGCTAAAAATGGTGTAGATTCTACCGTTAATACACCTGTTTTAATAAACAATTGGTTAGAATCTCCTAATCTCCATCCATTAGCATAAAAATATATTGCTATTGCTCCCGTATATACAAATATTGATGCTAATACAGAAATCAAAGAAAAGAGTTTTTTGTTGTATTCATTCTTTCTCACTGTGC
>CAZCWY010000018.1:0-9856 GCA_964502535.1 uncultured Candidatus Saccharibacteria bacterium
TTGGAAACCTTGGAGACATGTCGTTTCGAGCAGTAGAAATATTAAAGTCACTTCCATTTGTACTGGCCGAAGATACTAGAGAGAGTATAAAGCTATTTAGAAAGTATGAAATCAATTCCAAATTAATTTCTTACAGGGATCAGAATCACGATAGAATTATTCAGAAAATTAAAGAAAAATTGGATATTGGTTTAAATCTTGGTCTGATATCAGATAGTGGGACACCTTTAATTAGTGATCCTGGGTTTAAGTTAGTTAGAGAATTAAGAGAGTTGGATTACGTTATTGAGAGTATCCCTGGAGCTAGTGCAGTAATTTCTGCTTTGTCTATTAGTGGTCTTCCTACAGATAAATTCATTTTTTTAGGTTTCTTAACTAAATCTTTAGAAAGAAGAAAAGAAATATTAAAGAGATATTTTTCTTTAGGAAATACAGTAATAATTTATGAATCTCCAAATAGGTTACTTTCTTTATTAAAAACTATTAATGATATCTGTCCAGAAAACTCTACTGTTATTGCTCGAGATTTAACAAAAATGAGAGAAGAGGTATTAAGTGGAAATGCAAAAGAGTTAGAAGATATTCTTTTAAAGAGGGAGTTTGATAAGCATCCTCATGGAGAGTATGTAGTTATGGTCTATCCTCTTTCTCAAAAAGAGTAATGTAGTTAATATCTGTAATACTTTCAAGTTTCTCATAAGGGATTTTCTTTATCTCAGATGCTTTTTCAATTACTTCTTTTATTAATACTGGTCTCCCATATTTTTTTATAGCATTTTTTTTCTTTCTTACACTTTGAGTAGGTAGGAATGGCCCATCAGTTTCAAAGAGAATTTTTTCTACTGGAGTGTTTATTAATATCTCTCTAACATTTTCACCACTTGGGTATGTAATTATTGCATTAAATCCAACATACATTCCTAGATCTAATATCTGATTAAGCATTTTAATACTTCCTGTATAGCTATGGAATGAACCTTTGATTAGCCCATTACCTTCTTTAGCAACGATTTTTAGAGAATCTTTAACACAGTTATTACTGCCTTTAATATCTCTTGCATGTATACTCATTGGAAGATTTTCTTTTACTGCTAGTTCACACAATTTAGAAAATATTCTTCTTTGTGCTTCTTTAATTTCCTCTTTAGTTTTTTTAGAGAATTGATAGTATTCATCCATTGTGTAGTAATCAAGTCCACACTCCCCTATTGCTGATATTTCATCTTTATTTTTGTCAAAGAACTCTTTAAATAGTTCATACTGTTTTTGAGCATATTTAAATATTTCTATTCCTTCTAAATTGTTTTTCGCTACACCATCTTCTATTCTAGATGGATGTATTCCTAAAGCGAAATTAACTACCTTGGGAAAATCTTTTTTTAGTGAGTTATATATATCAATACTGTCTTGATAGTCTGTAATATCTGTTGTTTGTAATAATATGTGTTTACCATTGTTATTAGTAAAGTCATAAATATCATCTATGATATTCTCCTTTAGAGGGCTCATTGATAAATGAATGTGTGAATCATGCATGGAGATATTTTAACACATATGGATGTCGGTTTTTTATTAATACTCAAGAAACATATATATCAACTTGGGAAACACATACTTGCCTTTTCCTTCCCAAAATATGATACAATATCCCCGTTATGAAAGGTCGGTTATATGCCAATTGGTTGGTGATTATTACATTTTTTCTTTTCTTCAGTTCCCTGGGTGTTTTTCTGTTATATATTCAAGATAACTTAGTATCAAAACAGTGTGCATATGGAGATGATTTAGGAAGTAACTGTATATGTAATAGCAATGGAGAAAAGATCTGTGATACTCAGATAATTAAGGAGAGTTCTATGACTGATTTTACCTCTAATGGATTAGAATATTCTTTTGATTTCTTAAATAGTTTAGATACCAACTCTGATGTAAATCAAATGGTTAAATTCTCTGATATATCCAAAGTTGGAAGTGATTTAAGAGTAACATTAGAAATTGGTAGTATGTGTAATATTGAGAATTTAGTTTCTCCTCAAATGGGCTTTTATAGATTGGAAGAGGATAAATTGATATTAACTGTTGTAAGTAATCTATCTAATACATCCTTCAATTTACCTTGTAAGTCGGAAAACATATTTAGTATTAAGAATTTTGATTTAAATATCTCTGATACCTTTAAATTGCAGTACCATGATGAATACAAGAATGTTTATCAAGCAGATAACTGTATTTATGAGGGGTATATAAGAAATAATGGCGATGTATACAAATCACAAGAATCAGATCTTATCTGTAGGTGTGAAGATGGTTCAAGTGTATGTAAGAAGGATTAATTTACAGTAATCCTATAAATATTCCAACGATACATGCTAAGAATGTAAATAACCAGAATCTCATTGTTATCTTGTAATGTGGCCATCCAATAGCTTGGAAATGATGATGTATTGGTGCTATTTTAAATATCCTTCTATTAAAGAATTTCATACTTAATATTTGAACAGCACTTGAAAGCATTATTAACCAAGTAATAGAGGACATTAAAAAGTATGGAAGGATATTATTTGTAACAACTCCGATAAAGAACATAGCAAAAGCTAAGGGCATAGCTCCTGGACCACCATTCCAAAATCTTGCAGGTGGGATATTAAAGTAAAGATCAACTATGAGCACACCAAGAGTAATAGAAAGGAATGGAAGATATTCATACCTCTGCTGAATAATGAGAAGTACAATCATTGCAGATACAATGATAATAAAGATTCCTACCATTAGACCGTCTAATCCATCTGTTAATTCTCCAGAATATATTGCAAACTGACTTAGTATTGATAACAGAATTAATACTGCTGGTGTAAAGGATATAGTTATAGCGCTTGTAATGGATATGTTATCAAGAGTCTTTGTACTATATAGAAGATACATTATTCCAATATTTAATAATACAGTAAGTATTAATTTCCCAAGTCTCCATTCGAAAGTTTCCTGCATAGCCTTCATCTTAGGATTATTTTTTAAACCATTTGTAAATATAGCAACATCTATAAATCCCCAGAAGCCAAAAAGAAGAAAGCCCAGAAGTAATGCATGAAGTTGTGGGGAAAGAGGTATGAATATGTATGAGATTATTGGTATGACAATCCAAATCAATATTCCACCCATATTAGGAGTACCATTAGTTTGGGTAGTTTTCATTATCCTCATAAAGATAGAGTTTGTACCACCTCCTAAACCTAATTCTGTTTTCTTAATACCACTTACCTGATTTAATTTGTACAGGATACTAATTAATATTGGAGCAAATAAAGCAGAGACAATGGTGGAAATAAATAAATACCTTAAACTCTCTTTTAATATATCTATCATATTAATTGGTACAAAATTATTTTAGATTATCTCAGTTTCTTTGAGATATTTCTAGGTCATGTACAATATTCAAGAATATATCGGTCCATAAAGGTACAACAGTTGCAGCTGCATATGGATCATTTTTAGGTTCTTCTAATCTAACTAACATTATCATTTTCGCATCGTCTGCAGGTGCAAACCCAACGAAGGTAGTAATTGTTTTCTTTTCTTCATATCCAGTTCCATCTTTTTTAGCAACTTGTGCAGTACCTGTTTTACCAGCTATGTAATAGTTCTTTAAAAGTTTAATATATTTCTCATTTATACCACCATCCTCTATTACATGAGTCATCATTTCGGCTACTGTGTCTGCAGTATCTTTAGATATTGGTTCAGAGAGTACCTGAGGAGGATATTTAATTGTTTCTTCGTCATTAGAAATAGTTGAAATAATATATGGTCTCATTCTTTTTCCATGGTTTGCAATTGTACTAATTGCTGAAACAATTTGAAGAGGAGTAGCGGATATTCCTTGTCCATACGAAGCAGTTATGATATCAAGTCTTGTCCATTCATTAAAAGATCTTAGGTAACTATTACTCTCCTCTTGTAATCCAATTCCAATGAAATTACCGATTCCAAACTCTTTGAGTTTGTTGTAATAATAGGCAGAATCTACTTCAAGTGCAGTTTTTGCTAAACATGGGTTGCTGGAATTCTTTAACATATCTGCTAATTTTTGTAATCCATCTGGTCTCCTATCCCATGTGTAAATCTTTCTTCCCTTTAGGTCTTCATATTTTGTAGCCTCATACAAATCAAGATATCCTGTAGGATCATTACATGTATACTCTTTATCAATAGATCCAGATTCAAGTGCAATTGCAACAGTAATTGGTTTGTGTACAGAACCGTATTCGTAAACATCTGCTATTGCTAAATTCTTAAATACCCATGGGTCAGATATTCTCCAATACTCATTTGGATTATATGATGGGTAGTTTGCCATAGTTAGTATCTCTCCTGTTTTAGGGTTCATTATTATCACGCTACCACTTTTAGAACTAGTACTTTCAACATGTTTTTTTAATATTCCCTCTACTTTGTTTTGTAAAGAAGGTTTAATTGTTAAGGTAAAATCTTTACCTGCTCGTTCTTGAACAGGCTCGTACTCTGCTGTTAGAATGGTGTTTCCTCTTGAGTCTTTTTCTTCATATGTATATCCTTCTTTACCAGTAATATCACCAAAGTAAAAGCCCTCTACTCCATACTGGCCTAAATCTTTTCCTTCACTGTTTTTACCAATAAAGCCAAGGACATGGGAAGCTAACTCTCCATTCGGGTATACTCTTTTAAGAGCCCTTTCAAAGTACAAACCAAATCCAGCTTTGTTATTATTCTCATCTCCAAAGATATTTGCATTTTCAAGTGCAATTTTAGTTTCAGTATCAACTCCTTTTGCTAATGATGCATATACAAAATCATCAGTAATTTTTTCTTCAATGGTACTATTTTCAACTGCTAATATGGAAGAGACTGAAGAGATATACAGATCTTTTTTACTAAAAAAAAGTTTTCTTTCTCTTTCATCTGTACTTAAAGATGCATATATATTCCAAATGGGTTGGTCTACTGCAAGTATTGTGCCATCTTGTGCTACAATCTTTCCTCTTTGAGTAGTTTGTTTTCCAGAATCAGTATACTGTTGCTTGGCAATTGAAATAAACTTATCAGATTCAAGTATTTGCCATCTAAAAGCTTGAAATAGGATTACTATTCCAATACCGGATAGAAGTGCATTGATTAGTTTGTAGTTATTTCTTTGAATTTTAACTCCTGTTGAGGAATCTTTTCCCTTTTTTCTCGTTGAATGTAAATGACTAAGACTTGTCATTAGTTCTTTGCAACTAAAGTGGAATCTTCAATGTATACAAAAGTTTGTACCTTATCTATTGAAAGGTTTAATTTCTTTTGTGAGAGACTTTCAATTACTCTTAGAGAGTTATTTTTAGCAATCTTTTCAGATATTACCCTATTCTCTTCAAGTAAATACTCCTTTTCTGCATTTAGTGATTCTAATTTACTTCCAAGGGGAGTAAGAATTGAGTTAACTACTAATTGGGAGAGTGTAAAGAGGACAAATGAAAACAGTAAGAGAAAAGAGAACATTCTATTGTTAAAAGTTTCTTTTTTAATCATTTCTTTCTTATATTTTTTCTATAACTCTCAACTTAGCTGAAGCGGATCTGGGATTACTCCTTACCTCTTGGTCGGTTGGGGCTATTATTTCTTTAGTAAGAAGCACACCCTCTCCGCTATCAACTAAATTGTTAAAATAATTTTTTACTATCCTATCTTCAAGTGAATGGAAGGAAATTACACATAACCTTCCTTTACTGTTTAAGAGCTTAAAAGACTTTTCTAATCCAAGTTGTAATGAATCTAATTCATCATTTACCACTATCCGCAGAGCCTGAAAGACTCTGCGAGAAGGGTTCTTAGAACTTTGATGAGCTGCCGGCACAACTCTGAAGACTAGTCTTGTAAGATCTCCAACTGTATTTATATTCGTAATATTTTTCTTAATTTCTCTTGCTATCTTGTATGCAAATTTCTCTTCCCCATATCTTAAGAAAAGAGCAGAGAGTTCTTTTTCTGGAAGAACAATCAGTAAATCTTTTGCACTTACACCTAGTTGAGTATCCATTCTCATATCAAGTGGTTCGCTATCTTCTAGATAGCTAAATCCTCTATTATGTGATTTTTCTAATTGTCTTGAGGAAAGTCCTAAATCCATTAGTATTCCATCAGGTTTTCTAGGATACTTTTCTACAAGAGAATCAATCTTAGAGAAGTTTGATCTAGCTATTTCCCAATTGTCTGCTAATTGATTCTTGTAATACTCTTTAACAAAATCAATTGCATATTGGTCTTGGTCAATACTAAGAAGGTGTCCTTTATCATTTATCCTTTTAAGTATTTCAATACTGTGTCCTCCATCTCCAAGCGTACAATCTATGTAAAATCCCTCTTGTAAAACATTAAGGTATTTTAGAGTTTCAGAAAGTAATACAGGAACATGAATCTTTTCCATTTATTTATCCTCCTTCATCTTCTCAATCTCTTGTGCTATTTTGTCGCTATTTGTATTTAGATATTTAACTCTTTCCTCCCATTTGTTCTTATCCCATATCTCTATCCAGTTAACTAATCCAAGAAATACTATCTCTTTATCAAGAGAACCATATTCAAAGAGGGATTGAGGAATTACAAATCTTCCAATTTTATCTAGCGATACTTCTGTTGCACTACCTATTAAGAATCTAGATGTATCACGAATATTTTTATTTATAAAAGAGCCATTAACAACATCCTTTGCTATCTTTTCCCACATTCCCTTATTAACAAGTATTAATGAATTTTCATATCCTCTTGTTAATATGATGTCTTGTCCAAGTTCATCTCTAAACCTTTTAGGAAGTGATACTCTTTTCTTTTCTCCTATTTTGCTTTGGTATTCTCCAATAATCATGTCCAAAATATACCACTTTTTACCACTTCTTGCCACTAATGTACCATTAATATTTAATAATGGTCAAGAGTGTAATACTACAAGCTATGTATTACAGGTGAAAGATTACTATTACGAGATTAATTTCTTTTCTCTAAATAATTGAATTGAGTAAATAGGAAAATATTAAGGATATTCCATTATTCATTGTTATTACAATGTAATTGAGGAATTAGACAGTTAAATGTTAAGTATTAAGTAGACTATTATTACCCTACTTCTCCCATCTAATGTCAGCTCCTAATTTTTGTAAGTTTTCAACAAAATTAGGATGTGCTCGTTTTATGGAATCTGCATTATGAATGATGCTTTCTCCATCTATAGTGAGAGCTACCATGAGTAATGCTACTGTTGCTCTAATAATGTTTGGAGCGTCAACTGTTGCTGGGGATAGATCTTTTCCTCCAAATACAATTACCCTATGAGGGTCACACATAACGATATGTGCTCCAAATTTAATCATTTCAGGTATCCAGAATAGTCCTGCTTCATATATTTTATTCCAGAACATACAGTTTCCCTCTGCTTTAACAGAAAGAGCCATCATAAGGGGTAATAGATCTGCTGGAAAATATGGCCAAGGTGCAGCCTCAACCTTTTGTAAAAGGTTTTTTGTATATGGTTCTACTACTTTTAGTATCCCACTGTTATCAGAGTATGCAGTATCTTTTTCATATTGTATATTTACTCCAAATTTTGCAAATGTTTTATTAATCAATTGGAAGTGTTGTGGGATAGCATGATTAACTCTTACCTGTCCTCCAGTCATAGCGCCTAAAGCTAATAGCGTAGTAATCTCATGATGGTCAGAAGAGATTGTAAATTCTGTTCCATGTAACTTCTCTACACCCTTTACAGTTATAGTAGATGAACCTACTCCCTCTATCTTAGATCCCATCCCAATTAAGAAATTGCATAAATCTTGTACATGGGGTTCAGATGCAGCATTAATCATTTTTGATTTTCCCTTAGCAAGTGAAGCAGCCATAATGAAATTTTCTGTTGTAGTTACTGACATATAGTCTTGCCATAGTGTATTTCCAGTAAGACCTTTAGTTGCATCTATGGAGAGTTTTTCATTAACAGTTACACTTGCACCAAGGCTCTTAAATACTTCTAAATGGGGATCTATCTCTCTTATGCCAAGAGAACATCCCCCAATTTCTTGCTTGATTTCTAATATCTTATGTCTAAGTAAAAGTGGAGCCAAAATTAAAAGTGCTCCTCTCATTCCTAAAGGAAGACCAGAGTCCCCAAAACTTTTACAGAAATTCGAGTTATTAATTTCAATACTCTGTTTCTCTTTATCCCAATTTATTTCAGAACCCAGCTCCTTCATTAGTTCTATTAACTTACTAACATCGGTTAATTCCGGGAAGTTATTGATTTTAACTGTTTCATCTGTAAGTAATGTAGCACAAAGGATGGGTAATGCTGAGTTTTTATTTCCAGCAGGAGTTATTTCTCCATTTAGCTTATTTCCACCTTTAACTATTAAATTTGCCATATTAGTGATTAATATATATTAATTTCATAATTTAAATCTATATCATATTTCTCTTTAACATCTTTCTTTATACTTTGTAGTAAGTTCAATATTTCTGTTCCAGTAGCCTTTCTATTTGTTACAAGACAAAGTGCGTGTTTCTCAAACATACCTACATTACCTTTCCATTTCCCTCTCCACCCTAACTCGTCAATTATTCTCCCAGCAGGTATCTTGACATACTCTTTATGCATCTTATCACTATCTTTTTTATATACTAACTTTTCTGCTGGGTAAGATTGTAATTCAGATATGATTTGGGAAAGCGAAATATATTTTTCATTTGTAACAACTGGGTTTTCAAAAACACTTCCACAAGTACCAAACTCCTTTATTGACGGAAGTTTCTTACCTCTTTGATTAATGACCGCTTTCATAACATCTTGAATAGTGTATGGTTCTTTTGCAAAACTCTTTAATTCGTCTTCCAAAGACCCATATCTTGATTTTCTTTCAAAGTAACTAATTTCTAAATCATCAATTTCTTTTTTAAGTTTAAAGATGGCAGATATGATTAAATATCTATTTTTCTCTTTTGATTTAAATATGCTATCTCTATATGTAAATTCACATTCTTTATTACTAAAAATTTTTTTCTTCTTATTTTTTAAATCAATAGCATTTACTTTTTCAATTACATCCATAATATTTTGTCCATATGCTGCAATATTTTGAGATACAGCTCCACCTATACTACTTGGTATATCTACTAAATTCTCAATACCTTGATAGTTATTGTTAACACACCATTTTACGAAAGTATCCCAATCTTCTCCTGCTTTCACTTCAATCCATACAAATTTGTCATCTTCTTTAACAATTTTTTTACCCATTAAATTGGGCTTAACAACAATACCATCGAAATCTTTTGTGAAAAGAATATTGTTTCCACTTCCTAGAATTAAAAAGTTCTCCTTTTCAAGATACCCTGAGTTAACTAAATCAGTAATATCATTTTCATTATTAATTTCAACAAAATACTTAGTAATAATATCTACACCATACTGATTGAACTTTTTTAAGGATTGGTTCTTGAAAATATTCATTGTATATATTTAATTATACATTAAATATTTAGACGACAAAGATTAATCTTTTGTGTGATTACTCAATATTGAATCTATTACAAAATATATTGCATTTGTTGGAAACAGTTCCTCCAATTTGCTTTTGTTGATATTTCGCATTTTCAATTGTTCCTCAAATCTTTCTATCTCATTTTCTAAATCACATTCTGTAAGATATTTTTCTTCAAGAATATGAGCGGTACCGATTTCCTCCAAGACTTTGGCGTTCAAATATTGTTCATTATGTGTAACCCAAGGGATTGGTATAAAGAGGGCATTCTTTTTTAATACCCCTATCTCATATACTGTATTTGCACCAGATCTTCC
>CAZCWY010000018.1:9956-12943 GCA_964502535.1 uncultured Candidatus Saccharibacteria bacterium
GGGCATTCTTTTTTAATACCCCTATCTCATATACTGTATTTGCACCAGATCTTCCAACAAAAAGATCCATATTGTTAAGAACATATCCAATGGTATCAATATCAATATATTTCTTTACAACAAATCTTTCTTTTAGTGAAGAAGGAAGACTATTTTGAATATTAACACCTTGTTCAAAATCTTTAAATATTTCATTTTCACCTGTTTGTAAAAGTACTCGATATTTTCTTAAAAGAGTATTTATACTTTCCAACACTTTTGTGTTAATACTGTGAGAACCTAGACTTCCACCTGATATATAGATGAAAGGAAGCTGTTTGTTTGTTACTAATAGAGAAATTACCTCTTTATCAGTATTAGGTAATATGTTTTTATTAAAAACCTCTTTTTTTATAATGTTTCCAGAATGAATGGTTTTACCTTTTGGAAAGTATTTAATGGAGTTCTTAAAGGAAATAAATATCTTTTTAGCGAACCTTCCTACTATTTTATTTGATAGACCTACTGAGGCCGTTTGTTCATGTAAATATACTGGTTTTTTAAATATCCAGCTAGCAATACAAACTGGTACTGATACAAACCCTCCTGAAGATATTATTATTGATGGCTTTACTTTTCTTATTATAGAGATTGCATCAAAAAAACCGAGTACTGATCTTAAGAGTAAATACAGAGTTTTAAATGAAATCTTTCTCTGAAGTTTACCAGCTCTAATATAAAAGGTTTTAAATTTAGCATCCTTAAATTGTTTTTGTTCTAGCGAATTTCCTGCCTTTTCTCCTTCCATTCCTAAATCACCTCCAACATATGTAATATTATCAATTAAGATATTGTAATCTGTAATTAATGTATCAATGAGGCTTTTGGCAACAGAGAAGTGTCCTCCACTACCTCCACCAGTAACTAATATTTTTATATCTTTTTTAAGCATCTTTTGTATATCTACTAATATTTAAAAGTAATGCGAATGCAATTATTGTTACTATTGTACTAGATCCTCCGTATGTTAGGAATGGTAGAGGTATTCCTGTGAGAGGTACTAATCCTACATTTGCTGCCATATTTAAGAATGCTTGAGAAGCTAACCATATTGTTATACCGGTTGCTAGATATTGTCCTTCTTTGTCACTTGCAGTTAAAGCTATCTTAAATCCTCTCCATAAAAATAATATCCATGCGATTATTATTACTGCTCCACCAAGTAATCCCATTTCTTCCAATAGTACAGCAAAGGTAGAATCCGTAAATGCAGTATTTTCAACTAGATATCCAAACCGTTGTCTTGATTGGCCAAACCCTTTTCCAAAAAGACCACCACTTCCAATTCCGATAAGAATCTGTTGCATCTGATATCCTGTGCCCCTGGGGTCTGCCACCTCTCCATTTAGAATTAAATTAAAGTATGTTTTTATTCTTTCTATTCTATATGGTTCTATAACAATTGCTATTACACCCAATACTAATGCAAGTGGGATGATTGATAATGATCCTTTCCTATGAAATTTATCTTTTCCAGAGAGAAAAAACATTAAAAATGCTGTAATACAAATTATCATTGCTGTTCCAAGATCGGGTTCTATAAGGATTAATAACCCTATCGTACCCAATATGATTAAAAATGGGACTATTGATTTTACAAAGGCTTTTTTTGAATCTTCTAATTTAGAGTGTGAATATTCATTTTTTGAAAACCAACTAGCAAAGTACATTACAATTGCCAATTTAGCAAACTCAGCGGGTTGTATTTGTGGTAAGGGTCCAAATTGAAACCATCTTCGAGAACCATTTATCTCTACTCCTGCAATTAGTACCAGTACAAGAAGGAATGTAATAACAGCAAGGAAAGGTACAGAGAATTTAAGAATTTTTCTGTAATCAATAAAGTAGAAAAGACTTCCGATTACTCCTCCAAAGAATATCCAGATAACTTGTTGAATTAGGAATCTAAATTGATTATTAAATTCCGCATTAGCCATATATACACTTGCGTCATATATCATAATGGAACCAAATATAGCCATTGCAATCAAAAAAACTAATATCACCTTGTCCGGTGAATGGTAGGTGTGAGTTACTTTCCTTTTTGTTCTTCTTTTACTCGACATTATATTTCTATTAATATACTATATATCTAGATATGACTCAAAGAAAGAAAAAATTTGTAATTGTAGTTGGGGGGCCGGGAGGTTCAGGTATTACTACGATTTCCAAAATGTTAGCTAAGCATTTTAATTTAAAGCATATTTACGCAGGCGATCTGTTTAGAGAAGCCGCAAAAGAGAGTGACTTTGAGCACTTCGAAGAATTTTTACAAGATATTTCTAAAGGAGGAAATCATCTTGATTACGAAATTGATGAGATGCTTGAACAATATGCTAACAATGGTAATGTTGTTATAGATAGTAAGGTATATGGAGCTCTTTCCAAAATTAAAAATCTTAAATGTGATTTCTCTGTTTGGTTAGATGCAAAGCAGGATGTAAAGGTAAGAAGACATTTGGAAAAAGAAAATATTAAGGGAATTAAAAGATATTTTAGGAGTATTGAGATTAGTAAAAGATTAAAAAAAAGATATAAAATTGATAAAGAGAAGTATTGGAGATTATATAAAGTTAAATATAATAAACCAATACTTTACTATGATTTAATATTAGATACTTCTAATATTAATGAACAGGATACTTTTAATTTAATTTTAAAAAAGATAGAAGATGGAGGATACATTAAAGAGTAAAAACCAGATTAATGATACTTCACCTAAAGATCTGACATCTCACGTTGACCCTGAAATACCTGCTGAATATATAGAAAATAAGGAGAATCCAGAAGATCTAGATATGATTTGGTCTAGATGGAAATGTTTAAAATGCGGTTATGTATATGAAGGACAGGTAGAATTAAGGAGATGTCCTAAATGTGGAAATGAGAACCTTGATTTATTTATGGATGTTGATTAAAAATCTGCCGGGAGAGGGAATCGAACCCTC
>CAZCWY010000019.1:0-11450 GCA_964502535.1 uncultured Candidatus Saccharibacteria bacterium
GTTCCAGTAGTATTAAATTTTACAGAGCGAGGATCTGTTTCTTGTGCACCGATTGAAATATAGTTAGTAGTAATATCCCAAGGAGTAGAAAGGTTGTATTCATAGACTCTCTTGCTATCATATGCCATTACGTACATCTTAGTTCCATCAGAATTAAACGCTACTTCTAGTGGAGTACCATCGAAAGCTAATATAGAAAAGGACTTAGAGGTGTAAGTAGCAGTAGAAACATCCCAAGCTGTTGATAAAGTATATTGATAAATTTTATCAGTACCCTCTCCTATGATAAACATCTTGTTTCCACTATCATTGAAAGTTACACCAGTAGGAGCAGTATCTTGTGTAGCTACTGAAAAAGAGTTAGTGATAGTGGCTGTAGTAACATCCCAAGCTGTGGAGAGTGTATACTGTCGAACTGTATCACTATTTATTCCCACAATGTACATGCTAGTTCCAGTAGAATTAAATTTCACTGAACGAGGATCTGTCTCTTGTGCGGATACCGAAAAGAAATTGGTAGAGTAAGTAGCTGTAGAAATGTCCCAAGCTGTGGATAAAGTATATTGATAAACCCTATCATTTCCACTACCTATTAGGTACATAATAGTTCCAGTACTATCGAAAGTTACTGAGCGGGGAGTACCATCCTGTGAGGTCACAGAGAGAGATTTAGAAGCGTAAGTTGCAGTTGAAAGGTTCCAAGCGGTTGATAATGTGTATTGATAAATTGTGTTGTTACCATCTCCAGTCATATACATTGTAGTTCCATCACTACTAAAAGCTATAGAGTTAGGTGCCCCATCTTGAGCATTAATAAGAATTGACGAAGAATAAGAGACACTAGATGACAAAGTACCAGTGGAAATATCCCAAGGAGTAGAGAGATTAAATTTATAGACATTATCACCATAGTTACCCGTCAAAAACATTACATTTCCATCATCATCAAAAGTTATTGATAAAGGAGTACGTTCTACCCAACCGACATAGAGAGATTTAGAAGCGTAAGTTGTAGTAGATAGATTCCAAGCAGTAGAGAGTGTGTATTGATAGATTGTATCTGTAGCCTCTCCAGTCATATACATAATATTACCGGAAGTATTAAAAGCTATAGAATGAGGATTACTATCTTGAGTACCAACATGAAAAGACACAGAATCATAGGAAGCAGTACTAACATTCCAAGGTTTAGAGAGAGTATATTGATAAACCCTATCATTTCCATTCCCCATTAAATACATCTTAGTTCCGTCAGAACTAAACGCTACCTCTGTTGGAGTGCCATCTTGAGTTAGTCTAGAAGATGAGGATTCATCATACTGCAGACCAAAAGACATAGTTTGATCCTTTGACGCTATAAAGCTTGTTGTGTCATTATTAGCTATATAAACCTTTGTTAAATCAGTTGATGAACTAAATAGAGCTGATATGTTAGAAGTCCCAGAGTTCACTTCAAGGTAATTTGTCAATATCGAATTCGCCGATAATTCGCCAATTACGTCTATAGTATTACTTGACAAGGCATCTACTGAAAGAGCTCCTGCCGTTCCATTATCTACTAGGCTCATCAAAGTATTAGTTCCATCATCCCAGAGCATAGTACCACCATCAGCCATTCTTAAGATGGGAGAAGTATTAAATAAAATATCAGCACCAGTCCCTAGATTTTCAATATTTAATACAGCACCAGTAGCAGCATTGTAATTTTGGCTAAGCTTTAGGATATTTGAAATATCTACACATACACCATAATGGCTAGTACAGTCTGAAGAAAAGGATGCAAGATCTCCAAATATATTAAGTGGTTCCGCATCGGTATATGGTCTTAGGGACACAGAAATGGATGACCACCATCGAAAGCCAGACCAACTCCAGGTCATTGTAGTAGGGCTTTCTCCGTTTTTATAACTTGTTCCTAATGGAGAAGTATCTACATCGATATCTATTTGTCCTGCGCCTGAAGTTATAGCTCCCCCCACACCAATTGAGTTAACCACTATTTCTCCTTCCATACTTGCTATTTCAACAGAACTGGAAC
The DNA here is from genome assembly GCA_964502535.1 of uncultured Candidatus Saccharibacteria bacterium. Taxonomy (GTDB): domain Bacteria; phylum Patescibacteriota; class Dojkabacteria; order SC72; family SC72; genus UBA2259. The sequence goes on from CAZCWY010000019.1 coordinate 2,039, forward strand.
CACCCATTGCGTTTCCTACAGTTGCTATGTTACCCAATGGAGTATTTTGATCAACCCCTAACCAAGTTATTGCTAAAATTTTAATACTGCCGAGACCGTATGCACTGAAACTTGTGTTAACAACTAAATCATGAGTTCCAACAGTAGGATTCACTAGATACCAGACATTTACTGAAACGTATGGACCACTAGCATTATCAGCTTTTGTTAGAGAGACACCATTATAAGTCATAGAAGTTACCTGTGGAGGGGAATATGAACTTGCGATTCCAACCTGTACAAGCAAAAGTTTGTTAGAACCCTCCACTGTTTCGTGAGTGTGAGTAAATGAGGTAACATTTTGTGTAGAATACATACTTGAATAATTTCCCAATTCTATGTTAGCATTGCCTACGTTACTGTATGTATAATCCCTATTTAACGACAAAATATTGCCAGTAATATCAATTTCATCAAAATAAGTATCTGTACGATCTGCTTCCATTAATGTTTCAGAGGACAGTGTTCCATCACTATAAAAATGGCTAAGACCATTTACGTCTAGAGCTGTTGTTGGAGAGGTTGTACCAATTCCTACTTTTCCAGCGTTGTAGTAAAGATCATTACCATTAAAACGCCATGCACCAGATATTAAGTCTATCCATTCAGAACCATTGTAATAAAGTAGTGTTGACCCATTTGAATAAATATCCCCAACATTCCCTATCGTTGGTTCTACTCCTGTTCTAATTCTTAGGGAAGGTTTAAAAGAGGTAGATTCTGCTATATCAATATATGCTGTAGGGTTATCAATGCCAATTCCGACATTTCCAAAGGAGTTAATAAACATGGATGCCCTATCATAACTAGTAGAAGCAGTGGATATATTCCAAGATGTTGACAACTTGTATTGATAAATTCTATCAGTATCCTGTCCAACGATATACATCGTAGTTCCGCTAGAATTAAAAGCCACACCATTTGGAGCAGTCTCTTGTGCTGCCACTGAGAGAGATTTTGAAAGAGTGGCAGTAGTAAGATCCCAAGCTGTAGAGAGAGAATATTGATATACTGTATCAGTAGCAATTCCAACAATATACATACTAGTTCCGGTAGTATTAAATTTCACAGAACGAGGATCTGTTTCTTGTGCAGAAACTGAAAAATAGCTAGTAGTAAGATCCCAAGGAGTTGAAAGGTTATATTCATAAACCCTCTTACTATCATATCCCATTACGTACATCTTAGTTCCATTAGAGTTAAAATCTACTTCTAAGGGAGTACCATCTAAAGTTAGTATAGGTAAAAATTTCGAGCTGTAAGTAGCAGTAGTAATATCCCAAGCTGTTGATAAAGTATATTGGTAAACCTTATCGGTACTTTCTCCTATTATAAACATCTTATTTCCAGAAGCACTGAAAGTCACCCCTGTAGGAGCATTATCTTGTGTAGCTACTGAAAAAGAATTAGAAAGAGCAGCAGTAGTAATATCCCAAGCAGTAGAAAGAGAATACTGGCGAACGGTATCAGAACCAATCCCCACAATATACATACTAGTTCCAGTAGAATTAAACTTCACTGAGCGAGGATCTGCCTCTTGTGCTGAAACCAAAAAGGAATTGGATGAATATGTAGCAGTAGAAATATCCCAAGCTGTGGATAAAGCATATTGAAAAACCCTTTTATTGGCACTGCCTATAAGATACATAGCAGTTCCTGTGCTATTGAAAGCCACTGAGCGGGGAGTACCTTCTTGGGAGGTCACAGAGAGAGATTTAGAAGCATAAGTAGCAGTAGAAGTATTCCAAGCGGTGGAGAGTGTGTATTGATAAATTGTGTTATTTCCATCTCCAGTCATATACATGATAGTACCATTATTATTAAAAGCTACAGAATTAGGTGCTCCATCTTGAGAATTGACAGGAAAAGCAGAAGAATATGAGACACTAGAGGAAAGAGCCGCAGTAGAGATATCCCAAGGAGTAGAAAGATTAAATTTATAGACATTGTCCATAACGTTCCCCGTCAAATACATTACATCTCCGTTATCATCAAAGGTTATTGATAGAGGGGTGCGTTCTACCCAACCGACATAAAGAAATTTTGAAGCATAAGTTGCAGTAGAGAGATCCCAAGCGGTAGAGAGAGTATATTGATAGATTTTGTCGTTGGCCTCACCAGTCATATACATGATGGTTCCGTCAAGGTTAAAGCTTATAGAGGTTGGCAAAGAATCCTGTGCTCCAACGGAAAGAAAGACTGAATCATATGAGGCAGAATTAATATCCCAAGGTTTAGAGAGACTGTATTGATATACCCTATCATTGTCATATCCCATTACGTACATCTTAGTTCCATTAGAACTAAATGCCACTTCTATTGGAGTACCATCTTGGGCGAGTACAGAGGAAGAGTTGGCAATTCTAAATACGGTACCAAGATCCCAAGCTGTTGATAAATAATATTGATAAACTTTATCTGTATCAGGACCTATGATAAACATTATTTTTCCAGTGGCATTAAAAGTGACACCAGTAGGAGCAGTTTCTTGTGCTGCTACTGAGAGAGATTTTGAAAGAGAGGAAGTAGTAAGATCCCAAGCTGTAGAGAGGGAATACTGATATACAGTATCAGTAGCAATTCCCACTATATACATATTAGTTCCAGAAGTATTAAATTTTACTGAGCGAGGATCTGTTTCTTGTGCTGTAACTGAAAAATAGTTAGTAGTAAGATCCCAAGGGGTAGAAAGGTTATATTCATAAACCTTCTTACTATCATATCCCATTGCGTACATCTTAGTACCATTAGAATTAAAATCTACTTCTAATGGAGTACCATCTAGTGGGAGTAAAGAGAATGACTTAGAGGTGTAAGAAGCAGTAGAAACATCCCAAGGTGTAGAGAGAGTATACTGATAAATTTTATCAGTATCATAGCCTGTGATAAACATTATATTTCCAGTTGAATTGAAAACGATTCCATTTGGAGCAGTCTCCTGTGTAGATACCAAGAAAGATTTAGAAAGAGAAGCCGTAGTAATGTCCCAGGCTGTGGAGAGAGTATACTGAGATACCCTGTCACTATTCATTCCTAAAATGTACATATTAGTTCCAGTTGTATCAAATTTTATAGATCGAGGTTCCGTTTCTTGTGCGGATACCAAAAATGAATTTGATGAGTAAGTAGCTGTAGTAATATCCCAAGCGGTGGATAAAGTATATTGATAAACCCTATCATTAGTCCTGCCTATTAGATACATAACAGTTCCAGTACTATTGAAGGTTACTGCGCTAGGACCGGTATCTTGTGAGGTCACAGAGAGAAATTTTGAAGTGTAACTCGCCGTAGATGTATTCCAAGCGGTAGAAAGTGAATATTGATAAATTTTATCTGTACTCTCTCCAGTAACATACATGATAGTACCATCAGTATTAAAAGCTACAGAATTAGGTAATCCATCTTGAGCATTGACAGAAAAAGCAGAAGCATATGATGAAACACTAGATGATAAAGTAGCAGTTGTAATATCCCAGGGGGTAGAAAGATTAAATTTATAGACACTATCCATATAGTTCCCCGTCAAATACATTACATCTCCGTTATCATCAAAGGTTATTGATAGAGGGGTGCGTTCTACCCAACCGACATAAAGAAATTTTGAAGCATAAGTTGCAGTAGAGAGATCCCAAGCGGTAGAGAGAGTATATTGATAGATTTTATCGGTAGCATCTCCAGTCATATATATGATGGTTCCATTAGGATTAAAAGCGATAGAATTTGGTTCACTATCTTGTGTACCAACATAAAGGAATACTGAATCATATGAGGCAGAATTAATATTCCAAGGTTTAGGAAGACTATATTGATAAACCCTATCATTACCATTTCCTACTACGTACATCTTCGTTCCGTCACTATTAAATTCCGCTTCAAGCGGAGTACCATCTTGAGTAATTCGAGGAGATGACTGTTCGTCATATTGCATTCCAAAAGATAAAGTTTGATTATTGGTTGCTAAAAAGCTTGTAGTGTCATGATCTGCTATATATACTTTGGCAAAATCGTCTATTGAACTAAATCTTGCTAAATTATCATTTGTTCCAGAATTAACATCTAGTGCATATTCTGGGTTGTTAGTACCTATTCCTACATTCCCAGAAGTATAATAAATATTGTTACCACTAATAGTCCAAGCTCCACCAGCTGTAATATCTTTCCACTCTGACCCATTATAGTAATATGCTGATGTACCATTTGAATATATATCTCCTATCTCTGGAGAAGTTGGTGTTGTTCCTGCTCGCAGTCTTAACGAAGAAGTAGAAGTTGTCGCCCCCATAACATCTAAATATGATGTAGGAGTATCCGTACCCACCCCTACCCTCCCATTCCCATCAATTACAAACGGTGTTGTATCAGCTGATTCATCGTTTACTCTAAATGCTAAATTACCTGTTCCTGTAGCATAATGATTAAGTAATAAAGTTGTATTAGTATTTAATATCCCGGTATTGTTTAATGAGAGTAAGTTTCCTGTATTAGCAGCATTACTACCTGAGAGAGTTATATCTCCTAAGCTTCCAGTAAAAGCTGTTGATGTTGAAGATAGTCCAAATGCACTACCAGAGGTAAAAGTATTATATGTAAACTCAGTTGAATATGCTCCATGAGCAATTGATGAACTTGCATCTGGACCTAAAATATCATCCCAAGCAACACTACCAGCAGAAATTGATTGAAAAGTTAAAACACCACTACCATTAGTTGTTAGAACTTGCCCATTAGTTCCAGCGCTAGTTGGAAGGGTCATTGTCCAAGTACCAGCAGTAGCTGCTGTATTAATGGTAACAAGTCCAGAACTGGAACCTGCGATACCAAGTGTTCCTGCATTTCCTCCTGCTCCCAATTGTAAAAGGGTAGATGGATTACCATAAGAGCCTATTGCTAATTTGTTTGATACTGCAGCATAGCTATCTCCTACTGCAAATGTAGGTGAATCTATACTAGCACCTCCAATATGAAAAGAAGGATTCCCTACTCTTGCATTTCCCGCCCTTGATTCAAAACGGATATTTCTTTGATTTAGTGAAGTTTTAAAAATGAAATCAATTAAAGTAATTGTGGGATTGGTCGTTTCAAATATTGCACCATTTTCTCCATCTCTATTTCTTAATCTGAAAATTGAAGAACCATATGTATCCCCATCTTGTCTTAGTATTAATTCTTTTGTTGCAGTAATTGTTCCTGTTGTTGCTGAACCAATTAATAAATCTCCAACTACATTTAAAGCTACTGATGGAGTAGTTGTACCCACCCCTACCCTCCCATTCCCATCTATTACAAATGGAGTTGTATCGGCTGATTCATCATTTACTCTAAATGCTAGGTTATTTGTTCCTGTTGCATAATGATTAATTAAAAAAGTTGTTCCTGTATTTAAAGTGCCAGTATTGTTTAGAGTTAGTAAATTACCAGTATTAGCAGCATTACTACCAGATAAAGTAATATCCCCTATACTTCCAGTAAAGGCAGTAGATGCTGATGATAGTTTAAAGGCACTTCCAGAAGTAAAAGTGTCATATGTAAACTCTGTAGTATAAGCTCCATGTATTATTGACGAGCTTGCATCTGGGTCTCCTATATCATCCCAAGCAGTAGCACCTGATGCTGCTGCCCATGTTAAAGTACCACTTCCATTGTTTGTTAATACTCCATTTACATTACTACTTGGCCATGTGTAAGTAACATTTTTAATCTTAATAAGATCTCCAGTACTATCAACTTGGAATAAGTCACCACTACCCACAGTAAATAATGATGCTGGGGATGTATCTCCTATCCCAATATATCCATTTGAACCCAGGATAACTATTCTATCAATACTATTCGTTCTAAAAGAGAGATTATGAGCAGTTGCAGAACCCATAAATACTGATGTCCCAGATGCTATCCCTAACATATATTCAACATCATTAGTAACATCTCTACCAGATATAAAAGCACCACCACTTCCTTGAATTACTAAAGCTTTTCCTGTATCTCCACCAGTTATTACAGAGGATGCTTCTGCAGTTACTCCTTGTTGAACTATATGAGTTCTAAAAAGTGGATTTGTTGTTCCTACCCCTAAATTTTCTACTGGAGAGAGGACAATATCTCCGGAAGAAGAAATTACTGGATTAGTTACTCCAAATGCTAAATTCCCCGCCGTATCTAGTACTACTACATTATTAATACCTGGTGCTTGAGAGGAATCAAATCCATCTAGGGTATCTGCATTTAATGCATATGCAGAAGCGACAATTTTTTGTCTAGGTGTCATCTCTGTGTCCGTACCTACTGTTATACCAAGGTAGGTATCTACATTTTCTCCAAATACTGTGTCGGGTATTGCACTACCACACTGGCTTCCCAGGAGTGCATTAAATATCCCATCATTATCAGGGGTTAATGTGCATGTACCACTCCAAAGTGCTGTTCCTGCTGACGGAACGTTGTAAATCTTAAATGTAATAGAGGTAGCTAATGTTATAGGGGTGTCCGATCTGTCAGTTAGTCTTCCTTGAAATGACATTACATTTGGTGCAGATATACCTAAAATATCTGGTGCTGTAATTACTGCGTCTGGAGAAAGTAATTCTTGGAAGTTAAAATCTTTAAAAAGTATTGATGTTGCAAAGCCTAATAGTAAGGGAATGAGTGTAATTAGAAATATATATTTCTTAGTAAATATTTTGCTACTTTTATCTATTATTCTAGGCATGTTTATTAATCATAATATCCTATGCTAATAGTATAAAAGGAGCATGTAAAGAAGTCAATTTTTTACGCTACAGGTGGTTGGGTTGTAGGTGTAGTTTGTTTAGTAAGTTCTTCCTGCATTTTTAGTGCTTTTTTCATAATCATCCTGTTGTAGGTTTTTACTAACACGAAAAAAAGTAGTATGAGTAATGACAAAGCAGCTAATGCTATTACTATTTCTTTAACAGGTAATACCCAGAATGAAATTGTTTGTGAAATATTCATAGGATTCTCTTCACCATATTTGAGGTTTAAGACAGCAGTAAACTTGCCTAATGTAAACTTATCTGTTTCCCAACTTGGAGTATATTTTCTACTGGATTCTGGAAGTACATTACCTCCTGCTTGATTAACATTTACTTCTTTTACAGCCTTTCCAAAAATATTTGAAATTACTATCTTCCCCTCTGGTTTAACATGTATATTTCCGTTATTTTCAATAGTGATTTCAAAATCAACTGGAGGATACTGATATGAATCTTTCCCAGTTTTAAACATTTTTAATACTGCAGACTCGTTTACATCTCCACTTATCTTTGCAAGAATAATAGAGCCGGTCTTCGCTCCTAGAGCAACATTACTACCCTCTTTTGGAGTAATAGGTTGATTGCCAAGAAGAACTGCTGCATATCTTCCACCTGGTTCTGCATCTATAGGTACAGTAATAGTAAATGGAAGAACGATTCTTTCAAAAGGTTTTATCACAATCAAATCTGTCGATATATCTACCCACTGAGCAAGAGAAAAATTAGTTGTTTCAACTGTATTTTCTATAAACTCTTGTGCTCCTTCATCACCTTTTGCTTTAAAAGAGAGTACCTGTGGGTAAAGTGTTAGAGTTTCAGTATCACTAAGGTTTTCAAATTTGATAAAATCACTATATGTGTCTCCTGGATTAATTTTTATTTCTAAAATAGGAGGAGATACTTGAAGACTTAATGCTCCCTGAGCATTAACAATATTAGGAAATGAAAAAAATACTAATGAAGAAAGAAGTAATATAGCTATCGTAAGAAGGGGCATTTTGTTTCTCATCTCTCTTAATTTCTAAAAATTAAAAATTAGCTGTTACAACAATAGTGGCAACTTGAGCATAACTACCGGCAGGAGTTGCTCCTGATACTGAAGCTAGGTGACAAATTGTTGTGGGGTCTGCACTTATTGGGGTTGTAGAATTTGCAAACTGCTGTGCTGTTGTTAATAGTCTTGTTGCTGCTTGAGAGATGCCTGCATCATGATCAGTGCAGGATGTGTTTTGTAAGATTGTTTGTCCAGTCTTTGATGTCCCTACTCCATACTCTTCCTGACCCTTATTTACTGTTCCATCAATTGCATCATTTATATCATTAATTGTATTTCTTAGTAGTCCATCACCAACAATTGTTGATACATAACCATTAGAGGCGTTAGTAGATACTGTAACTAAGTAGTTACATGTTTCTATAAAGTTAGCAGTAAGTGTTCCTAGTGCACATGAATCTGCACTAATTGTTACTGTTAAGGTAGGATCTACTTGTGCAGTTACATCTATTTGATCATCTGCAACAATTGCTACTGCATATCTACCTGTATCTCCGAAAGTTCCAGAAATAGCAGTTATATATGTACCTGAGGCTGGATTTCCAATCTGTCCTGCACCAGCTCCGCCTGTTGTAGCATTGGTTCCAATTTCAATTTGTACACATCTGTTTGCAGTGATTTCACCTGTAGTAGCGTTAGTTGGTGCTGTTAAGGTAATCGTATCATTAACAGTACTAATGGATACTCCCCATATAGTACTCCCAGGAGTTGCTGCTAAGGTTTTGTCAGTCCATGTACCATCACAATTTGCATCACCATCAACTGCAAGATCTAAGTCTTGATATGTAAGACCAGAAAGGTCATATGCATCTCCGGTATCATCAAATGTTAAAATAATGGTATCTGTACTTTGATCTACCCCTGTTGGTGTTACAAACTCAATTGTATGATTTGAATCTGTATTATCTTCTATCCTACTTAGAGTATCAGAGATAGTTGTTAAGAATGCAGCAGAGACTTTTTGTTTAGTGAAAAGAAAAAGTGTTAAAAGTAATGTAAAAAGAGTTATAGGCAGTAGGGAAATAATAGATGCTTTTTTGTTTTTCATAATTAAAACTGTAATTTAAACTTTGTATCTACAACTAATGTATATAATTTTATTTGCAATGTCAATTTAGAACTTAAGTTTTCTATAGAGATATAAAAGTACAAATAGGGCAATTGATAAAAGTATTCCGATTAGCAAAAAGAAATCTATATATACAAATGTTAGTTCAGGACTAGAAGTTAATATCTTAGCATTTTCCTCAGTATGATATTTATCATAAAGATCTACTTTAGCAGAGTAGATTCCAAAAATATCTGGAGAAACCCAAGAAACATAATCGTTTCCTTGAACAAAGCCTTCTTCATCTAGCGCAATTCTAGAAGAATCAGCTAATACGTTCTGGGGGATTAACTCTCTACTATACTTTTTGTCTGTAATTATATTTTTAATTTCTAATATGCCAAATGATTTAAGTTTTCTAATTCCTGAGTTTTTAATCTGTATGTTAAATTTAACGGGATTAAAAAAATCAATGTATTGAGTTTTAAACTGTTCAATTAA
>CAZCWY010000020.1:0-11396 GCA_964502535.1 uncultured Candidatus Saccharibacteria bacterium
TAAGGATATATATTATCATCCCAATACTAAATCCAACCTTTAGAACAATACTAGTAATTACTCCAATAAAGGAGCCTAATCCTGCTTTAATACTTTTATTTAAATCTTTTTTAGCAAATATATACTCTCCTAAGGTAGCACCAAGAAAAGAACCAATAAACATACCTGGAATATGAGCAATGAGTGCACCAATAAATACACCAAGTATAGCCCCTATCATTCCATATTTACTTCCTCCTAATTTCTTAGCACCAAGAGCTATTACTATGTTATCTATAAATGTAGAGAGTAAAGAGAGTATGAAGAGAATTATTAATATCGTTGGAGTTATTATTGCGAATTTACCCATTAGAGCTAATATTACTACTGATATATATACTAACCATACTCCTGGTAGTGCAAATATAGTGAGGATTACACCTGTAATACTTACTACTGCTAATATTATATATATTATTATCTCAAGCATTTTTCTTAATCGAATATATTAATTTAAGTATATCTTCTTTCTTGCCACTATCCTTGCGAATATTAAAAGTGGTATTACTCTCAATTTCAGAAAGAATTTGTTTATACGACTCAACATATTTTGCATACCCTTTTTTAATATACTCCTCGTATTTATCTAAAGCTTCTTTTTGATTTATAACTGATTTCACACCAAATTCAGCCGCCTCCATTACTGTTGAAGACACTCCAGTAACATGTATATCCACAACCTTTAAAAGTGAATATAAAGGAAGAAGGTGCACATCTTTAATAGCATACGAACATTTTACTTCCCCTATTCTTGATTCAGTATATTCTAACATTTCACCTCTTTTAGGATGTAATCTAACAAACCAAAACCAATCCTTAGGGCTATTTTTTATTGCCTCAATTATTGACTCGTCAAACCCTTCCTCAGGATGTACGGTATAAAGAATAATTTTTGAATATCTATCAAGATGATATTTCTTCTTTAAAAAGTTTGTAAATTCTAAAACTTCACTAGATGAAGAATCTTTCCAAATTTGAAGATAATTGTTCCCTCCAACTAAGACGCCAATATTTGACGGCTTCCATTTTTCTATGGTCTTTTTTTCAAAATCACTCCAAACATAGAAATAATCAGGTAAGAGAGTATACCCATTACTTGGCACTTTCTCAAAACTACCGTATGAGTAATGGTAATCCCCTTGGACCCCATGCTGTATATCAACAACTGGGATATTTAATCTCTTGCAAGCGGATATCAATGCATACCCATATATACTGTAATAACAAAGAATGAACACAACCTTTGGTTTTATTTTTCCAATCCTTTCTTCATAATATTCTCTATATCTTAAAAGAGTATTAATCTGCTTTAAAATATTATCTATTTCAAATTCTTTATGATAAAGGCCCTTCTTTCTAAGCATTGAAAGAAAACTCTTATATCCCTTAAATTTTGTCTCTGTTACTTTTGGTTTCCAGAAACGGTTTCTCAAAGCAACAAAATCTAACGAAAATTGTAAGAACAAAGAGTGTTTGCTCAAAGGATATTCCATTTTATATCCATAAACCCAAGTGCAACATTTCTTAAGATTGTCCTCAAGTAGATCTCTAAGAAAATCCGTTCGAATGTAATAGTAATGATTATTTATATATGCTGACTGTACACCATTTTCAATAAAAAGATATTCACATTCTTTTATCTTAGAATCTTTTATCGTATACAGCAGATTATTAACAAAGTACTTTGGAAGATTGAGTATATATCTATTTAATATCCGTGACATCATCGGTTGAGACTTTAAATCGTTTTTAGATAATCTAGAACCTAACTTAAACCTAATATATGGCCAAACATCTATGCCATCTACAACCCATTCATCAACTGGTATCTTCCTTTCTATCTCATTTATTATTTTTATTACCTCTTTTGATTGCATCAAAATACATTTTAATATTATCAAATTGTCTAGCATAACTATCACCAAATCTTTTTCTGGTAACAAGATAAATTATTAACAAACACATTACGAGATATACAAACTTAAGGACAATAGAAATCCAAATATTACTATCTATTGGGAACAGCGCTGGTAAAGAGAATATTGCTGGAAGAAGAATCAAGGATAATAATCGAATGTAACTATACCCAATATTAAAGAATTTTTTAGAACCTAAATAGGTAAAGAAACTTAGCAGAAACATCGAAAGAGCTGTTGAAACCGCTGACCCTATCATTCCAAACTTTGGAATTAGTAAGTAGTTTAATAATATATTTAACAGGGCTGAGAAGAGAGTATAAACTGGTATCAATTTTATAGACTTCTTCTGATAGTTAAAGATATTTACAAAGAAAAAGTATAAACCATTAAATACATAACCGAAAGAAAGAAATGGAATTACTTTCCATGCTTCACTATATGACTTATTGAGGAAGAGTGAAATTAATTCTCTCCCAAACAAAGAAAGCATTAGTGCTAAAAGCGAATAAATGAGAATGATAAACTCTGAGAATTTCACTATATCTTTATTATCTCCATTCTGTTTTTTCATTTTTTCGAAAAACCACGGAGTGTACGATCTATTAAGAGCTACCGCTACCATATTTACTATTCCAGCCACAGTAAACCCTATTGTATATATTCCTACAATATCGATAGATACTAAATTATTCAATATTATTTTATTTACTGAACCCATTCCCCATCCAAAAAGTGCATGTAAAAATATTGGCCAAGAGTAGCCAAAGGCGTCAGAGAGGATTCTTTTATCAAGATTTAGAGTGATTCTATTTCTGAGTTTGATAAATACAAATATTGCCATCAAAAAATCTGCTATTAATGTCCCTAAGATAATTCCTTCTGCCTTCATCTTAAAAACAACTAACAGAAGAACAGATATCCCATTGTTTATTACTAAATATGCAATCTGAGCATAGGAATATTTAAACCCCTTTTGTTCTGTCTGTTGAAACGTTTGAAAAAGGTGAAAAATACTACTAAAAAAGGCTATACCTATTGCAATTAACATGAACGGATAGAAATCTATTCCCTCTCCAATTATTGGGAAGATGATTGATCTTCCTACTACGAGAATCACTAATATACATATATTCCATATTATTTTTGAAAGAAATATTGAACCCAGGAAATTTTTAAGTCTTTTCTCTTCATCGTTATGTTCAAAATACAATCTACTTACAACACTCTGACTCCCAAATAAGAAGAAAATTAGTAATAGACTTGCAACGGAGTTAACCAAACTAGTCAATCCAAATTGTTTAGTTGTAAGTAGTGAAGTGTATAGTGGTAATAAAAGAAAACCCATTAATGATTGTAATAGGCTTACAGAAAGATATAGTGTACTGTTTTTAATCACTTTCATTAGTTAATCCTTTCTAATATATTACTCCATAAATTTACTAACTTAGAATGTTCTGAATCCTTTGATAGTTTCTCAATACTTCTTATTGCTTCTTCACTAATCTTTTTATATTTCTCATCATCGTTAAGAATTTCTAAAATTGATTCTGCAAAAATTTTAGGATCCCTACTATCAATAAGGAAACCGTTTACGTCATTTTTTATCAAGTCTTTTACATCCCCTACATTTGGTAATATAGTTGGAACACCCAAAGACATACACTCAACTGCAACCATTGGTAAAGCCTCTGTTTTTGAAGTCAAAAGTAAAATTCTCGCCTTATTAATATATTCAAAAACATCTTTTCTCCTTCCAACAAGTTCAATGTTTTCTTCTAATCCTTTCGCTTTTACAAGATTCTTTATATCTTCAAACTTCTTTCCATCTCCCAACATTACACCTTTAACATTACTCTTTTCTTTTTTCAAATAACTCACACACTCTACCCAAAGCGGTAAATCCTTAATATCTACAAAGTTTCCAATATATATTAAGTCGTAAATTTTCTCTTCTTGAGCTATTTCAGTGTTTGGAATTTCGAATTCGTTTGGTGGAATAAAGATTTTTTCCCTATCAACCCCCTTTTTTGCCAAGTACTCTTTTGAATTACTTCCTCTAACACCAATTGCTTGTGCATTTTTAATCATCTTAATCAAAAAATTATCCCATTTGTATTTATCTGGGCTTTCAATAAACATAAATATGTATGAAAGACGAAATACTTTAGATAAAATAGCTGTATATATCCCATGCATTATAAAGTGAAAACCTATCACAAGATTTATATCATTAGAAAGTATTAAATAAATCCCTGTAAATATTCTGTATACTTCTCTAAGTGGAAGGATCCAACTAAATAGGGAGGGTACTGGATATTGTTTCAATTTTGAATGAGAATACTCCATAGCCTTTAACCTAACCAGATAGACCTTTTCAACAATAGGGGCCTCTAAAATAGGGGAAATCTTTGATATTAGTTTTTTATCGTTACAACCAGCAAATATTAATATCCTCTTCTTATCTTCCATGGTTTGAATCTTTTACAATTAAAGCCTTTAGGAAGTAAAAAGGAAGTGCAAAATAGTTCTCAAGAATTAAAATCTTAAACCTATTTGAAAAAAGCAACCCATATGATAAAGATTTGTGAAGATATTTAAGTGTCATTTTAGCATTAGCATCCAAAGCAAAATGTTTTGCAATTTGAAGATATTGTCGGGCATATATTTTTCTTGAAGTTTTCTTTCCGAAAGCTTCAATATCCTCCTTAAAATCTTTTAGGAATCTCTCTTTTACAGAAAGCATCTTCTCTCCGCTTACTCTCCCAGAATGACCGTGAATAACGGAAAGAACTTCTTTCATTACCCCTAGTTTGTACTTTTTCAAAAATCTTAGTACAAATTCTAAATCTTGATGCCTTAAATATTCTTCGTTAAATAGGCCGACATCATCAAAAACACTTTTTCTTACCATCAAAGAAGATCCTGCTGCTAAAGACCTTTGCATTAAATATATCTCTTTAGAAATATCCCCCTCTTTTTCCAATACTACACTTCTATACTTTCCTCCGTATAAAATTTTGTGACTTACCAAAACACCACCCCAATCCAAAGAATCTTTTTCTGAAAGATACTCAACTTGTTTAGAAAGTTTATCTTTTAACCATTCATCGTCATCATCTAAAAATGCAACATATTCTCCCCTTGATGCTCGTATACCAGTATTTCTTGCTGCAGAACCATTTCTGTTTTCGCTATGTCTATATACCTTTATTCTTCCATCTTTGATTTTACTTACTTCTTCAACAGTATTATCAGTAGAGCAATCGTCTACAACTATAATTTCAAAATTGCTATATGATTGATTCAGAACAGACAAAATAGCCCTTTTTATTCCCTTGCTTCCATTGTAGGTTGGCATAACAACAGAAACTAACGGATTCTTTTCCATATTATCTATTAACTTCAAAAATATATAACGTTTTGTTTTTCAAAGATATCTTTTCTGTAAATTGTAGCCATGGTTGACTTTTTAATTCTTCAAGTATACCTTGATACGGGAAGTTATACACTTCTAAATTAGAAACAATTAAGCCAATTTTTTGAATTCCTTGAGCGTATACAAACTGCTGTATAGCCAGAATATTTTTCCCAAACATTCCAAAAGTTGTGCTCTGTTCAAACGTTTTAAGAAATTTCTTTCTCGGTACCCAATCTGCTAATTCCATTTTCCATTCTGGTGGATACTGATTATCTCCTCTGTAAACTTTTGGCAATATATCCCAACCGACATCATTTAGGAGAATTTTCTCTTGATATTCAAATTGGGAAACTACTTTCTTTATTTCAAAATCTTTTCCCCAATTCAAATAGTAATTTAGTTGTCCATTTGAATAAAAGAAGAATAAAACAATTGATAAAGATAACCCACCTACTATTGAAGAGATATATACCAAAGGATTTGCTATTCTATTAGGATATAAGTAATACAGAGTATATACTCCCAGTATCAATAGGTTTAACATAATTTTAATTAATATGTAATCTACTTCAAAAAACATTCCCCCAAAAGCAAGAAGCCCAGAAACAAGAATAGTAATGAGGAATTTTTTCTTCTCTTTTATTACTTCCTTAAGAAAGAAGATATAGAAAAAGAATATTGCTGGTAGAATTGGAAGTATATATCGATCAAAAGAGGCTCTAAGAAGAAATATAGACATAAAACTCCAGAATAATAAAAACATTGCTAAATAAAAATTATCTCTTTTTTTAATCTTCCTCATAAAAAGGAATATGCTACTTAGTAATGCAGGAAATATTATAACCTTTGGAACTGAGATAAAGGAGAAAGTTCTTGGATACAAAAGCTTTCCAATATAACTTTGAAAAATATCTACCACTCTTTCAAAGATACTATCCTCCTGGGATATGTCTTCTTGAATAGAGGGAGCACCCTGCTCTATTCGATTTGTAGTTGATACTTCAACATCAAAATGCTTAATATGGTACTCTATTCCACCTTTTGCAACTCCAGGAATGAGGGACAGCCCATACATATTTATAGGTACTATCCTTGTAAATATCATCAATACAATAATGATGAGGGTTGGTAAAAGCACTTTGGATATTGAAAGTAAGTATCTTTTAATTGATATTAAAATGTTGTTGTCCTTCTCAGTCAAGAAGATGTATATTATCAATCCCGGAAGTAACATAAAGAGTACATACTCTTTGGCATCAAAAATTAAACCTAGACTTAACCCTATCAACCAGTAGGATTTTTTGTTTTGTAATAAATATAAAAAGAGCAAGAAAGAGAAAAGAACAGGAATTTCTCTCATATATGTAGGGACATGGAGGAAAAACTGAAAACTTGTTAACAGAAGAAAAGTTCCACTTAGAGCGATAGATTCTCTTGAGAAATACCTCTTAAGAATTTTATAAAAAATATAAAGTGATATACAAGCCAAAATTACATTCCATATGGTCGCGATTTCAAGAGAAGGACCTGTTATGAGAAATACTATTGCTACTGGTAATTTAAACAAAAAGCCATGGGTCCCTACAGCATAATCCCCTATCCATTCGCCTCTACTTAATGCCTCTGTCATTATCGATGTCTCCCAGAGATACAGATCATCATCTAGGGTAGCATTACGAAATATCAATGAAGATAGACCAAAGAATAAACAGAAAGAAATAAGAATATATATACCATTTTTAGTTATAAACTCTTTAATTTTCCTCATTTTATATCAAATATATAGATATTTAACCCTTTAAATTCTTTCATATCCCTTAATTCTAACCAATCCTGTTTAAGAAATACATCTAAGTAATTCTGATCAGCAAATTTAGTTTTAACTCTAGATACATACAGTACAAGTTTAGTAATGTTTTCGTCTCTTAGTTTACTTTGAAACTCATCGATATCTACTACGGGAAATACATAACTCGTCTTTTGACCAAGAAATTTTAGATTCTCTGTTCTCGGGACAATTTCATTTAACTTCCACTTCCACTCCGCAGGAGCATATGTCTCGCCGATATACACTGAGGTTAACATTTGATTTTCTTCATTGTTACTCCAATATTTTTGTTTCTTTGGTATGAACTCTGAGATATCTTCTACCTGCCTATTTCTACCCCAATTAAGAAAACCGTATACCTGTCCTTGTGTATATGCAAAGAGTATTGATACTCCGATACATACAGTTGATATTAATGAGATTAGTAAATATTTTAGATATTTTTTCTTTGGCTTAAGAATTGTAGATAGAAATATTAAATATATAAACAACTCAATGAAAATTTTAGGTAGAACGTATGATGTCTCAAAGAGAAATCCTAATATTACAAATATTATAGTTCCTATTAACAAACTCCTTTTTTGTTTTTGAGTATATGTATATTCGAAAAGAAGATAAATAAAGATAATTGAGATTGCAGGAACTACTGGAAGAAGATATCTTCCATGGGAAGCCCTAAGGAAATATATAAGTAGCCATACTATAAGAAGAATACCCAGTGAAGCATAAATCCTTAAATCTTTCTTTTTTGAGACAAAATACTCCTTAATATACAAAAAACTTGTAGCAATTACTGGAAACATTACAACCTTTGGTACTGACACAAAAGAAAATGTTCTAGGATATAGTATCTTCCCAAGATAAAGAAGAAAAACGTTAAATATATTTACAACCCCTTTTACACCGAACGACCATGACTCCCTTATTGTTATTAATGGCATATCTCTTCCTCCCTCTATTAGATTTAGAGTAGCCAAATCTACACTAAAATGAGAGAAGAAATATTTGAAATTGGTATCAATTAATCCAAGAGTAGAAGCCAGATACATATTCAAAGGAATTACTCCTGTACAAAACATTAATAGAATCCAAGCTATTGATGGTAAAAACACAAGAATATACTTTTTAATAACAGGAAATACTTTTTTAAACCCCTTCTCCTTTGAATCAATAAATAGCCAGATTAGATAAAATAGAGCGAATACAAAAAATACATACTCTTTTGAATCTAGTAGTAATAAAAATATTAGACCCATATACCCTTTTTCCCAATTCCTAACTAAAGCATACATAAAGAGTACGACTGCTAAAAGAGAAGGTATTTCCCTAAGATAGGTGGGTGTACTTGAAAAGAAATGGAAAGTTGTTAATAGCAAGATAGTAGATAACAATGCATATGTATCCTTTTTAAGTATACTCTTACTTAATTTATAGAATAGAAATCCTACATAAGTAGCAAGAAGTATATTGAAAATGGTTACTAATTCTACAGATGGTCCTGTAAGAAGAAACAGTATTGCCATTGGTAGTTTAAACAACAATCCATGTAATCCTACAGCATAATTCCCTATCCATTCACCACTCTTTATTACTTCAGACATCAACCATGTCTCATGGAAATAGAGAGTTTCATCTTTAATCATATCTCTAAATGAAGAGAAGAATAGCATAAATAGAAAAAACAGTATTAATATCCCATACATTACATAATCTATATTAATCTTCTTTATCTTTTTAAGGAAATTCATTTACCTACCTCTTTTTCTAAGTAATCTACTAACCATTCATTAATCTCTATTTTTTCTTTAAGTAGCTTTTTCTGTTTTTGCTTACCCTTCTTAGTTAAATCTCTATCACAAAGTAACTCATCAATTACTTTAATACTCTTTTTAACAACATTTTCCATATCACTTACTGTATACAAAAGATGATATACATTTTCCATTTCATCTGATGCACCAGAGGATAGTTCACTAGTAAATATTGAATGTACTCCCATTACATTACATTCAAATGCCATAGTTAGACCATCACCAACAAATAGTTGTGCCTGTGACATTATGCTATGCAGTTTAGTATGTGGTACTTTAATTAAGTACTTATCAAACTCCTTTGGGAGTTTCCCCTCTGCAGAGAGTAAGACCTTTCCATATTTTTCCAAATGCTTAATAATTTCCATTTTATCCTCGTCATTCATTCCTCTATGTCCCAAATCATGACTCGCATTCCATGCTACAAATCTTACAAATGTAAATTTCTCATTAGGCTTTAATCCAACTAATTCTAAATCAGTGGGATTTGGTTTAAAGTATTTAGGATGTAAGTAAAAAAGTTCTTTGAATGTTTCAACTCGCATTTGTTTCTTCCCAAGATTTAATCTATAGAATTTTGGAGTTAGGATTTTGTATGAGAATAGCTTTGAGAAAAAGAGGGATTCTACAGATCTTTCAGTATCACAATATACAATATTCTTTTTACCGATTAGAAATGAAGTAATAGCCATCATAGGAGATGGTCTACCTATTAATACATCAGGCCTAAATTTAATAGCCTCTATTAGATGTCTTAGGGTTGAATATATTAAAATTACAGATTTTTGAAATTTACCTTTACCAGTTGTACTCCCTATTACTTTATACCCTATCTTGTATTCATCTAGTATCTCCCAATTTCTATCCTTTTTAATTACTAATACCTTAACAGAGTGTCCCTTCTTTTCTAATAGCTTTATTACATTATGAAATTGATGAGACCAAGCCGGATGGGATATGGAAAGGAGTACTTTCATTTATTTTTTCTCTTTTATTTTAGAGTAGTAGTTCTTTTTACTGTAATACAGAATCTTTTCTTGATTATTTACCATTCTACCTAACATATCAGAAAGTAGACCAAAAAGAGCAATTACTATTCCTAAAGTAAATAGGTATATCCCTCCTATACCAACAAACTTGTAAGGAGATATATTTCCAGTATTAAACCAATGTATTGATACAAATATCATTGATAGTATTCCAAGTAATAGAGGAAAAAGACTTAATAGTCCAAAGAATTTCATAGGTGCAAAATCTCTAAATGCTCTTAAAATATTAATAGCTGAAGTTGTAATAAATCCAGTTATACTTTTTACTACTCTTGATTTTCTTCCTTTAAAATATTTAATACTTATTGGTATTTGTACAATATTAAGATTTTTAGAAGCCATTAATTGGAATGATTCTTGGGTATATGTATATTTACTATTAATATTTAACTGTAACATAGCTTCTTTAGAGTATGCTCTAAAACCACATGTCACATCCTCAAACTTCTGATCTGTTAACTTACTGACCACATAAGCTCCTAACTGATTACCTAAGTATTTACCCTTAGACATATTCTCTGGTCTTTTACCTTTACTAAATCTACTACCTGCTACAAATTGTGCAGTTCCATCTACTATTGGTTTAACTAGTAGGGGTATTTCTTCAGGCAAAAATTGTAAGTCTCCATCTATATTTACTGATATATCTGCTCCTAATTTTAATGCTTTATCTATTGCTACTTGGAATGAGTATGCTAATTTTTTTTGTCTGTGATTAGAATATACTACTGCATTGTGTTGTGAAGCTATTTTAACAGTATTATCTGTACTTCCATCATCTATTACCATTTTTACTATTTCATCTATTCCTTCAATTTTTTGGGGTATTCTATCTAGTAACTCTCCTATTGTTTTTTCTTCATTTAAACAGATTGAAAATACTATTAGTTTCATTTTATGAATATTTAAATTATCTACCTATTCCCCTATATATTATACCTAATTTCTCTAATTCTTTTTTATCTAGCTTATTCATTCCATCTATTACTACCTTAATATTCTTTCTTTTACTCATTTGTTCTGTTAAATTACCAAACCTTTTATGTGCAGTAGCTACTACTACTCCCTCACATTTATCCAATGCTTCATCTAAATCTTTTACATTAGACATATCAGGTACAAATGGATCATATATTAAAAGGTCTGCTCCCATTTTCTTAAGTATATCCATTATCTCTAAACATGGACTCTCTCTTAAATCAGCGATATCTTCTTTATAGCTTAATCCAAGTAGTGCTATCTTAGTTCCATTTATCGGTAATTTAACTTCATTTAAAGCATCTTGTAATCTATCAACAGTATACTCTGGCATACTGTTGTTTACTTCTCTAG
>CAZCWY010000021.1:0-10950 GCA_964502535.1 uncultured Candidatus Saccharibacteria bacterium
TATTACAGGTAGTATATCTGAAGCATATTATGGTTTGGATGAGGATATATGGGAGGAGGCTAAGGGGTATTTACCTGAGGATATGTTAGATTTAATTTCTTTAGGATATTGATTATGTGGCCTTTTCTTTTTTTCTTTCTCTCCATATTGTTTCTCTCTCGAATTGTTGGGTTAACAACAACAAAAGAGGGTAAGGGTGAAGCTGGTGAATTGGTTGTTTCTCATTTTTTAAATAAGTTAGATAAAAGTAAGTATTTTACTGTTAATGATATTACTCTAAAAAACAACGGCTTTACGACTCAGATAGATCATATTGTTGTTTCTTGTTATGGTGTTTTTGTGATTGAAACTAAGAATTGGAAGGGTAGTATATATGGTGGTCGTTGGGGTAATGATATATATCATTATCTTGGAGGTGTTAAATATACACATCAGAATCCTTTTAAACAGAATATTGGTCATATTAATTTTTTAAAAGATGTATTAAGTAGTTATCCTAATTTAAAATATATATCTATTGTAGCTTTTGGGGGTTATTCTAAAAGAAAGATTAATGGTGATACATCTATTAAGATATCAGAGATATTAGATACTATTAGAGAGTATAAGGAGGAGGTTATTAGTGAAATAGATAGGGATTTAGTATATACCAAACTTAAGAGGCTAAAGGTAGAGGGGGATAGTTTTAAAGAAGAGCATGTTGAGAATATGAGGAGGAGATATGGTTAGGTTATGAAACGAATAGGATATGTTTATAAATTGTTCTCAGTAAATAATTCAGCTTGCTTCAAAACCGTCTCAGTTGCTATTGCTTGTTTATCTGGTGGGTAGTTGTATTTTCTCAAAGTTCTTTTTACAAGTATCCTCAATTTTGCTTTAACAGATTCCCTAATAGTCCAGTCAATGCTAGTGTTTTTCTTAACCTGATTAACTAAATCTTGAGCAATTTGTCTTAAGACTTTATCTCCTAAGACACTTTTTGCACTTTCATTATTTGCTAAAGCATCATAGAAAGCTATTTCTTCTTCAGTCAATCCCAGCTCTTTAATTTGCTTATCTTCTTCCTGTAGCTCTTTTGCGATTTTAATTAATTCGTCTAGTACCTGAACAGAAGTTAATACATTGCTTTGATATCTTCTTATTGCATCTTGCAGCATTTCAGAAAGTTTTTTACTTTGTATAATGTTCTTCCTAGATCTAATCTTTATCTCATCATTTATTAATTTTTTTAGTAATTCAATTGAAAGATTTTTGTATTTAATGTGTTTTACTTCTTCTAAAAATTCTTCGGAAAGTATTGAGATATCAGGATTTTTAATCCCTGCTTCTTTGTAAATATCAATTACTCCTTCAAAGACTACTGCTTTATCAACCAATTGTCTTATTGCGGTCTCAACATCTTGAGCACTTCTTCCTCCCTCTCCTGGTTCATACTTCATTAACCGCGCCTTTACGGCCTGGAAGAATCCTACCTCTTCTTTAATCTTCATTGCTTCAGCGTGGGGAATTACAAGAGCAAATGCTTTTGACAATTCCATTACATACTTTGTAAATTCATCTTTTCCTTCGGTCTTACTAAGTAAAAACTCCTGAGCTTCAAGAAGAATTGTTAACTTTTCATTAACATCTGCATTAAAATATTTTTTATAATCAAAGCCCCATAGAAGATTTTGAACAATTTCATACTTTTCTTTCATAACATTTACAGCCTCGTTAATATCCAAAGTTGGCTTACCCTTTCCTCCACTCGCTGAATAAATGGCTAATGCTTCTTTCAAATCTGAGGCTATTCCGATGTAGTCAACAATTAGTCCTCCTGTTTTCTCTTTGTAAACCCTGTTTACTCTAGCAATTGCTTGCATTAAGGTATGGCCTTTCATAGGTTTGTCTACATACATTGTTGTAACACATGGAGCATCAAATCCAGTTAGCCACATATCTCTAACAATTACAATTTGTAAAGGATCATCAGGATCTTTAAATCTCTTTGCTAATCCTTTCCTATCTTCTTTTGTTGTATGGTGCAATTGCCAATTTAAAGGATCTGTAGAAGAGCTTGTCATTACAGTTTTAATTCTACCTTCACTTAAATCCTCACTGTGCCACTCTGGTTTTAACTTCACAATCTCTTCATACATTTTTACCGCTATTCTTCTACTCATACATACAATCATTGCTTTTCCTTCAAATGCTTCAGCCCTTGCATCAAAATGTTGCAATATGTCTTTTGCAATATCCTTAACTCTTTCATCGTGTCCTACAATTGCTTCAAGTCTAGTCCATTTAATTTTTGCTTCTTCTGTAGCTGTTGTATTTTCGTTCTCAGATATCTCATCAACCATTTCGTCTAGTTGTTGTTTGTATTCTTCTTTGAGATGTACTTGTGCTAATCTGCTTTCGTAGTAGATTTTTACTGTAGACCCGTCTTCAACAGCTTGTGATATGTCATATATATCAATGTAGTTACCAAAGACAGCAGGGGTAGAGCGGTCTTCTTTTTCGATTGGTGTACCAGAGAAACCGATAAAGGAAGCATTCGGTAGAGCATCTCTTAAATATTTAGCAAATCCATATTTTGTTTTAGTTCCAATTTCATCACCTTCTTCATTTTTTACATACTGTGTTTTAGCTCCGAATCCATACTGTGACCTATGTGCTTCATCTGCTACTACAACGATATTTTTTCTTTGACTTAGTAAGGGGAAGTTATCTTCTTCTTCAAATGGTGAGAACTTTTGAATTGTTGTAAATACTATTCCTCCACCAGTTGTATTAAGTAATTTTCTTAAATCAGATCTGTTTTTTGCTTGTATTGGTTCTTGTCTTAATAATTGTTTTGATCCTGCGAAGGTATCAAAGAGTTGGTCATCTAGATCATTTCTATCTGTAATTACGACAATGGTTGGGTTGTTTAATGTTTGTACGATTTTTCCAGTGTAAAATACCATTGAGAGTGATTTCCCACTTCCTTGTGTATGCCACATTACTCCTGCTTTGTTGTTTCCTTGTTCTGAGGATGCTTTGATTGTAGATGTAATTGCCTTTCTTACAGCGTAGTATTGGTGGTATGCTGCTATTTTTTTAGAAGTATCTACAGTTATTAATCCTGTTTCGTCATCTACTTTTTTCTCTTTTTCAAATACTGTAAAGTCTTTAATTATTTCAAGTAGGGTAGAATGATTTAGTAATCCGTTTATTAATGTGTTTATCTGTGGTTCTGTTATTGGGTCTTCTTGCATTCCATCTTTTGTTTTCCAAGTCATGAATCTTGTCCATGGGGCTGTTAGTGATCCATATTTTGCATCTATTCCATCAGAGACTATTAGTAACGAGTTGTAGTCATAGAGTTGAGGTATGTATTTTTTGTATGTTTGGAATTGTTGGTATGCGGAATTCAGTGTAGCGTTCTGATCTTCTGGATTTTTAAGTTCTATCCCAACTAGTGGTAATCCGTTGAGAAAGAGGATGATGTCGGGTCTTTTGTTTTTAGAATTGTATTGTATTGCATACTGATTTATACATAGATATTCATTGTTGGATGGGTTTTCATAGTCTACTAGGATTACTCTTGTTCCTACCATATTGCCATCTTTAAGGTATTCTACTTCTATTCCGTCTGTTAGATATTTATGAAATGTTTCATTGTTTAGGGTTTGGTCTATTGTATGTAGATTTAGTATTTCTTTTATTGCTTGTTGTTTAGCTTGTTCTGGTATGTTAGGGTTTAGTTTGTTTATTGAGTTTGTTAATCTTTGTTTTAGTATTACATCTTCAAAGGTATCTCTTTCTAAATGGGTAATATCAGGGGCAATAGTGGGTCCATAGATATGGGTATATCCTTGTGTTTCTAATATTTTTATTATATTTTCTTCGAGTTGTTGTTCGGTCACAGATTTGAATTTTAAGCTAGAATCTCCTGTTTATCAAATTATCTATATCTGATTCTATCACTTTCTCGTTGGGCTCATATGAACCAAAGTTTTTATAAAATTCTCGACAACTTTTTATCAATATGTTTTTCCAATTGGTAGTAAAATACTCTTTATTCAAAAGAAGATCACAAACTGTAATTGCGGGTGATAATGACTTGTAATCCATTGAAAATTCTATTCTATTACCCCCGAATATCTTTAGAGCTCGGTCTAATATTTTTTGATATTGAAATTTAAAATAAAAATTTTGGGTGTCCTTATATAAATCTGAATTAACTAAGTTTTTTACAAATAGAAAAACCTCGGTGAAAGAGTTTGTTGTAGTCACAAAACTTAATACTTCGCCCTTGCTGTATTCTTTAAGTGGTGAAGATTGTAAATAGGGAGACTCATCCACCCAGTCTTCGGGTATACCCTTTATTGAAACAAACTGGTTTGACTCAAATAGTGTAAAGCATTCTTTATGATGTTCGATATCAGAGCAACCCTTTATCTTTCCTCTTTCAAAAACAACAGAGGAGAAAGGTTCGCGATTGTTAATTTCGGGGAAGTATGGATATGGCCAACCTCTATATCGAACTGCCGAGTTTTGTAGGATCTTATATTTTTCTCTAGGATGATCTTTATTTGTATTTTCCTCTACTGGTCCGACAATGACAAACCAATGCCCTCTAGAAGCAATCTTTTCTCTAACTTTCGAGAACTCCATATTCATCTTTTCTTTCCTCTTTTAATTTATCTTGAACACTTTTTTTCTTTGGCAAATCTGTTTCTTTTATACCTAGAATATCCATTGCTTTTTTCTTGACGCCTTTTGCACAAAGTTCAATTATCTCATTTAGTTCCTCCTGCGATGCTTTGTCGCTGGAGTATGGGGGATATATGCTTCTTGTTAGAATATCTCCGATCCGGAACTTATACACATCTTCTCCGTTTTTATTTTTAAACACACCATCTTTTTTTATAACAGAAGGATATTCTCTATAACCTGAAACTGAGATAGTCATAAAAGTCTTACTCAGAGGTTTGTCCTCAAGCAATAAAAATTGCGGAGCAATATTAGTCGAAATATAAGAATTAATAATTATTTTTATGCTTTCTTCATTTGTCTCGAATGATTGTACTTCTTGTGAATTTAATCCGGCTTCATTTATTTTACTATCCCCTGGATTTTGGTTTATACCATATAGAACCACTCCTCCCGAAGGAGAATTGGACATTGCAATCACACTTTTTATTAACATTAAACTACTACCTGTTGGATGGTTCCAAATAAATCCTTTTTTGAATTCGTATTCACGGATTTCTTGAGTTCCCGAATAAATCTCTTTTATACTGATAGCTTTTCTATCCATATTTATTTTATTAGCTTCTGCAATATCTTATTTTTTCCTTTTGTTAAGTTTTTTATGGTCTTTGTATTTACTAAGATCTTTCTAAACAGACTTGTAGTTGCGGTAGAGAACGATGTAATAAGTAGTTCATCAGGTATTATTATTTCAAGATTCCTAAACATCTCTGTATTTATATTAAATGTTGTTGATCCTCTATTGCCAATTTGTTCAAGATATTCTTTCATATCGTTTAATGTGAAGTAAAGATATTCAAGAGTTCCTTCTTTCGGAATTATCGTATTTATCTGTTGATTTGTGAAAGAATCCTGTGTAGTTATCGATACTTTTCCTATAGTTGCAATGCAACTTACGCAAAGAGACCCAGCGGAAAGTAACCTTCCAGATAGTTGTTTTGCTCCAAGATCAGTTAATGAATCTTCACTTCTTGTGATAAAGATATCCTTCATATCTGGAATTTTGACAAAAGGATATTTCCCATTAAAATATTCAGAAACATTCTTTGAAGGTGTCTTCCCACATATTATTTTCCCAAATTCTCCCAACTTCCCAACCTTCCATCCCTCTGGTATCTCTCCTAACTCACTATCTATCATCTTCCCATTATTATCTTTATATGGTTTACCATCTTTATTAGGAAAGTTATATTTAACGAACCATTCTTTAAATATATTCTGTGCTATATCTTCTAATATATTATTTTCTTTTTTTAATTGTTCTATCTTATTATCAAAGGAAGAGAGTATATTAGCGATACGTTTTTGTTCGGAGAGAGGAGGGAGCGAGATTTCGAGATTACGTAAATCATCCAATGTTATATATTGTTGCGTAGTCCCAGATAAAAGTCCCTTTAACTGAATCTGCCCCTTTTTACTAGATAGGTAGTAATATAAATATTTTGCTTTTGTCTCGATCCCACATTTAAATACCCCAATATTTTTTATCGCATAGTTTGGCGTATAATCGACAAGAGCGGTTTCCCCTACAGTACCTATCATAGAAAGTAGGACATCCCATTTGTCCACCTTGCTTCTAGAATTTGCTTTGTCGTAATCTTCTTTAGATATTTTATAGGCAGAGCTGATATCGACTTTACCGTTTATAAGATGCTTTGATGTTATAAGTGAAAAGCCTTCTAATGATTGTTTGGGGCTATCATGGGTTCCATCTGTAACTTTTAGGCAATAATCTTTTAATTTTATGTTGCCTGCTTTACGCTCTGTCATAATCATCAATATTCAAAATATTATTCATTCTGTCTATTTCAATAAAGACATCTTTATTAAAGCCAGGTTTTGATTGTAAAGTTAATGATATTTTAGCATTAAAGTAATTTTCCTCTCCAGCGACGTTTGCTCTTTCACTAATATTTTCTATGTGATATTTCATATCGTCCTTATTTATATTTTCTAATTGAAATAAATTGACAATATCTTCAAAAGTGGCATCTTTAAAATACTCCCCTTCAAGAAATTTCATTAATTTGTAATCTTCAAGTTGAAATATATCAAAAAGTTTTATTTCAAGAATATCTGTTCCAATCACAACTTCGAAATTCTTTCCGAGTGTTCTTTTGAGCCTTTTTATATATGCTGAAAAGTCTTCTCCATTTTGTGTCAGTATATATATTCCATCAAAATCTTGAATTAATTCACTGTCGGAAATAAGCTCTATGACTAATGCATCCATGAATTTTCTTGCAGAATGCTCATTAAAAACTTTCTTCTTTAATAAGGCATCTTTATACAAAATATTTGGAACTTTTGTATTTTCGGAAAATCCTAAAATATGGAAATTAGAATAATTTCGTTTCTCCTCTTCTACTAAAGTCCTCAGCCTTTTTGTTGCATCAAAATTTTTATCTATTTCGATTTGTATTTTATGTTTTGGACAGGTATTTATTTTTTCTGAGATTTCTCTAATTTTTTTAATATCTTCATTGTATCTATTCTGTGTATGGGAAGATATTTCATCAATGACTACTTGTGGAATTGCGATATGTACATTGTTCTCTAAATTATATTCTTTAATAAAATCCTTTATGTGTATATATTCTGACCCAAAAGGACTACCACCATATGAGTTGCTGTTAATTATATTCGTATCCACTATTATGAGGATTTTATAGTCCATATCTTGTACTTACAATTTATCCATATCAAATCCAACCTCTTTTAAGCTCTTCTTTATCTTCTCATCTAATACCTTACTCTCTTCCATATTAATTTTTAATTCTCTTACTAACTTATTCATCTTCTCTTCATAGGGAATACCATCATCTATCTCATCTGGAATACCTACATATCTACCAGGAGTAAGTACCCAACCATTCTTCTCTATATCTTCTAATGTAGCTGATTTACAAAAACCCTTAACATCTTCATACCTATTACCCTTCTTCTTCCACTCATGATATGTACTAGATATTTTTTTAATATCCTCATCTGTAAACTCCCTATGAGTCCTATCTTTCATATATCCAATCTCACTCGCATCTATAAACAGTACTTCTCCTTTTCTTTCTCTCTCTCCATTACTAGTCTTGTCCCTATCTAAAAACCATACACAAGCAGGAATACCTGTATTGTAAAAAAGTTGTTTAGGAAGCATTAATATACAATCTATTAAATCTTCCTTAAGAATGTTTTTTCTAATCTCTCCTTCGTTAGAAGTGTTAGAAGAAAGAGAACCATTAGAAAGAACCATAGCCATACTACCATTGGGTGAAAGATGGTAAATCATATGTTGCATCCAAGCGTAGTTTGCATTACCTACTGGAGGCAGACCATATGCCCATCTAGGGTCATCTCTTAGCAATTCTCCTGACCAGTCACTGTCATTGAAGGGTGGATTTGCAAGTATGTAATCTGCTTTAAGAGTAGGATGTAGGTCTTTAAGAAAAGATCCTTCTGTATTCCATTGTACCTGTGTTCCATCTATTCCTCTAATTGCTAAATTCATTCTACATAGTCTCCATGTAGTTTGATTCGATTCTTGTCCATATATTGAAATATCATCTCTTCTTCCTTGGTGTTCTTGTACAACCTTATCACTCATTACAAACATACCTCCACTACCACAGCAAGGGTCATATACCCTTCCATTAAATGGTTCAATCATTTCTACCATTGTTTTAACAATACTCTTTGGTGTGTAGAATTGACCCCCCTTTTTACCTTCAGCTGCTGCAAATTCTCCTAAGAAGTACTCATAAATTCTTCCTAGTATATCTTTAGATTTATGAGCTTCTTCACTTAGTTCTGTATTACTTATTAGATCAATTAATCCTCCTAAGGATTGTTTGTCTAAATTAGGTCTAGCAAATACTTTCGGAAGGATACTTTTTAAAGAGGGATTTTCCTTCTCAATTGCTTCCATAGCGTTATCTAAATCTTCTCCTATGGTGGGTAATTTGGATCTAGATTGTATGTAAGGCCATCTTGCTTCTTTGGGTACGAAGAATACGTTTTCTGCTTTGTATTCGTCTCTGTCTTCTGGGTCTGCTCCTTGTGCTTGTTCGTTCATTAATCGTTCATGAAGGGATTCAAAAGAGTCGGAAATATATTTGAGAAATATTAATCCTAATACTATATTTTTGTATTCTGCAGCATCAATATTCTTTCTTAATTTGTCTGCTGTTTTAAATAGGGTCTGTTCTAAAGTTTGATTGTTATTTGCCATTATTTAAATACAAAAGTTATTTATGTATTATATCTTAATTTCGCTTTAATATTAACCTAATCCTTTAAATAACTATCAAAATAGATAGCATGACAGGTATACCCGTTAGGATTTTTTTGTAAGTAATCCTGATGATAGTCTTCAGCAGGATAGAATCTTTTAAGGGGCTCCAATGTAGTTACAACAGGACTTTTCCATCTTTTAGACTTATTAACAATTTCAATAAAATTTTCACCTTCCTTTCTCTCTTCTTCATTCCCGTAAAAAATTGCTGAGCGATATGAAGTACCAATATCGTTGCCTTGTTGATTTAAGGTGGTTGGGTTATGAATTTGAAAGAAAAAATCTAACAGTTTACGATATGATGTTGTCTCAGTATCGTAGGATATTTCAATCGCTTCTGCATGTCCTTCGTGATTATGATAGGTAGGATTTTCCACCTTACCACCAGTATAGCCAACGATGGTGTCGAGAACACCCGGTTGTTTTCTAATAAGCTCTTCCATACCCCAGAAACAACCACCTGCTAATACAATTTTTTTAATCATATATTTATTTACTTGGTATAAATTTCATTGAAATAGAATTAACACAATGACGAATGTTCTTTTTTGTTAAGTTCTCACCGATGAATATATGTCCTAGGTGACCTCCACATTTTGCACAAGTTATCTCAGTTCGCATACCATCTGCATCTAGACTTCTTTTTACTGCTCCTGGTATTTCATCATCAAAACTAGGCCAACCACAGCTAGATTGAAATTTGTCTTCAGAATTGTACAGGGGTGTGTTACATTGGCGACATACATAAACTCCTTTTTTATCATTGTTTACATATTCTCCTGAATAGGGTGCTTCTGTACCTTTATCTAATATTACCCTTTTTTCTTTTAATGTAAGTTTGTTCATTTAGTTCCTTTCGTCTATTTAAGATATTTCTCGAGTTTGTTGTATTGCCCCTTAGTTAAAAATATCCTATGTACATCTTTATCCTCGGTATTTCCTGTAAGAGTAGCAGTATCTGATATGCCCCAATTGATAATTTTCATACTAACTACATTAAGATCAATGAAAAAATATTCGTTATCTTTATTCATAGTAAAATATATATAGAATTATTTTTAATTGGAAATATGGCGGAGAGGGAGGGATTCGAACCCTCGGTGGGCTAATAGGCCCACGACTCGTTAGCAGTGAGTTCCTTTCGGCCACTCAGGCACCTCTCCATAGGCTCCAATTATATCTCAAATAGGGTATATATACTAGGATAAAGGTTACAACCTGCTGTAAAAATCCATATAGTTAGAGAATATTCTTTCAATTACAACCTCCTTGTCCTTTTCGTTAATTGAAAAAATAATACAATAATCTTTCACTACCAATTTCCTGTATTCTTCATTACAACTCAAT
Organism: uncultured Candidatus Saccharibacteria bacterium; assembly: GCA_964502535.1. Lineage (GTDB taxonomy): Bacteria > Patescibacteriota > Dojkabacteria > SC72 > SC72 > UBA2259. The sequence continues at coordinate 10,376 of CAZCWY010000021.1, forward strand.
CTTTGACATTTCTTAGGAAATTTATTTATACAGGATATCCTTGTTTTCAAATAGTTTAAAAATTTATATGCAATTTTCTTTGAAAGAGATGTCTCAAATATATATGTATATATATGCTCTAGATCTTGCTTAGCATGTTTAGTGAATTTAATCCTGTAATCCATATTTCTTCTCTATTTCCTTAAATACCTCCTCAGCAGTAAATAACTTTCCTTCTAATTTGTCTTGTGAAGCTTCAAACATCTTCTTGTAGAAATCCAAAAGAAGCATATCTCTGTCGTATTTATCTGAATTTACAACTGTAATTGCTTTGTATCCATTTTTAGTTAAATATATTGCTTCACTAGACTTGTCGCAAAGTTTTAATACCTCTTTGGTATTCCTTAAATAGCTAATTGGCTTGATATTTGGCATATTTTTGATGATTAATATTACGACATAATTATGACAAAATTCTGACAATGTTTCAAGAGTAGAATTTCCTTAACCATATTCCTAATGTTCTGTGGTAAAATATCAGTATGTACTTAGGTATTCATGTATCATCATCAGGTGGTATACAAAACTCAATAACT
>CAZCWY010000022.1:0-8461 GCA_964502535.1 uncultured Candidatus Saccharibacteria bacterium
TAAATTTAACGGGATTAAAAAAATCAATGTATTGAGTTTTAAACTGTTCAATTAAACCCTCAACTTTGGGTTCTCCTTCTTTCATAACAGTAATTAGTAAAGGAATTTCTAAGGAACCAGCTAGAACTGGACCTTGATTCTTATCATCTAGCTCCCTTTCCATCGCTATTGTTAGATAGTAATCGCCTAATTCTGTATTTTCAGGTATTTTAATTATCAAATCGACCTTTTTCTCTTCATAAGCATCAAAATTTAACATTACGGGATTAAAAGTAATCCAACCAATATATGGATTGTTTTTTTTACTTGAGATAAAGTGACCATTCCTATCTGTTACTTCTAAGGAATAGGCTTTGAGGAAATAATTTCCTCCCCCAGAACCTTTAACTATGAATTGATGTTTAATTATTTGTCCTGGTTCACTTTCTACTTCAATAATGGTTGGATATATTTGGAAACTTAATTCTTGTCCGAATGTGCCCGTAATATACGTGATTGAAATTAAAACTCCAATTATTATGTATATTATTTTCTTTACCATATTATCAATATATATTAATTAGAATGTCCCTGTACAGTTATAAAAGATCTTTGATGTATAGTATCCTGCATCTTGGGTCCCTCCAATATTAATTTTGTAATTTACTCTTACACTTGATGTTCTAGTTACACCAGTATTCTCAACTATTATCACAGGTTGTTCTTGATTGGATTCATCTGCGAACTGTCTATATCCTGTTGTGAATACGGCATCTGTCCCAACTAGATTATCAAGTGTATATCCGAAACCGTGAACTGTATTTAATGCCCATAGGCCTTCTTGAAGATGTGTGATGTCAGAGTTGTCCCCTATCGTATCTTGTATAAAGGTACTTGGTTTATCTGTTTTTTCTAGTTGATGGTTTTGTTTTACTGTAACGGTGTACCCATGTGCTGCTCCAGATGTGACATTTAAAATACTGCTAGCAGTTTGAGGTTGATTGGGTTTTAATTGTAAGAAATTAAAACTAGTTTCAGAGTCTATCTGAAAAGTAAAAGGTATTAAACTATAGTAGAAACCAAATCCAGCCATTATCTTGTAGTTGGATGATGTATATACATCTATTCCAAGTTGTCCACCTGTGTCTACTAAATAATATGTTTCAGAGGTTTTCCGGTCTGAGAATGTATTTAGATTTCCCCATTGGATTCTTTTAGTTTCACTAGTTCCTTCATATGCATAACTGTTTAGCTTTGGAAAAAGTACACAAGAGAAATATGTAATAAGGAGTAAAATATGTAATACCGATATTCTTTTGTATCTCATGTTTCCATTATATCAGTAAAAGGAATTAGGTAAATTCCACTAGTATATTTGTAGTAGAAGTTAAACATCCTCTGTTTCTAATTCTCAAATTAATATAGAATTTATCAATAACATTATTTTTATCAACATGGATAAAAAACCTTTATACAAAAAGATATTAAGTATTTTGAAATCATCAAGAGAATACAAGATAGTATTTATTGGTGATTCCCTTACCTCTGGGGAATGGGTACATCCTAATTGGCGAGGAGTATTTGAGTATATATTGAAATTCTTTTCTGAGGAATTCAATGGGAATGATTGGTGGGTTCCAGAATGGAATTTAAAATTTTTCAATTATGCCTTGGATGGTGCCTCAACTAGAGATTTTAGAAAACAAGTTGAAAGAGTTAAGTTAGAAATTAACCCTGATTTATATATAATCATGGGGACCTCAAATGACAAGGAATTGAATATATCCGTTGAGGAGCATGTACAAAATTTAGAAGAGATTTTTAAAATTGTTGGAGATAAAGATGTAATCTATTCCCCCGATATATATTCTAATGACAAAAAATCGAATAATATATACCAAGAATATGTAGAAAATATTTTAAGTAAAGAGATACCAGAGAATATTACTGTTGTTAACGGTTTTAATATTTTTAAAACTACCCTATACAAAAATTGTATACTTTAGATTTGGATAGAGAATATGATAGTGAAATTCAAGCTGAGAAAGATCCCATACATCCCAATGCTTTGGGAAATGTATATATTGCAAAAATGTTTCTTGAAGAAGTTTTTGGTATTGAAGTAAATCCAGAGAAATTTTTGGATGATACTCGTTCAGATACAGTTAAATATCCTAGATGGAAATAGAACCTAGGCAACAGATTATTGCCTAATTGTCATTGTAATTTTCTTATCTATATCCTTAATTGATTGTTTTGTTTTTTCTTCTAATCTACTTACTGCCCCTGGACTTGATTCCTCAAACCTAATCTCATTTCCACAGTGTGGACATTTACTAGACTTTCCTTTCTGTAATTGATCTACAGTGTATGTGATGGTTTTTTGACAAGAAGGACATTTTATTTCAATTTTTTCGTTGCTTAACATAAGTCAAAGTGATAACTAAATTAAATAACTGTAACGACTATTCTATTATGATAATATCCCTAGTCCCAAAATACCTATTATAATAAGGTATCCAGCAACAAGATAGTTAAGAAATTTAGGAAAGATAAGAATTAAAATTCCGAAAAGAATAGATGCTAAGGGACTTAAAGATTCAAATGAAAGAGACATATTTAGTATCTATTAAAATTTATACATTAACATTAGCCGGTCTTAAGATAGAAGACGTACTAGTAAGATAACTGCTGCAATAACAAGTAGTATGTGAATAAATTTTCCTCCAATCTTACCAGAGAAACCTCCTAACCATAGAATAACTAAAACAATTATTATTATATCTAAAGCTGACATGTTTTTAACCTCCTTTCCTTTTTCAAAAGTAAATTAATTAATTAAGTAAATTACTCCTGTTTCTCTCCTGAGAATATTCTTATCAATTTAACAATTCCCCATGCGAGGACTGCATATACAATTAGTGCAATGACTACAGAAGGTTCAAATACAGAATTGTTTTCTAAATTCTGTGCTGTCCCTCCATTGAATATACCCTGGAATGGTAGAATGAATATCCTTGTTAGATCATAAATAAAATTTACAAATCCATTTGATGCATTCGCTCCAGTTACCTTAAGCAAAAGACGTGAGAGTAAAAGGACATCAAGTGCTCCAAAAAGATAATATATTACATATTCAATTGTTTGGGAGCCACTAGCTTCACTCTTTACCTCGGTGGTTACTGCTTCTGTTTGTCCTTCATTTTCACTTGTAACAGACTCTTTGATAATCTCTGTCATATTAATTACCTTAATAATAAAAATTTAAAGTAGGATTATTTCCGTAAACTTTTATTAATTAGTACAGTAAGGATCCAACTCCTTACTTACTCTCTGCTTTTTTGACTACAATTTCTTTAGGGAGATATGAAACAAGTACTTTCTCAATGAAAGCTGTTAGTGTTAATTCTTCAACTATAGCTTGAACCCTTGCCTGTTTAATAGTGCATGGATCGAGGAATAGTGTTAATCTTTTTTGGTTCTTAGTTGTCATACTTAATATAGTACGCCTATGTGTACTAGTTGTCAAGTGTGTATAGTTTGCACTAGGAGAGAAAATAAAGAATTCTGTGTTCATAATACTGATGGTATAATAAAGATATGGTAGATATAATATATTCTCAAAACATTTATCAAAATCAAGAGAATTTAGAAAGAATAATTAACAGGATTAATCTAAGCAATACTGATATCATTATCGATATAGGTGCTGGTAATGGTGTAATTACTAAGGAATTAGTAAAACATAGTAATAATGTAATGGCATATGAGCTAGATTCTCAATATTTTGAGATATTAGAAGAAAGATTTAAAGGAAATGACAAGGTTGAGGTAATTAATGAAGATTTCCTTTCTGCTACTCTTCCCAACAAAGAATACAAAATATTTGCAAACATACCCTTTTCTCTAACATCAGATATTATTAATAAAATTACAACAACAGATTCTAAATTAATAGAAGCGTATCTGTTTGTACAAAAAGAATCAGCAGAAAGATATGTAGGTAAGCCAAAAAATACTCAAATATCTACAATTCTCTCTTTTATATACGACTTAGATATCGTAGAGATATTTGATAAATGGGATTTTAATCCAATACCTAATATAGAAATTGTCTTACTTAGAATTGCTAAAAAGATTAATCCTGAGAAAGAATATATTTTGTATCGAGATTTTATTACATATGTTTTTAATCAAAGAAATAGTAATGTAATAGATACTTTCAAGAAGTTGTTTACAACAAATCAATTGAAATATATTAGGGAGTATTTGTTAAAGAATAGATATCTTAAACCAACAGATATTCCATCTAAATATTATTTAGAGATACTCCAATACTTTAAGGGTAATGGTCTTAACTATATAAATAGAGTTAATAAATATTATTCTAAACATATTAATCAACACTTAGGGAGAGAGAAAGTAAATAGGACTAGGATATAAATAAATATAATAACCAAAATTGTAAATGGTGGGCGATACGGGACTCGAACCTGTGACCTCCACAATGTCAATGTGATGCTCTAACCAGCTGAGCTAATCGCCCTTTGTGATATGTATTTTATAATTAATATCTATCTTAATCAACAGGATTATAATTACCTATGGAATCAATAGATATTGAATATTCTATTAAATCTGACAACCCCCACTCCTTTTGTTGATCTTTAGAAAGTTCACTCTCTCTTTCGCTTTTTACAAAGGTAGGCTCTTCTTTATCATAAATTGGGATTGAAAAGGAGGTTACATTACTTGGAAGAATATTGATTACTTTATTAACAGTCTTTTGTAATTCTTCAATATTTTTTGATTCTTGCAACCCCTCTATTGTATCAATATATTTAAAAAACATATCTCTTAATGGGTTCTCAGGATTGTATGAATGAAGTTCACTATTGAAATTTTCCATATATTTATCTTTTACTAATTACTTTATCTATTAATCCATACTCTTTAGCTTCTATAGCTGTAAAGTATTTATCCCTATCTGCATCTTTTTCTATCTGTTTAATACTCTGTCCTGTTTGTTTAGCTAACATTTTATAAAGTTGTTCTCTAGTTTTAAGAATTTCTTCTGCTTCAATTGCAATATCACTTGCTTGACCCTTAACCCCACCTAATGGTTGATGAATATGAATCTTACTATTGGGTAATGCGAACCTTTTACCTTTTACACCATGTGCTAAAAGTAAAGAGCCCATTGATGCAGCAAATCCTACAGCTATAGTAGACACATCACATTTTATATAGTTCATGGTATCAAGTATTGCCATACCTGCATTAATCTCTCCTCCAGGAGAGTTTATAAACATTTGGATATCATCATCTGTATTTTCTTTTTCTAAAAAGAGTAACTGAGCAACTATGGTATTAGCCATATTAGTTTCAATTGGACCACCTAGAAAGATGATACGGTCTTTTAATAGTCTAGAGTAAATATCATATGCCCTATCCCCTTCTCTTTCCTTTTCAATTACAGTTGGAATTAAAAATGACATATTAAAATATTAAAATCTTAATTATGACTATCTAAAAATTCTTTTCCTAATACTTCCTCAATAAAAAGTCTAAAAGCTTTCTCTTTTACTTCAACTTTTTTAACATATTCTCTCCACTCCATGTTTGAAAAGATACTTTTATCTGCATCTGGTCTTTCTTTTTTTATACTTTCAATCTTTTCTTCTAACTCTTTGTCTGTTACATTTATATTTTTTGTTTCTGCATACAAAGAAAGGAACACATCACTTTCAATTGCCTCTTTAGCATCCATTAACCATAACTCTCTCATTTTCTCTATTGTGATGTTATTTGCTTTTAGAAAATCATCAATATTTACTTTCCTACTCTTCATATCTTCGTTAAAGGCCTTCTCTCTTTCGCTTGCTTCAAAGTTAACTGCTGGTTGAGGTATCTCAATTTTAGATTCTTTAATTGCAATTTTGAGTGCCTCATCTTGTAGACTATGCATTTGATAATGTTCTTTCTGTGCTAAAAGTGCATTATTAATTTTCTCTCTTAACTGCTCTAGGGTTGAGATAGCTTCCTCTCCTATTATTACACCAACCTCTTTAGCCCAAACATCATTTACATCCTTTTCTTTAGTTTTCTGAGATGTTTTTAATTCCTCTATTGCTTGATCTATTTCTTTTGATTCAACTGTTACTTTCTCTTTTGTAACCTTAACCTTTTTCATATTACCTAAAGTAAATTTAGGCATAGTGGTTACGGTTATTGTAAAAGGAATATCTAAATTGTCTAAAAATTTTGGAATCTCTTTAAATTCGTATGGTGCAATTGGTTGGAGATTTTCTTTTTCAACTGCAGTATTGATGTAAAGGGGGGCTAATTTTTCAAAAGTTTCATATTTAACAACCTCTCTTATCTGTGGACTAACTAAATTAGATGGAACTTTTCCCTTTCTAAAACCCTTTAGATCTAAGTCCTTGGAGTAATCTTTTAACATTAATTCATATGAATGGTTAAAACTTTCTGAAGGAATAGAGAGCTCAAATTCATGAGTATATTCATTAACATCTTTTCTTGTATATTTAGTATCCATTACTTTAGGTTTGAAATTTAAAAAGTATTGTATTTTATGTGTTTTTGTATAATTTGTCCAGTTTTCCAACTATTACAAGTCTCTGTTTTGAAGTCCAAAGTGGAGAGCAAGTTATTAATGTTATTCTCCAATCAGAGTAATCTTCTAAAACCGATATGTCATTTTTCTCTACGACCTTACTCTCAGTTACAATATATGTATATTGAGTATTACTTTGAATTACTTCAATTCTATCCCCTACTTTCACCTTATCTAAATTAAAGAAAGTATCTTTGTTAGGTGGTAATTTTGCATATCTGTGCCCAATTAATACAATGTTTCCTTTTTGACCGGGTAAAGATGATATTGGGAAGTGCCAGAATCCTTTATTCATTGTATGTGAGTCTAATCCTTCATATACTTGACCCTCTACTTCTATGGAGTTAATTAATATCTTGGTACCCATCTCCTCAAGAAATTTAGTTTCTAATATGGTTCCCTTCCCAATACTTTCCTCAATACTTGTATGATTAGGACTCTCAATTGCAACTCCTAATATCTTGTCTTTAGTAGGTACTAATTCTGTTAGGATTTGGAAAGTAATCTCTCCGGCAGATCTCTGTATATCAAATCTTTTTATAGGCCCGATTACCTTATTATAATTTGGGTATATTACAAAATATCCCAAAGGTATTAATACCAACGCAATTAGTATTACAGTAATTACAATTTTAAATACTTTCTTCATATGTATATTTTACCAATTAAATATATATCTTGCACTATTTTTTATTTTGTTTTATGCTATTGGGTATAAAGTATATAAATTATTATATGGGTTATAGTGGCAAAGAAGAAAGAAAGTAAAAAAACTGCCTCAAAATATCAAGAAAGTGATAGCATGAGAAACAAGGTTGAAATTAAACAACCAATTTCTCCAAGTCAAGAAAGAGTATCAAGATTAGTGGGTTCTCTCTTTATTGGTTTAGGTGTTCTGCTATTAGCTTTCGGAGTATTTTCATATATTAAGTTTAGAGAAGAACCTCTATTAGATCCAAATCTAGAAGCTCCAAAGTTAGTAGAATCTACTACTATAACTAATGGTGATACACTTAAGATTAATGGAAATGCATCTGGATATGACAATGTATTTGTATATGTTAACGACGAAAAAGTTGGAGAAGCAAAGGTTGAGGATTCAAAGTTTAGTTTTGATTACAAGGTTGAAGATGAGGGTGAATACAATATCTCAATTGCAGGTGTTAAGGGTTTTCCAAATAGAAAGATATCAGAGAAATCAGATTTAATATCCTCTATTGTTGATAGAACTGCACCTAGTAAAGAGAGTGTTACATTTAAATATGGAGAGGAAACAAACAAAGATACCTTTATACTTGTAGGAAGTACAGAACCAAATGCATCTGTTGTAGTTAAAAGAGGAACAGAGAGTTTTGATGGATTAGCAGATAAAGATGGAAATTTTAGAATTGAGGGAATTGCACTTGACGAGGGGAAGAATGTATTTGCAATAAATATAAAAGATTTAGCAGGAAATGAAGTATCTCTTGATGAGAAGGTAAGAGTAAGTTATTCTCCATTGGGAAGTGTAAATGGAGATGCGGTTGTAGATGTAAATATTCCTCAGGCGGCTGGTACGTTTGATGAGTTAATAGGAAACAACTTGATGATGATATTTGGGTTGTTAGCATTAATTTCCTTTATTGGAAGCTCTACAGTGTCTTACTTTAGGAATAAAAGATAGTAATATTAGAAATTGAAATTAAAGAGAGGTGCAAACCTCTCTTTTTTTTGTATAATGGAAGTAATGAAAAATATATATTTATTCCTTTCACTTTTATTTGTTTTATTAACACCTTCTATTGCTTTTGCACAAGAAGAGATTTCATACAAAGCCGAGGTAATTGAAAGTGAGCAGGTTGCTTG
>CAZCWY010000022.1:8561-10564 GCA_964502535.1 uncultured Candidatus Saccharibacteria bacterium
ATTGGTAGAAGACAGGGAATTGGTTCTCTAATCAGTTTAGCCTTAACAGTAGTAATTTTGTACTTATGGGCAATACCGAAAATATTAGCTGGGGCAGATGTGATGTTTATTGGTATAACAACTGTATTAATCACTTTAGTAATTATAATGTATGCCTCTCATGGATTTACTCAAAAGAGTAACATTGCGGTTATTTCAACTGCTATTGGTATTGCAATTGTAGCTATTTTAGTAAAAGTGTTTAGTGGTTATATTCGAGTTGATGGTTCTGGAAGCGAAGAGGCTTTTTCATTACTTATTCAAACTAATGGTCGTGTAAATATTTCAGAGGTATTCTTTATTAGTATTCTTATTGGAGCAATGGGGGTGTTGGATGATGTTGTAATGAGTCAGGTTTCTTCAATTGTTGAATTATATAAAACGGATACACAATTAAGTACAATGCAGTTATATAAAAAGGCAATGAATATTGGAAGAGACCATATTTCTTCAATGGTTAATACGCTGTTTATTGCATATGCAGGTTCAAGTTTAGCAGTAGTAATGCTTTTAACATACAGTAGTGGAGGTATTGGAAATATTATTAAGATTGATGTCATAGCAGAGGAGATTGTCAGGACTATCACATCAAGTATCGGAATTTTATTAGTTGTTCCTATATCATCTATTATTGCTGCAAAATTGATACCCCTTTCTATTCGAAAAGGGAGAAGTGATAATTTTAATGAGGGCTAAAAATAGATTAATATTGTTCATTTATTTTTATTATTTTTCCTTATATCTTATAAAGATAATGTACAATTCAAATTTTGTTGGTATAATTTTATAATAAATATTTTATTAATTTGAGATTATGACAAAGATATTAAATATCAATATGGAGAAACAAAATCAGAATAATAATATGCAAGGGGGTAACTCCAAAGGAGTAAAACATTTTTCAAAACCACAAAGACCCGTAATTACAATTGAGTTCTCTTGGAAATTTGTTTCCTTTGTATTAATCATCTTAGCATTAATCTTTTGGGGTAAGCAGTTAGTAACTGTATTTGTTTTTCTTTTTCTAAGTACTGTAATTATGTCTGCTGTATTACCAATAATAAGTTGGTTTGGGAAAAGAAAAATATCAAAGGGTTGGGCAATAACCATAACCTACTTTCTTGGTTTTATACTTCTTCTCTCTATTGTCTCTTTAATATTTATTCCTTTTATTAATCAGATTAATAATTTGGGAAGTAATATCCCTATTTGGGTTGAGAGTTTTACCTCTAAAATCAATGGGATTAATGTTGGTGGTATTAATCTTGAGACAGAAACTATAAATAAAGCAATTACTGAAGGATTAGACAAATTAACCTCTATAGATAGTTTTGAGAAGGGAATTAAAACGGTTGGGGGAGTATTTGGATGGGTCTCAATTTCCTTAGCATCTTTGGTTTTTTCTGTATATTTAGTTTTAGAGCATGACAAGGTATTAGATTTTGGATTAAGAAGAATTACCTTTGATGAAAAAAGATTTAGGGTTAAGAAGTTGGTATTGGATTTAGAGAGTAAATTAGGTAGATGGTTGTTAGGACAGGCTACAGTAAGTACAATTGCAGGAAGTGTCCTTGGAGTGATTCTAGCTATCTTTGGAGTGCCATTTGCACTTCCAATGGGAGTTTTAGTTGCACTTCTTTCTGCTATCCCATCTTTAGGTGCTACGGTTGCAGCTCTACCTCCACTTTTTATTGCTTTGATTACAAGTGGACCTCTTACAGCTTTTATTATATTAATAATATTTTTGATCTATCAGCAGGTTGAGAACAACTTTATTATTCCAAGAGTAATGGGAAGTGCTGCTGGGGTTAAACCAGTGTTAGTACTTTTTTCTGCCATTATCTTTCTCATACTTTTTGGAGTATGGGGAGCAATTTTATCAGTACCAGCCCTTGTTATATCTAAGATATGCTATGAGTTCTATGTAGACTTGCAAAAAATTGATGCTAAAGGTAGCATTATTT
>CAZCWY010000023.1:0-9760 GCA_964502535.1 uncultured Candidatus Saccharibacteria bacterium
CTAGATGGGATAGTAGAGTATGATTCTTTAAGAATTGCAGGTGATGCTATTAACGAAGCCATTATCAACTATATGAAAAAGAAAAAGGGAGTGTTAATTGGAGAACAAAGTGCAGAGAATATTAAAATTAAGATTGGGTCAGCAATAGAGATAAAGAACCCAAAAAGTATGGAGGTCAGAGGAAGAGATTTTGGAGCAGGCTTGCCTAAAGCTATTACTGTTGATTCTAACGATATAGCTGCTGCAGTTAAAAGACCTTTACTAAGTATTATTAATAGTATTAAGGGAGTATTAGAAAAGACTCCTCCGGAGCTTTCTGCAGACATTATGGATAGGGGAATAGCTATGAGTGGTGGTACATCTAAATTAAGAAACTTAGATAAATTAATTACAAAGGCGATTGGTGTACCAGCATATGTTGCAGATGAACCTATGTATTGTGTAGCAAAGGGAACAGGTATAGCATTAGAGTTAATGGATCAGGGAGAGAGGTCTTTTAGTTTTAATAAATCAATAACATAAAATGAGTATATTCTTTAAAAACGGTAAAAGTGAAATGAAGATTGATGAGGTTAATTCATACCTTTCTAAACTTCGAATTCCTACCTCTTTAGTATTTACACCAATTAATTTAAAGGAAGAGAAGGAGAAATTCCTAGATTCAGATTTTTACGAACCTAATTTTAGGTATAAGGGGGTAAGAAATAATAATGAAGAGATTCTAAAGAAGTTGTCTTCTATTAAGAGTATTTCTGATGTAGATCCAAGAATTTCAGACTTTTACATCTCCCTTATTGAATCTAAAAAGGATGCAGATTTACTAATGAGGAGTGTAGGGGATAATGAATTAGTCACAGAAATTTCAAATAGAAAGTATGGTAAGCCATCTGATTTACTTTTCAGAAAAGCCTCTCAGGTGCTTAGGGGTAAGGTAGATAGCTTTAATATTACAAAATATCATAATTCGATTCATTCTGAATTATTAGGTTACGATAGGATTGAAGAGGTATTTAATAGTGTTTTTTCATATTTTAATCTTACTGATTGGAAATTACATCCCTCTTCTAATATTGGAAAGAATGGGGCAAAGGTTGGTATTAAGAGTAAGTGGGTGTTGGTTGATCCAAATATTGAGAGATCGGTATTTAAGTTAAAAAAGACTTTAGTTCACGAAGTTGGTACTCATGTATTGAGGTCTATTAATGGGGCAAACAGTTGTTTTGCTGCTTTATCAAATGCAAACGTACCAAGTTATTTAGATATTGAAGAGGGTTTAGCTACATGGAATGAATCATTGATGAATCTATTAACATTAAACACATTAAAAAAGAAAGCTGCTTTTGTATATGCAATATATATTGGAGAAAAAATGTCATTTAGGCAGTTATACAATAGTATGCTCTCAGTGTTTCCTAAAAAAACTGCTTTTAACATTACATATAGGGTTAAAAGAGGAATAGCTGATTGTAGTTATCCAGGTATATATTCAAAGGATGTTGTATATTTTAGAGGTTTTCTCAAGGTAAATAGAGCGTTAGAGAGAGACAAATCATTATATGAAAAACTGTATGCAGGAAAGATTGATATTAAGCAGTGTGAATGGGTTGATGATGGATTAATTCCTAAGGCAAAAATTGTACCATCAAAGGAACAGTGGAATGAGATATTTAAGAAGGCAGGAATCTAATTACTAAAGGCTGTAATTATTGCTTCTGCTATATTTACTGGTTCTCCCTCTATTTTAGTTTCGTAAGCCTTAAATCCTGGGTGTAAACTTATTTCCTGTAGTAATGGTTTTTCATTCATCATCATGATGTCTACAGCAATAAAATCTGCCTCAAAAATGCGTGAAACAGTCTCAGCAAAATTTTTTATACTATCCTCTGGAGTGTTGTACATAGAATATATTCCGTGATTGACTGTCATGAAACTTCGGTCTCCTTGTCTTTTCCAACCAGCTATTACTTTTCCATTTTTTACAAATATCCTCATGTCTATATTACTATCCGAGAATTCTTGAATAAACATATTGGAGAGGTCAATATTTTTTAGATATTCCTGTTCGAACTCCTGAGTTGAGTCAAGTTTAAATACATTCTTTTTAATTTTATCTTTACCATTTATTTTCTCAATTCTATTTGCACCAGAATAGTCTTTAAGAATTAAGGGATATGAGTTAAGCATATCTCTTTGTTCTAAATATTTTCCATCTGTTCTAAAGTATGTATTAAAATAAGGGATATTATTTTGAGAACAGAATAGGGCTAATGCTATTTTATTGTAATATGGTAGCTTTTTAATACTTTTATTATTCTGAACCAATATCTTACTTTCTGGGTTGTTAACATTATATTGATCAGTATAATCAACAATATACTTCTTGAATTGATACTCCATGTCACTATGTAAATCATGGCCTCTGAATATGATATGACTGTATTCTCTGAGGTCCTCTCCTTTTACTTTTATCAATGTTTCACCATTTAAGAATAAAAATTCAAGTTCATCAAAGTAAGCCAAAGTATGGGGTATATTTTTTTTGTTCAATTCTTCCGTTATACGGATGTTTGCAGTAGTCGTATTATCTTGCTTTATCCTCTGTTTCTTATCTATTATCAGGTATTTCATACTATTGTATTACTTTAATTTTATTAATTAACTTTTTTCTTTTTAATCTCTTTACTATCTTCATATACTCTTTCTCTGAATTTTGATCTTTAGTTATATATAGCGTGTCGATATAGTTAAAGCCTAATCCATGCTCCTTAACTTCGTTCCAATCTCTGTAATGTAATACTATTACATCAAGTAAGGCATTACACTTAATCGCTTCTATTGCTCTCCATTTCTCCAATTTTGAATTCATTAGCATTCCGTTAACTAGATATCTATCCTCAACTATCTCTCCAACACTATCATCTTTTTTAATTACAGATTTCTTTCTTAGAAGAGTAGGGAGGTCATCTTTTGATTGTCCTATTACAACATATCTCTTACAATTGTTCTCCTTAAGTAACTGTTCAATATATATATCTGCTACATACTCTCTTGTTTGACCTAGTACAGGGTAGAGGTTAAGATATGTCTCTGGCATTGTATTAACCTCCAGAATCGCACCATTTTCTTTGGTAAGAGGTTTAGAGATATCTAAACACATAACGTCAACTCCCAGGGTAAAAGCATGTAGGGAATGAGCAATACTTTCAACCATTACTTTAATTTCTTTACTTACACTATCAGTAAAATCTTCTGTTATTCCACCTTGACTCATACTTGCAACCCTTCTAACAGGTATTCTCTCATCTTTATTTGGTACTGAGTCTAATGTTAGATTTTGATCTTGAAGACAGTCAGTTAGTGGCTTGTCTATCTTTATAGGTTTTAATATATGGGAAGGATTAAAGATATTTCTTTTTGGATTACTATTTTCAGCTTCAATAAGTTCTTTAATATTTTTTTTACCATCTCCAATTATAAATGCGGGTATTCTTTTTGTGACTATCTCGAGGTTACCATTGATAACTAATAGCCTGTAATCTTCACCTTTAACTTGTTCCTGAATCATAATTTTAGTTTGCCATTTACTTCTTGGTGTTTGGCTAAGGATTTCTAAGGCATCATCATATGCCTGTTTTGCTCTTTCTAATGTATTAATTCCTACTGTTACACCCATACCTGCTGTTAAACCTGTAGGTTTAATTACAATTGGTTTACTATATTTATCCCATATCTTTTCTATTTGTGATTTATTGGGTAGTAATTCCCACTTAGGAAGTTGTAGTTGCATTCTTTCTATGAAACGATTTGTAGCCCATTTATCCCTTTGAATCTTTTGGGCAATATGTGCATCTTTAGTAGATGCAGCAGAGCCTGTTATCTGATTACCTTTGCCGCAACCAAATGTATAGTATCTATTACTCGTACCTTCAGAATCCCCCTTTTCAAGTAAAGCAGTTTCAATCATAGTAGGTGTTATCTCTATATTCTTTTTTATACAGGAATTGAGTAAAGATATTGTAGACATTGATTTAATTCTTTTCTTAATTAAATCATTTACAATAATTTCATTGGCTTGATCAAAGGTAATATCTTGTTTCGAAAGTTTGTTAAATATCTCACCAGATTCTCTCCAAAGAAAGGGAATGTTAGATGTTATTATTAATTGTTCTGGAGAGATAATATATTCATTAATAAATATTGGATGAAATGAAGATATCTTATCAAGTAGTTGGGTAATATCCCCAATATTATTCCCTTGTAAAGGTATCTTTACTTTACTAACCTCAGATTCTAAGTTTAATCCCTGTAATGTCTGTATCATGTTGTTTTAAATAAACTTAGATATATACTCTTGAATAGGGATAGCTACTTTTACAATCTCTCCCTCTTGAACTTTATAGTGAAGCCTGAGTCCTGGGTTATAGTTTATTTCATTTATTGCACATTTCGCAGGTTTAGTAATATCTGGAGTTATAATATCAACACCTCCAAAATTAGCTCCTATACATTTTACTGCATTTATTGCTAAATCTTTATAATACTGATGTGTTTGGGCAGAACATTCTTGAGTTGTTCCTCCAGTAGTTAGGTTGCAGTTAAATCTTAGTACAATTTCTTCATTTTCTTTTGGAATATACGCGAAATCTATCTTCAAACTATCTAATCTTTGTTGTACTTCATTATCTATACTAATTGGTTTAAGCAAGTTTTTCTTTCTTTCTCGATTTTTGATTCTTATTAATTCTTTTATACTATTTTTACCATCTCCAATTACAAATGCTGATTTTCTTCTGACTATACCAATAACTCGATTTCCTAGAACAAGAAGCCTGTAGTTATCTCCGGAGATAAACTCCTCTCCAATTACTTTGTTTATTCCTTTACCCATAGACTTTTCGTATGCATAATTAAAAGCCTTCACAACTTGTTTACTATTTTGAGGTAATAGAGTAACTCCAATGCCTCCTAATTGTTGAGATGGCTTAATTACAATATTTTTATACTCTTTAAAGAATTTAATAGCATCTTTTTCATCCTTTAAAGGTAACTGCGTAGGAACAGGAATATTAAAAGAAGAGAGTACCTTGTTAGTAAGATTTTTTCTTTTAGCAATTGTAGTACTTGGTGTATTTGTTAATGGAGTAACAGTATTTATAATAAACCAATGTTTATCTTCATTCTCAAATTTAGCTAATAGACCGGGTACTATCACGGAGTATTTTATATCTAATAGATCTGCTGCTTCTAAATAATAGGCTAAATGAACATTACCAGCTTCTTTAAGGTATTCTTCATAAGTTTTTGGCATATTATTTATCCTAAATTTAAAATGTATTACTTGTATCAATTAAGTATCCAGTTAAATCTGCCCTTCCTATCGTTATAGGTTGTAAAATATCAAAAGACTGTGTTGAGATAAATTCCGTAATTTTAATCTTATCTGAAATTTTAATTGGGATGTCAAATACAGGTCTGACTTTAACAACTCCATCTTCAACTATTTTAGCTAATCTTTTAATTTCAGTACTCTCATAGATAATTTTTTCATTTTTATCGATGTACTCTTGGGCATCTGTAAAGTTGTCAAATTTATCTGGGATACCGAGTTTTGAGAACTCTTTATGCGCGGAAAGATATCCAATACGATTTGCCAATTTTGCATCTATTCTAGAAGTTAATACTCCAGTATCCATATATGCCTTCACGAGCTCTCTTTTAGTCTCTTTGTATTTTTCTAATTTTGTTAAATCCGCACTTTTATCATATATGTATATCCTTTCAACGATATTTAAAACTTTTCTTCCACTAATAGCTTCAATACTTTCCTCGATTTCTCCTCCAAAGAGATTCTTTGCTACTCTGATACCGTGTGAAATACTTTTAATTTTTATATCTTTAATTTTTTCAAGTCTCCACCTAAGTCCCGCCTTATTAGCAACCTGAATTCCTAATCCTGGTCTTGCATTAACTTCAAATACAACAGGACCTTTGTCTGCATCAAGTGCTATATCTACACCAATGTATCCTAAATTACTTGCTTTTTGACACCTCAAAGCTATTTCTAAAATATTATTCCAAGAGGGAATTTGTATTCCACTTAATGGTTTATTTTCAATTAAATCAGAAGTTTCTTCAATCATTTCATAGGTATCACTAAGTAAACTATGAGGTTTCATATGCATAGAGTAGGTAGTAATACCCGTTCCTATATCTATACCAGTACAAATCGCTCCAGAGTGTAAATTAGCTGTACCGTTAGATCTTTTAGTAGGTAATCTAAGCATAGCCATGACTGGTACTTGATTAAAACATATGATTCTAATATCAGGGACACCTTTGTATGAATATTGTTTGAGTAATGGGTCTGTCTTTACCCTCTCTTCAATTATGGCAATATCATTTTTAGAACCCATTGAAAATCGTCCTTCTAAGATATTCTCAATATGAAGGATAATGTCTCTTTGTGACATAGTTGTCCCATTAGGTCTAATCCAATCCATCTTTCCTTTCTTCTTACCATAGAAAACAATTATTCCATTTCCTCCAGTACCTTGATTCGGTTTTATTACAAAACTCTTAGGAAGACTATCCCAATCTAAAAACTGTAACTGTTTTTTAGTTCTAATTAGTTTATATACCTCTGGTGTTTGAATTAGTTCTTTTTTAAGAATTCTCTTTGTATATATCTTGTTATCTGCGATAGCTTTAGAAGATGCGGAATTAAAGGGTCTAACATATTCCTGATTTCTTCGGTTTAACCCTAATACTTCCTTGTTTAGTCTGAGTATCCTATTTATCATCCTCTTTATTGATTAATCTAAATCTAAACAGATCTTTAAACCTTAATCCTTTAAACATTCCGAGAAGTATATTAACCACTACAAGTATTGGTATTACCCAAAGGTTATTTAATACATATTCAGAAACAAGATCTCTTGTAATCACAAACCACCCTACGATAGCTACAAGTATTGTTTCGACTAGTGTAACAATTGATCCCTTAAATGATCTTTTAAGATATTGTTTAATAAAGAAATCAGAGAGAGCTGCTATACATATGAAGGCTAGGGGAGAAATGTTAGACATATTCTCTAAACCTAATCCAAAAATATCTACTAAAACAAAGAAGCCGACTAATACTATAGAAAGGATCGTGTAATTAGTAGCAATACGAGTAATATAGTGCATTCTAATTTTCTTGAGTATTGAATATGAGAGTAGGGAAGTAATAATTACAACTAGTGTAATTGCTAGTCCATACTTTAGTCCTGTATATGAATATGCTATTGCCAATATTATTGGTGCATATATACCATATGTTTTGTTTCCAACTACATATCTAGCAATACTAACTATTGTAGATACAATACACATGGATATTAATATTTCTAATACCATCTGTGATACCCCATGTTGAATTATCCACTCTGTTAAATTTGAGGTCTCAAACATATATTATTAAATGAAAAATTAGGATATTTATGTCTACATTATACTTTGAATACATATCCTTTGTCGATAAAAGAAAAGAGAGCCATAGTAATGGCTCTCTTTATCAAAAACTAGCTAAAAGGTTATGCTAACTCTACAGTTGCACCAGCCTCTTCAAATTTAGCCTTAAAAGCTTCTGCATCTTCTTTCTTAACACCCTCTTTAACAGTCTGTGGTGCTGCTTCTACAAGATCTTTAGCCTCTTTAAGACCCAACTCTGTAATCTCTCTTACTACCTTGATTACACCAATCTTGTTAGAGCCTGCTTCCTTAAGGACAATATTGAATATAGATTTCTCTTCTGCCTCAGGAGTTGCTTCTGCTGCTGGAGCTGCTGCAACTGCCATAGGGGCTGCTGCACTTACTCCAAACTTATCTTCCATAACTTTTACTAAATCTGCAAGTTCTAAAACAGTCATTTTCTCGACCATTTCAATAACTTCTTGTGCATTCTTAGTTAATTTAGGAAGATCACTTTTTACTTCGTCTGCCATTGTATATAAATAAATTAATTTAAATTATTATTAAGCTTTCTTTTCAGAAATACCTTTTAATACCATTGTTAAGCCTCTTACATTACCTGTAATAGCGTTCATAAAGCCAGTAAGAGGTGCATTCATAGTCCCAACAAGTCTAGATAGTAATACCTCTCTTGATGGAATATCTGCTAATTGCATTACTCTTTCTGCTGTTAAAAATTCTCCTTCGTATACTCCATTTCTTGGACTTAGTAGACTCATTTCTTTTTGGACTTTTTTTACTAATTTCGCTGGAGCTGTTGGATCTTCGTCAAATGTAATTAATGCAGTAGGCCCATCAAATTCTTGTACTTGTAATGGTTGTTTTGTATCTTGGAGAGCTACTTTAAAGATACTGTTTTTAATAATGGTGATATTAGCAGCTGCATTCTTAAGATCAATCTTAAGTTTAGTTACAGCTGATGTATCTATTTTATCTGAGTTAACTAAAAGATATCCTGATTTACTTTCAATCAAGTCCTTATATCTTGTAAGTAACTCTTCTTTCTGAGTTCGACTTTTAGACATCTAAGTATGTATTTAATTAATATTTTGAATTACTATTAACCTCACATGGGTTTATCTTTATACCATGTTTCTTAGGTTAATTACTGAAGGGATTATATATTACAAAGTGGGGGAGGTCAAGAGAGGATAGTGTTATGATGTTTTATAAATTTGTATATAAATATACACATTTATTAGACAATCTAACTACCCTCTCTTGGTAAATAGCCAAAATACATAATTACAATGGTTCAAGGCCCTCCTCTTGAAGGATTTTTTCGAGTAAAACTTTTTTGTCTTCATTGTTCAGACCCGAAAAATGGCTATTAAGCATAAGGAAATACAAGGAATCTCTTTCTTTTTGACTTTCACATCCCTTACACTCTTCTTTATCACATTCTTTACAGCGAAGTAGAGCTCTCATGCTATTATCCTTTCTCTTGTTAGCGAGCGATGAATTGGTTATTCGCGTATATTCTATACCTTATAGTGAGGATATGTAAAGAGATGAGAATAAAAAGACCTCTTTTCAGAGGTCTTTATTAATACTTAAGTATAAACAGGTTTATTCTGCTTTCTTATAATCTATCTTATAGCTTGGACCCATTGTAGATGTAATATGTATTCTATCAATAGATTGGTTATATGGTTTACCTAATACCTCTTCTACACTTGATACTGCTACATGAACATTCTCAATCAATTTCTCATCCTCAATATCTAATTTGCCTGCTTTAATATGAATTACACCAGACATATCACAAGCAAATGTTTGTTTACCTTTTTTGTATTCAGAAATTGCTGAACCAACATTTTCAGTTACTGTACCATTCTTTGGATTAGGCATGAGTCCTTTTGGGCCCAATTCCTTACCTAAAACTGCTATTTTGGCCATTACAGATGGAGTAGCTATAGCAACATCAAAAGATATTTTATTCTCTTTAACATCCTTAATTAAGGATTCTAATCCTACAAAATCTGCACCTGCTTCTTTTGCTTCTTTTTCTTTATCAGGTGAAACAAAGGCTGCAATTGTGACATTCTTAACATCAGATGAGTAGGGGAGTGATAGAGCACCTTTAATTGATTTAGGATCTTTATCTTTAGGAATTACAATATCAAAATGTACTTCTAAACTACCTACAAACTTTGAGTATGAAGTTTTCTTAACTTCTTTTATACCCTCTTCTAATGAGTATGATTTATTTCTATCTAAATCTTTACTTACTTTTATATATTTCTTT
>CAZCWY010000024.1:0-6277 GCA_964502535.1 uncultured Candidatus Saccharibacteria bacterium
TCAATAATGTTTAATACTATCCTATGTGGCAACCCCATTGATATGTCCCCTGGTACAACGTCTTGCAACGAGGGCTCAACAAATGATTTTTCTAATCTGGACCAAGTACTCCTTCTTCCATCTCTAAGGTCATACAGACTCTGCAGTAAAGGTTTCCCTCCTCCTAAAAGAGATGTTAATTCAGCTATAGATTTAGCATATGCTATAGAATTCTCTAATGGCTCTTTTAGGTTAACCTCACAGAGAAATGCAAAGTTGGAGTTTTTGCTATCATGATCTGAATTTGAATGACCATTAACACAAACATAGCTATCATACTTTTCTATTGATACCAAACCATTTGGACAACTACAAAATGTTCTAACGATATCTTGGTAAGTCTTAGTCCTGACCATATATACAGTCTCATACAGGGTCTGTGCCTGTCTTTTCATTATAGAGGAGGGAAATTCTACTCTAACACCAACTTCAACCTTATCATATATATATTTAATTTTGTAATCATCTGCCAACTTCTGAAGCCATCTAGCATTGACCCTACCTGGGGCAAGCAGTACTTTATTTGCATATATTTTTTTACCCTTATCAGTAATGGCTCCAAATACCTGCCCATCTTTTACTAATATATCTTTTATATTAGTAGTATCCATTAATTCAACCCCCTTTGAAAGAATATACTCTTGGAAATTTTTTACAAACTCTTTTAAATGGTCTGTTCCAACATGTCTCGCTTTTCTAATAACTAATTCAATATCGTTAGTTTCAGCTTCCTGTATTAATTTTTCTAACTGCTCATTCTGTTTAGGATAATACTCAGAATTTACTCCAAATTCAGTAAAGATTCTATCTACATTATCTAATATCTTTTGATATTTAAATCTGGATATTAAATGGAAAGCTTTCTCATGAGAAAGGTTCGCTGTTAAAGTTAACTTTCCATCTGAATATGTACCTGCACCCCCTACACCGACCATAACATCAGAGGGTTTTCTGTGCTCAATTCTTTTTCCTAGATCAACAATACAAATGGAAATGTTTTTTCTTTTTCTTAATAGCTCATAACAAGCAAATAGTCCAGCAGGTCCAGCACCGACAATCAGATAGTCATATTTTTTCATCTTGTAGTGTGTTCTAAGGTTACATATAAATATATATGAATTAGAATTCATATTCAACAGACTCTATTAAACAATTCCAATTTTCTCAATATACTCCTCCTTAAAATACCCGAATTTTTCCTCAGGCATAATGAGTACTTTATCTATTCCTAATTTCTTTACAAATTCAGGTTGATGACTTACTAATATAATTGTTCCTCTATACTCCTTTAGTGCAGAAAGTAATACCTCTTGAGAGTCCACATCTAGATATGTGGTAGGTTCATCTAATACTAATACATTATGTTTATTAGCAAATAACTTAGCTAATGCTAGTCTTGTCTTCTCTCCACCAGACAAGGTCTTAATTTTTTGATTAACCATTTCTCCCATAAGTAAAAATCTTCCCAAAAATGATCTCCTGTCTATATCTCCCCAATTTAAACCGTAAACATTTTCAAGAACGGTCTGATCATAATCTAATCCCTCATACTCCTGAGAGTAATATCCTATATCTACACCCCTTCCCCAAGTATATTTTCCTTTGGTTTGTTTTAATTTCCCAACCAGAATCTTTAGAAGTGTAGTTTTACCTACACCGTTCTTACCAATAATTG
Source organism: uncultured Candidatus Saccharibacteria bacterium (assembly GCA_964502535.1). Taxonomy (GTDB): domain Bacteria; phylum Patescibacteriota; class Dojkabacteria; order SC72; family SC72; genus UBA2259. Next base: position 1,715 of record CAZCWY010000024.1, read on the forward strand.
CAATCTTTTCACCTTTCTCTACATCAAAAGATATACTTTTTAATACCTTTATTCCTCTTTGGTACTCTTTAGAAATATTTATTACGTTTAAGACATTTCTTGAACTTGGAAGTGGAATAGGGATTGTAATATTTAATCTTTTACTTTTAGCTAACTCACCCTTAATCTTTTTAAATTTTTCTTTCTCTACCTCTAACTGTTCATACTTTTTAGCTGCTTTCATTTTTTCTTTAGCACTACCTCTCCCCGATAATGTTTTAGCATTTTCAAAAACTTTCTTTACTTTTCTTTCCTGTGCTTTTAATTCTTTATGAAGTAGTTGATCTTTAAGAGAAATCTGTTTTAAAAAGTTTTCATAATTACCACGATAGACTTCTACCTGATGTTTGATATCACTTAAATACCATATCTTATGTATCCCTTTATTCATTAATCTTAAATCATGGGAAACAACCAATACTGCGTTTGGATAATTAATTAAGTATCCCATTAACCACTGGGCAGATGGGATATCAAGGAAGTTAGTAGGTTCATCTAAAATTAATAGTTCAGATTTTTCAAAAAGGATTTTGATTAAAGCAACTTTAATCTTCTGACCCCCAGAGAGCTCTGATATATTGGAGTCCGTACTCTTTCCTTGCATATTCATATAATTAAGCATCTTGTTAATCTCCCATTCCTCAACATCAAGATTCTTATTTATTATCAAATATTCTCCTATGGTTAGACTCTGAGCTTCGTCGAACTCAAGTAATATATCCTTATGAACCTCTTGAGAAAGATATGACATCGTTCCTCTAAAATCTATACTTCCTAAATCTGGTTCTTCTACTCCAGCAATTATCTTAAGTAAGGTAGACTTTCCTGCACCATTAACCCCAACAAGCCCTATCTTTTCATTTGGGCCCATATAAAGAGATATCTCTTTTAAAATTTCTTTTCCTCCTTTGCGAAGGGATATTGAATTAATACTTAACATAATGAGTGATTATATCACTAAAGATTGACATCTTTTATCTAAAGTAATTATATATACATATATAGATATTTAATTTTTAATATGTTGTTATGAAAAAATATCTCTCTCTTTTTCTTCTATTTTCTCTTTTTCTTACACCCTTAAGTGTTTTTGCACAGGAAGATATTGAGCAACCCCAGCTATATTTAGAGACTACAGTAGATACAGAGCAAGAAGAGGATACTCAAGAGGAAGAAGACACCAGTTTAGTCTCAGATGTAAAAGAGCTTTTTCGTATTGTCGGAGAAGAGCTTCAAATCCTTTTTACAATTGACCCAGAGAAAAAGATAGAAAAGAGAATAGTATTTGCAGAAAAAAGATTTGAAGAGATGCAATTAGCGCTAGAAAATGCCAATCCTGCTGAGATAGAGGAGATACAAGCAAGGTACTCTAGACAGATAGAGCAAGCTTTGCAGATTGCATATAAACATGCTGAAAAACAAAGAGAAAGAATTGAAAAAATTACCACTCAATATGAAAAACATAGGGATGTCTTAGAAAAAGTGTTAGAACAGGTTTCAGAGGAAGCAAAACCTAGTATTACCAAAGTCATTGAAAAGATTGATACAAGATATAATGAGAAATTGATAAAAGAACAATCTAAATCTGAAGAAACAAACAACAAAGGGGGAAATGGTAATCAGGTTGAACAATAAGTCAAAAGATTAACAATATATTCATCAAATTAAGTTTCAAGCATTTCATATAGGTATGATATAATTTTGATATGGCTAAGGTTTTAAAAATATTTACAATTGAAGATAAAAGAGAGGAAGAATTTTTAAGAAAAATCTCTAAAGAAGTGTCTAAAGATGAAATCTTGAGTAAAGATTTCCAGCTGTTTTTAGATGACTTAATACTTACTGCTCAAAAAGTAAAAACACCAGAGGGTTACTCTGCTGCAGGTTTAGCAGCAATACAAGTAGGAGTTGATAAGAGAGTGTTTTGTATATTAAAAGAGAACGATGGAAAATTTGAGATAATGATTAATCCAGAGATTAAAATATTTAATGATGAAAAAGTTCTTGATATTGAGGGTTGTTTAAGTGTTCCAACTAAAGAGGGTAGAGTAAGTAGATATAAAAAGATAAAGGTAAAATATTTAGATAGAAATGGTAAAATTCAAAAAGTTGTATATAGAAATCAAGAAGCGAGAGAGATACAACATGAGTATGACCATCTAGAAGGTATTCTCTTTACTGACAAATTATCAGACTAGATTCTTTTCATATTTCTGTATAGAATATATATAGTGATTTTTAATTCTTAGAATATTAATATGCTTAAGATTTTACTATCAATATTTCTTTGCTGTTTTCTTTCTCTTTCTGTATATGCACAACAGGATACTCCTCTATCTGAGGTTAAAGCTTCAGAGATTGAGTTACTAAATGAACAAGAGGAACAAAGAACACAAGAGATTGCCAACCTTTTGGGATTTGTTTTACCAAAATACACAGATAACCCAAGCTACATTATTACATTTAAAGACCCCTCTCCTAATAGTAGTGGTGTGGAGATAGATTTAGATGAGAAGGGGTTTAACAAGATTAATAGTCCATATACATTACCTGCGTTAAGTATAGGTAAACATGATGTTCGTTTTAGATTCAATGATAATAGTGATACTGTTAAAATTCTTGAGTATGAACTAATCGTCATTCCAAGAACCCCAATTGTTAATACTCCACAAGTTGCGACAGACTCCATTACTGTGTCTGGTACTGCACTTGCAAATTCAGATGTAATATATCTTCTATCAGCAAATGCATATCATTCAACTGGAACAACCCAAACTGATGCAGAAGGAAAATGGTCAGTGAATATTCAATCAGAGCAAGAATTTTTAGATGGAATATATACTTTTACTGCATTAACAAGAAAATATGGCTTTGCAAGCAACCTTTCTTCACCAACAACATTTACTGTAGGAGAGATTAAAACTAATCTGGACTCAAAGAATGCAACTAATGATGATATTTCATTTTCATTTAAAAGTATTAACAGCAAGAACATTTCTGATGTCTTAAGTAAGAATAGGGATTTAATATTTCTAATTCTCAGCACTCTATTAATCGGTGTTATTTTGGGAGGTGTTTTAAGAAATGTAATATATAATTCAAAATCTGAAAAGAAAAATAAGGAAGTAGAGAAGTTAATAAAAAAGACTGAAAAGAAACAAGAGGCTAAAACATTAAGAGAGATCTTTGGTGAGAAAAGTTGTGAAGAAATAAAAGCACCAATCACTACTGTTGAGGAACCTCAGAAACAAGAAAGTATTATTAACAAGGATGTATTCTTAAAAAAGTTTAAAATGATTGACCCCGATAATGAAAAGGGTGTTGAGAATAAAAAGAAGAAGAAAGTAAAGATATCCTTAACCTCCAAAGATTAATTAATATTTTGGCATATTGTGATAAAATCACATATAGCCGGAATGGTGGAATGGCAGACACGCTACGTTCAGAACGTAGTCTTCGTTAAGAGGGTGGGGGTTCAACTCCCCCTTCTGGCAATTACTTTTCCCAAGTAGCGATATTTTGGAATCTTTGATATGGATATAAAATATTGCTTATATCCGAGATTGTAATATTACTTTTAACTACATAGGAATATTGAGGATGATATATGAAGATTACAGGAGCATCTTGGGTTAAATATTTCTGAAATAGGGCATAATTTGAAACTCTTTTCTCAATTTTCTGACTCTGTCTAGCTTCCTCCAGTAGAATATCAACTCTTTCATAAGTATATCCTGATAGGTTTAAATCAGGATAGTTTGTTTTAAGTGAATGCCAAAGATTATATTGATCAGGGTCAATAGTCGTCTCTACTTCATACATAAGAAGTTCAAAATCTCTTGTTGCTAATATTTCTTGAGTTAATTGAGTATATGAGAGAGCCTCAAGATTTAATACTACACCCTCATCTTTCCAAAGTAATTGTAAAGTAGTGGCAATTCTCTGATTTAATGGATTATCAAAATAGCTAAGAGTGAAACTTAATATCTTTTTATCTTCAGTCTGAAAATATCCACCCTCTTCTGATTTTGTATAACCGAGTCTATTAAATATCTCTAAAGCTTTTTCTGGTTGATATTCATATTTTAGTATATCTTTTTCACTATATGCCCAAGAGGTGGACGGTATTGGACCGTAAGCTATCTCACCAGAGATATTGGCTCTCTCCATTAATAGTTGTTTGTTTGTTATATAGTTGAGTGCAATACGAGCATCTTTGTTCTCTAATCTTTCTTTTCTAGTATTGAAAAATATCATCCTCAATCTGGAATTTAATATTACTGAGTACTCTTTAAAACCGGAATACTCTTTTGAATATGAAATACTAAACTCATCAACAGAACCCATTGCATCTAAAATCCCATTTCTAAAAGCCGCCTCTAAAGCCTCATGATTTGAGTAAAGTCGATATATGAAGGTATCTATCTTAGGTTTTTTCTGATAGAAATCAGAAGCTTTTAAATATACAACATTTGGCTCAGAACGATATATTTGATAAGGTCCAGAACCAAGAGGATTCTTTGC
>CAZCWY010000024.1:6377-8915 GCA_964502535.1 uncultured Candidatus Saccharibacteria bacterium
CTCCATTCTTGAGCAATTTCTTTCTGAGGTTTTCCATCTTGAGTAATAGAGATAAATTTTTCAAATACTAATTCCCTAATATCCGCATCTACAGTACTTTGAGAAGTAAACAAAGGATTAAATGAAGAAATCGCACCAACACTTCCTTCAACATATATGTCTTCCTTTTCCTTCGTAATAACATTTGCAAAGGTAGAACTTGTTAAGAAAAGGAATAGGAAGAAACCAATCAAAGAAAAGATAACAATAAAACTGAGGGGTGCTGTATTTTTAAATAATTTTCCAAAATTTGATGGATAATCCCAAAGCCATTCTCTTAGAGTGATTCTTTTTTTCTTTTGACTTACATTGATAATATTTCTAGAAGGCCTAATAGATTGAAAGGCCTCTTTCATAGACTTCTTAATTATATTTTCATTCACATCTGATTCTGACATTATGCTTTTTAAGCCGTGTACTTATATATAAGTAACGAAATTACAACCAGAAGTATGACCAAAGCAATAGTGAAATAGTAAAGGAATTTCTCTAAACCTCTTTTAGTTCTAAAAACCTCTCCACCTCCACCAAACATTTTACCTAGTCCTTCTGCTCTATTTTGTAAAAGTATAGATACAATCACTAATACACAAATACCTATTTGTGCGTAAAGAAGAATATTTTGTATATTTGAATTCATAGTCTTGATTATACAATATTATGAGTTTTTCTCAAAAGCCTTTATCATTGAAGCAATAAACGAAAAAGCAAATCCTAAGATAACCATGGATATAACAGGAGTTACTTCAAAGGATTGTATTACAATTTTTCCACTAATTATTCCTTCGAAAGAATAATTTGAGATATTAAAGCCTGGCATAAACTCTTGAAGAATATAGAAAGTTCCGAAAGTTAATAGAGTAGTCATTAACAAACTTGTTATAAAATTCTCTCTAATGGTAAGAAAATTTATAATTATGGTTGAAAAGAAAGCAGAGAATGAAACACCAATTAAAGTGGCAATTAAATATATTGAATTTGTTGGTATCTGTACACCTTTAAATATTGTAACTACAAAATATGTAGCTAACATATATTGAATAAGTAGTCTAAAAAATTTTTTCATAATAATGTACTTAATATATCAGTATTTTTATTTTACCTATACATAATATATCTTTGCAAATGTAAATAATATAGGATAACAAAAGGGTTGTTGTAGACTTAAATATTAATGTATATTAAATATATGGGTAATTACTCTAAAACAAAAATAGTTGCAACAATAGGCCCTTCCTCTTGGGATGAGACTGTATTAAGAGATATGATTACTAATGGTATGGATGTTGCAAGAATTAATGCTTCCTTTGCAGATTTTGATGAACTCACAAGAGTATCCAAAAGTATTAGAAGTATCTCTCCTCGTGTTGCTTTAATGCTTGATACAAAAGGACATAAGATTAGAGTAACTGGTTTTGAGAATGAAAGAGTACTTAATAATGGAGAGTTTATCACTATTGTTCCAGAACAATCTTTAAATAACCAATCTTTATCAGATAAATACATTGCTATAACATATCCTACCTTACATGAAGATCTCATTAGAGGTGCTACCATACTTCTTGATGATGGAAGTATTTCTTTAGAGGTTATAGATATAAAGGATGAAGAGATTTCCTGTAAGATTATACAAGGTGGAGTGTTAAAAACTCGAAAGACTGTAAATATTCCTAATGTTCATTTACAATTCCAGAAGTTGGATCAAAAAGATATCGATGATATTAAGTTTGGGGTAAATAATGGGTTTGATTTTATATCTGCTTCCTTTATTAGAAACATTAATGATGTAGCTAATGTAAGAGAGATTATGGGTAATACTGAAACAAAATTGATTGCAAAGATTGAGGATAGGGAGGGGATAGATAATTTTGATCAAATTCTGAATTTTGTAGATGGAATAATGGTAGCAAGAGGAGACATGGGAGTAGAAATTCCCATAGAAGAGGTTCCAATTGTTCAGAAACAGATGATATATAAATGTAGAAGTGTAGGGAAACCCGTAATAGTTGCAACTCAAATGCTAGAATCCATGAAAGAAAATCTTAGACCTACAAGAGCAGAGGTAAGTGATGTTGCAAACGCCATTATGGATGGTTGTGATGCTGTAATGCTTTCAGCTGAAACTTCAACGGGAAAGTACCCCGTAGAGAGTGTGAGAATAATGAATAATATTGCTCTAAAGGTAGAGGATGTACTTAAACCCCAGAAAGTAGAGGGTCTTACTCAAGCTAGTATAGATACCGATGTAATTTGCAAATATATATTTGATATTACTTCACAACTAAATATTAAGGGTATCATTATTCTTTCTCAAAGTGGAAAAACTTCTCAAAGTCTATCAAGACACAGATTAAATATCCCTATATGGGAAGTTGGGAATAATATAGTTAGAATCAGACAAAATTCACTACTTAGAGGAATAAAAGGTTACTATCTTAAAGATCTTCCATCAGATAGAGATGAAGCAGTAGAAAAAGCAGTAGAGTGCATTTATTCATA
>CAZCWY010000025.1:0-8869 GCA_964502535.1 uncultured Candidatus Saccharibacteria bacterium
TTTTTGTAATCTAGATACTGTTTAATTAGTCCCAATATTACAAGGGCAGAATCATCTAGACCCCCTAAAAAGGGTATTATATCGGGGATTAAATCAACAGGGAGAATAATATATATAATAGATAGGATAAATAACCAGTAATTTTCTAAAAATTTCTTCATATTACATCCTTTCAACAATATTAATTCCTAATACATTTAATCCATGTTTCATTACTTTACTTGTAACTGAAACAAGATTAAGTAAAAAGGCAGAGTTATCACTATTTAATACTTTTACATTCTGATAGAAAGCGTTAAAAGTTTTACCCAAATCAAACAGGTAGGAACAAAGTGTGTTGGGACTATAACTTAAGGCAGAAGATAGCAACGTCCCCTTGTATCTGCTAATTGACCTTAAAAGTTCTTTACTGTAGGCATCCAACTCTTCGGGTGCTAAATTCCCATTACTATTCTCTGATTCAGAAAGAATAGAATTACATCTTGCATACACATACAAAAGGTATGGACCCGTATCACCATCAAAACTAGTAGCTTTACTGAAATCGAATATTACATCTTTCCCAACAGAAACTTTAAGGAAAGAGTATTTGATTGCAGACATTCCAATACTATCACTAACTTGGGTAATATCTTGACCAACCCATCTCCCACTTTCAATCATTGATTTTTCTACTGTAGCTTTGGTCTCATTTAGTAGCCATTCACCTTCGATAATTTTTCCTTTCCTACTTGACATCTTCTCCGCATTTGGAAGTTTAACCATACCATGATCAAAGTGTAAATACTTTTTAGCAATCTCTGGGCTTAGTTGCGAGAGTGCATCGAAAACCACTTTAAAATATGGAGTTTGTTCGTTGGCAGTGATAATCACAGATTCATCAAAATTAATATCTTCAAATTTTTTTAAGGCTAGTGCAATCTCTTTGGCTTCATATGTGGGCAATCCTTCGCTATTAATAAACACCCTAGTATGCAATCCCTTGTTAGGATCTCCTTCATATATTACAGAACCCTCGCTCTCTTTAAATATGCCCTTACCCTTGCCAACCATATTCTCTTTAACAATGTTTAATCCTTTTTCTCCCATTTCGCTCTCTAAATAGTATTTATCAAACTTAGTACCAGTTCTTGCATATATTCTTTCAAAATACTCTAAACACCAATCTTTTCCATCAAAATATATATCCTTAATATTTAATTGTTCATATTTGTTAAAATACTCTTTTCTCTCTAAAGATGGTATATGTAAAGAAAAGAGATAGTAATTCAATTCCTTAATATCCTTAATTGCTAATTCATCTTTCTGATCATCATACATATTAAAACCTAACATATATGCCTCTCCTAAATACCTTACCCTATCAACTAAATCTCTCTTTCGTAACTCCTCAAAAGATATCGAATCACTTTCAAACATCTTTAGTAATCCCCATATTGTTTTAGCAACATGTAAACCAACATCACCTTGGTAGTTTGCTCTAACAACTGAGGCTCCTAAAGCCTCTACAAGCCTTGCAAAGGACTCTCCCACTATGTTTGTATATAGATGGCCAATATGAAAAATCTTAAAAGGATTAGGATCTGTATATTCAATAATGTATTTCTTTCCAGTTAATACATCTAATTTAAAATACTCAGTGTTAGAATTAACTTCATTTAGCACACTTAAAAGATATTTTTCTGAAAAAAAGAAATTTATAAATCCTGGTTTAATTACCTCTATTTTTTCAATATTCTCATCTTTAGAAAAAGAAGAAACTATTTCATTTGCAATATCCATTGGGTTTCTACCTACACTTTTAGATATCTGCATAGCAATATTTGATGTTAAATCCCCATGAGTAAAATCTGAAGGTGTCTCTACTTTAATTTCATCAATGTTAAAACCTAGGCTGTTACTTACTTCTTTAAGATTTTGCAAGACTTTCTCTTTAATATCCATATATTACAAAGTATACATTAAAATGCACTCGGAAGGAGTCGAACCCTCAACATTCGGTTCCGAAGACCGATGCTCTATCCAATTGAGCTACGAGTGCTTCATTAGATTATACCCTATTTAAAGGATACAATATGTACTTGGACAGAATCGAACTGTCAACCTTTGGTTCCGCAAACCAATGCTCTATCCAATTGAGCTACAAGTACTAACTACACTCTATTTTACCACATACTACCTACTTTATCTGTATACTTCCGTCCACAGAGGTTAGTATATATTGAACACCTAATCTAGAAAATGTATCTAGTGTTTCACTACTTGGATGCCCAAAAGAGTTCTCTATCCCGACACTACATACCGACACATTAGGAGAGACCATATTTATGAATGTTTCACTACTTGATGATTTGGAACAGTGATGACCTGCTTTTAAAAAATTATACTCATTCGAAATCAGATGATCTTTTAGAAGAATATTTTCAACTGGAGTTTCAATATCTCCCATAAGGAGAAATTTCTTATTTAAATACTCAAAATCTAATATTAAAGAATCGTCGTTTATATTGCCATTAAAAGACTCTATACAACCTTGCTCATCCTTATTTAATATGGGCCATAATATATTTATATCAAAAGACTCTAACCTCATAGTATCCCCTCTTCCAACTGTTCTAATATTAGGAAAATTCTGTATTAAAAACTCATAGTTTTCATTTTCAAAACATACAGGATAGTACAAAATCTCTCCGACCTCATATCTATTTATCACATCCAATATCCCTAATATATGATCATCATGAGGATGAGTAATTACAACATACTCAATTCTTCTATCATATACAGGCATAAACTTAGGTAATTCATATAGAATTGAGCCGTCTGGACCTCCATCTATTAATACCTGAATGTCCCCTTCTTGAATTAAGATAGCGTCGCCCTGACCAACATTTAAAATAACTACTGTATTCTTTGGCGTAAGGAAGTAAAGATATATCAGTAATAAACAAAACCAGAGGAAAATATTAAATATTAATTTCATATTTTCTTTGCTTTAAGTAAATAATAGTTGTTTGAATCAATTGGATACCTAATTAAACAAACAAGAAGAAGTATTGAATACATCACACCACCAACTGCATTTCCATTAATAGATACAGTTGCCATTTTTACATTAGAGGATATCAATACAAAATATTTAAATATACTTAACTGAATATATGGAATGAGAAAAATATATTGAAAAGATATAAACAAATTTACAATAGTCCCTATTAACCCCCAATATATACTGCTACTGATTATAGGTACCGCTATAATATTTGATACCAAAGATATAGCCGAAAACTTCTTAAAAAACATTACTGATATCGGTAAAGTAAAAAGCATACATGTTAATGTAGGTAGTACACTCTCTTTTACATATTTTGCTTTAATACTTTCGAAACACTTAGGAAAAAAGATTAGTCCTACTACAGAAGCAAACGAAAAAAGAAAACCAACATCGTGTATTAAGAAAGGATTTAATAGCATTAATACAGTAATACAAAGAATTAAAGTGGCTCCTGTATTACTCTCTCTACCAAATAGTAATGCCAACAAAGAAAAGGTTGTCATTGTGGCAGCCCTAACTAAAGAAGAAGACAAACCTGAAAATATTGAGAAACCCCATATACATAAAATCTTTAGTAAAACAGATCCCTTACTACTGCTTCTTTTGGTTAATACATCAACTCCTGAAGCAATTAGTGCAACATTGTATCCAGATGCTGCAATAATATGGGAAACTCCACTACTACTTAAAGCAGTATTAAAATCTTCCCTAAATAATCTCTTACTTCCAAACATTATCCCTATCAATAGTGATGCCTCGGGTTCAGGGAGTGCTCTTTCTACGACTCTTTCTAATGTATATCTAAATTCCAAAAATTGATTTCCACCATTCATACATTCGTACTTTTCTACTTCGATTATGGAATATATATCTTTTCTAAAAAGATACTTTCTGTAATCAAAATCTTCAAAACTCTTTGGTTGCACGACTTTTCCAATTAATTGACACCTCTGACCCACATGTAAAACAGGTCTAGTTCTAAAACGAGCAATCGAGTTACCCAAAGAGTTACTCTTCGAAGAAAACAGAAAAGTGTTTTCTTTCTCTTGAGATAGGATAACACCCGAAACTGATACATTTTGACCCGTGAAACTAGAGACTTTTTGCAATTTTTTGCTTATGGATTGGATTTTAGTCATTAAGAAGGGTAAGCAAAGAAATATAGATATTACAAAGGTTTTAAGAATAGTATTAGAAATGTGAACATGGCAAAAGAACCTATATGAAACATAGACGATCAACTCAAAGATGAGTACCGGATACAATTTCCTCAAAACTATCCCAAAAGAGAAATTCATATTTTCAAAAAAGAGCTCCTCAAGTAATCTGGAGGTAGAAATCATCAACACTAAAATTGTAAAACAGAGTATTAATACCTTGTAATCAATGAAAAACAGTAAAAGGGCACATACTCTCTTCTTAAAATCCTTTAAAGACATATACTGTCCTTAAATTTATTAAATGTGGCTTCCCCTATACCACTTACATTTAACAAATCTTCTAATATTGCATATGGTCTACCCTCAATAATCTTAATAGCAGTAGAGGGCCCTACACCATCTAGAGTCTCAAGTTGAACTTGTGTTCCACTATTTATACTTATACACCCTTCCTGCTCATTTTCACTCTCTTGTTCATTCTCCCCTTCTGTTGGCGGTATTGTAATATCTACAACCTGTTTAGGTAAATTAAAAGTAAGTAAATTACAATCATAGTCTATCTCAAATGGTATATATATCTTTGAATTATCTATCATTACTGTAGCTAAATTCATTTTCATTGATACATATTTAAAACCAGCATCAGAAGTAAAACCATTAGCCTTTTTAACAGCATCAATTACTGAAGAGCCCTTTTCAAAACAGTAAACACCCGGAGTACTAACTGCTCCACCAATATCAACTAATACAGGACAGAGATCTGAAATTTCATCTTCCCTAGTACACTCTTCACATATTTGACACTCCTCTTTCTCTTCAAAAGAGATCTCTTCAATAACTGTGTCTTTATTAATCTTTGTAATTAATTCATATATATCAATCTTTTGCCAATTGAATATTAATATATGAGATACAAAACCTAAAAAGTAGAAGAAAAAAAGAACAAAGATATTTTTTGTTTTAACCTTACCCTCCATACAACAAATTGTATATGGAAAGAATTAAATATTTGTTAAGAATACAACCCTGTAGTATTAATTCTCTTGGATTAATATATTCTTAATTATCACATCATTAATTGGCTTATAGTTTTTATCGATCTCAACTTTTTGTATTGAATCAACTACAGCAAAACCCTCTGTAACTTTTCCCACTACAGTGTACTCTCCATTAAAACTTTTTTTATTTGAATTAGGTAATACTATGAAAAATTGTGATGCATTAGCCATACCTAAATCATAGTCTTTAAAATCCATAAGGTTCTCTTTTATTACAGTATATCCAGGATTCCCAGTACCATCACCCTTACTATCACCTCCCTGAATCTTAAAATCTTTAATAACCTGATGAAAGGTAAGTCCTTCATAGTATCTCTCCCCTATTAAAAACAATAAACTATTAACATTTTTAGGAGCTAAATCCTCGTATAGATCAATAGAGATATTCCCATATGTAGTTGTAATTACAATGGAATACTTAAATTCAGAATTCAATACTTCAGTTGGAGATGTATATGTCTGTTTCTTTGGTCCTAAAAGACCATTAGAGAAGTCAGAATTAAGAGAATATATTACTAATACACATACAGCAGCCAGTAATAAAACTAATAGTAAGAACTTTTTATTCTCTCCTAAAGAATCTTTAACTCCCATATTTTGAATATCTTAATAAATTATTTACTCCACCAGAAAGGCTGTTTACCTTCCTCATTAAACCACTGTCCATGTCTCATGATCTGATCCATTGAAGGAGCTGAAGTTTCATAGTCAATATTTACAGTAGATATGTATGGAGAGAAGTCATAAATACTACTCACAAATATCAATCTATACTTAATATATGGAGTACCACTAAATACAGATGAGATACTTTCGCCTGACTTAAAGCCTGAGAGAAATTTAATATCTCTAATAGCTTTATCTCCTTCGTATTTAAGATATATCTCATTTCCAACGATAGCCGTATTTAAGAAATCCTTAGAAGATATATATATACTCTCCCATTTCCCAACTTTCGCAGAAGATGTAAAACCACCGGAAGGAATTGTACTTTCTTGCTCCCAATTACTTAAGACTACTAAACCCGTTTCTCTATCTAACTCTTTTACCATTCCCTGTGCTTGAAACTCATCTTGAGATATTACAATCATATCCCCTTTATTTAGACTTACAATGTAATTAGATGCACCAAAAGGCATTTGATTAATCGAAAATGACAGATCATCCAAAGATTGTAATTGAGTATCGTTTTGTAAATTGGCTTTAAATTGAGGTTTTAATACATATTTTCTATTTTCTAAACCATGGAATCGAAAAATCTGCTCTTGTGATTTTTCTAAATCAGATACTCTAACATTAGTAATTTCGCCTGTAAACGAAGAGATGTCATCTAAGCACCCATCTCCAATACCATATGTAGAAATAGAAAGGGGCAATATCTCGGAAATACTCAATCTATTTCCATTTACATATATATCCGTACTATCTTGTTTAAAGGAAAGGGAAAGATAGTTTGGAGTATTAAGTAAATACATATCCTCTATTACATTACTTACCCCATTAATTACTACATCAACCTTACTACTATCTAGGGAGTGAATCTCAATGCCCTGCAAGCTTAGTAAACAGCTACTCTCTACTGATTGAGGAACAAACCTCATATCCAAATATTTAACCTCTTTTGGTGTATCTAAACTACTCACAAGAGGATTTAAATATACAGTTGTTTCATCAATATCCCCATTTTCAAATTTGCTACTTCCTAATATCACTTCTTGGTCGGTATCTGAAAGATATTCAAAAGAGAGTATTTCAAAACTACTAAGGTTCTCCTGGGTAGTTTGCATATGTAAATACCCCTCTTCTTCTATGGGTTGAGGAATATATTCTACCTTGCTTACCCACTCCTCCCAAGATATACCATCAGAACTACTCATATACTGCATTGATATATCTCCAAATGAGGAATTACCGAGTAACTCATTTTTAGCCAGTAATCTTTCATATACTCTTACAGTATCAATATATCCACTACCCTTAAAATCAATGTATTCAAGTAAATTCTCTGGACTATACACAACGTCCCCTTTATACTCAGACTCGTCAATATATATTGAAACAGAAGAGGTAGAGATACTAAATACTAATGATATATATTGCCACCTGTTATATCTAACAGGTATTTCTGTAATATATTGAGTACCATTAATATCCTCAAATATATACTTATTTTCAATTATCTTTAAACCACCTAAATTGGATGTAAATACTTCTTGGGAATTGGAAAGATATCTTTTGTTTGACCAAAACTCCATTGTAATATTCTCTTTTGCAGTAGAATTAATCTCCAATCTTTTGTTTTCATCAATACCTAAATACAAAGAACCCCCTCCATATTTCACTTTTTCAGATATTTGTGAATTAAAATTTTCTTCATATACTAAATCCATTCTTGAAAAAGGTTCTTCAATACTTTGGGATGCTTGAGCGTAACCCTGCCACCCTATTGCATTTAACACCCCGTTTTCTTCTAACTGTAAAATACTAGAGGTATATGTTCCAGAGATGGAATCACTATTTAATTTAATAGTTTGCAATTGATCAGTAGTTACTCTTTCATACTCCCCTTCATCGAAAAGCACCTGGCTATCATGGACAATACTAGGGTCTATTCTAATTGGAAACACTCTATCATTACTAAGTAACCACTCTGGGTCTAATATTATTTCGTACACGATATTACCACTATCGGTTTTCGATATATTAGAAACAACATTACTAGTTTTAACACCAACACTATCTACTGCATACTCTGGTAAAAAGTGAGCAAAGTAATTACCTTTTTCATCAGACAAGTATGTAAAACCATTAGCATATTTACCACCTCCATCTATACTTCTCTTTAAGATTAAACCCTCATCAAGTTTAATCTCAAATACAAATCTGTTTACTGGTAATACACACTCATTGCCACTACAGGGAGACGAATACTCAACTAACTCATTTAATACAATCTCTTCCTTAAGGCCCTTGCCTTCAATCACCTGATACTCTATATCTACCCCTTTGTATACCTCTTTAGCAATAACGGTATCTTTAGATACAGCTTCTTTTTCATCACCCCCTATCTCTCTTCCCATCTGAGTTAACTCAAAACCTTTTTTAATTTCTTCATTAATGGTTAAAGTAGTTTCAACTATACCCAACACCTTTTCGTCATACGAAGCCCCTATTAACGATATCTCTATTCCCTTTCTCTCTTGTTTAATTCCCAGTATATATCTAATCTTCTCCCATATATTTGGCTTTCTGTTTTTCTCAATATTAATATATGAGGATACTGTTTCAAATCTAACATATTTACCATCTACAAAATCAACTACAAAATTAGGATTAATATTTGTAAAGTTTTCAGAACCTTCTGAAGCCCTAACAATACTATCATTTTCTTTCTTACTAGAAAGAGAAATTAAGGTATATATTACTCCAATACAAAGAATAGAAAGGAGGAGGTACACTCCACAGAGTAATATTTTTTTTAATCTTTTACTTTTACTCATATCTATTAAAGTGAGCGACTATAGTTTAAGGTAATGTCACCTACTCTTACGAAGTACTCCATACTTGAGGTAAGAGAGATTCTTAGGGTACAACTA
>CAZCWY010000026.1:0-7367 GCA_964502535.1 uncultured Candidatus Saccharibacteria bacterium
AGAACTAGAGAGTTTGAACAGTGGGATTTACAATTCTTTGTACATCCAAATGATATGGATAAATGGTTTGAATATTGGAAAGAAGAGAGGATGAAATTCTATCAATCTTTGTATAGGAAGACAGAGAATTTAAGATTCTTTGAACATCCTAAAGACAAATTAGTATTCTATGCTAAGAAGGCTTTTGATATTGAATACAAAACAGATTGGGGTTGGTCAGAAAATGAGGGTATTCATTGGAGAGGGGATTATGATTTAACACAACATAGCAAATTCTCTGGTAAAGACCTTTCATATACAGATCCTAAGTCTAATGAAAAATATACACCTTGGATTGTTGAAACTTCTGGTGGTGTAGATAGAACCCTTTTCTTTGTCCTACTTGATGCATATGAGGAGGAAGATTTAGGTAATGGAAATATTAGAACAGTACTAAGGGTTAACAAAGATATTGCTGCTTACAAGGTTGCAATATTTCCTTTAGTAAATAACAAGGAAGAGATTGTTAAGAAAGCTAGAGATATATTTACTATGTTATCCCCTAACAATAAAGTTGTATGGGATGATAGAGGTAATATTGGTAAGAGGTATAGATATCAAGATGAAATAGGAACTCCATTCTGTATTACAGTTGATTATGAATCATTAGAAAATGATACTGTTACAGTAAGAGATAGGGACACTATGGAACAGAAGAGAGTTAAGATTGAAGATTTAGATTCTGTTATTAATTAACAGACTTCTAATATCTTATATCTAATTATATTTGCCCTTACTATTACAGTAATGGTATCTCCTAACTTAGCTTTAAGTAATTTCTTTCCTATTGGAGAATCCTCTGATATATAGTTTTTAAGTGGGTCTGCTTCCAAAGATGATACTAGTTTAAATTCTAAAATCTTGTCTCTTTCTTTAACCTTGATTGTAGAACCTAATTTTATTTTGGTAGGCTCACATTTATCACCTTCTTCTAGTAGTTCATAGTTATCAAGTATTTGACTAATCTCTTTAATTCTTTTATTTATAGATTCTTTTTCAGATGCAATTATACCTAAATTTGCATCATCTTCATCGGAGTCTTCTCTTCTAGATTCTTCTAATCTATTAGCAACATCTACAAGATCTTTCTCTTGGAGTTGTTTTAACTCCTTAATTAAATCTTTTTCTTTTTCTTTAGTTATTTTGTATTTTTCTTTCTTTAGTTGAAACATGGTCGTTGGGAATAAAGTAATGTATCTAACATTCAAACGTATATTAATATTCTATTTCATTTGTCGATATTTAACAAGGTGGAACTATTTACTCATTTTGACATTTTCTCTCTCCATTTCTTAATTTCTTTGTGATTACCACTTAGTAATGTGTCTGGTACTTTCCAGTTATTAAATATCTCTGGTTTGGTATATGTAGGATAGTCTGGAGTGTCTGTATTAAAGGTTTCGCAGAGTAGTGACTCTTCATTACCCAATACCCCTGAGATTAGTCTGGTAATACCATCAACTAATACTAATGCAGGTAACTCTCCTCCCGATAGTACATACTCTCCTATTGAGAATTCCCAATCTACTAAATTATCATGTACTCTTTGATCAAATCCTTCATAGTGTCCACACAGTATTATGTAATGAGAATCTTTCTTTTCTGATAGCTCTTGTAATTTACTTTGTACTAATTTCTCTCCTTTAGGGGATGTTAATATTACAATACTGTTTTCTTTCTTTAATTCTTTTAAACAGTTATATATTGGTTCTACTTTCATTACCATTCCTGGTCCTCCTCCATATGGGGTATCATCTACACTTTTATGCTTATCTAAAGCCCAATCTCTAAGATTATGTATATCTATTTTAATCAATCCTTTTTCTTGAGCACGTTTTACAATACTGCTATTTGTATATGCAGATATTACTTCTGGAAAGATTGTAATTATATCAAAATGTATCATAGTAAATTGGTACCGCTACAGGGGATCGAACCCTGATTGCATGATTGAGAATCATGCGTCCTAACCGTTAGACGATAGCGGCATAACGGAGTAATTTTATCATAAAAGGGGTGATTGATAAACAGATAGTCTCTTATTGACAACTGTTTTAAATCTATATATTATTGCACGATATAATTTTGTATTCCCTAAATATGAAAAGTGATAGATCTCAAGTACTATTAACAAAAGAGGGACATCTAAAACTGAAAAAAGAGTTAGAACAAAGAGAGGGAGAACTTAGGAAGAAGTATCAAGAAACTCTTAATCAAATGAGAAGCCAAGGGGACTTAAAAGAGAATGATGGATATACAATGGCTGTTGATGATTTCCAAAGTAATGAAGAAAGGATTCTTGATATTAGGAAGATGTTGGAGAATGCCGTTATTGTTCAAAAGAAGAAGAGTTCTACTGTTGAATTAGGTTCTCATGTAAGTATTGAGTGTAAGGGTGGAATAGTTAGAAAATATCAAATAGTGGGTGAGGATGAAACTAATCCTTTGGAAGGAAAAATATCATACAAATCTCCTTTTGGAAGTTCTCTTTTAGGAATGAAAAAGGGTGGTAAGGTAACTATTGATACTCCTTCTGGGAAAATGGAATGTAAGGTTGTTGATGTTGAGTAGTTTAGCTATGAAGAAATGTACCTTTTTTCAATACTCCCTTAAGTGTATATTTACCATACAGTAATTTTCCTCCACTTACATTAAAAGATATATTTTTCTTATCACAAAATATTGAGCATTTTGCATCAACTGGCATATGCGAGTTAGGAATATGACTTTCATTTGGTAATATTGAAAACATTTTAAAGTACTCTTTCCATGTCATATCTCTAATGGGTTTCGCTTCAAAAAATTCCTTAGGATCTTTATCATATATGTAATCAATATCTGAAACTTTATACACCCTATCCATACCGAGAGTATCGGCAAATACTGCTGCATCCATATCTGTACTCCACCCAACTTTAAGACCACCACTAACCATATATCCTTTTGCACTGATATTTAAAAATTCATATGAATCTCCTAATGTCTTGGGTACAAAAATATCTTTATCCTCAAGATATGATGCTAGTATGGTTGCATTCGTTTGGGTTACTGACATTGCAATATTATGTATCCCCTTCGGATCTTTAATTGATTCTGATACTTTAGTTTCCATATTTCTTGATAGGCCTCCTCCTCCAACAACCAACACAATATGATCATATTCACTTTTGTTCTCTTCATACCACTCTTTTACTTTTTTAAAGAGTTCAAAATTAATATTTAATAGATGGTCGTAGAGTATTGATCCTCCTACTTTTAGTACAATGTCTTTTTTCATATGTTTAAGATTAAAATTAATGCAAGAATCGAGTATATGAACGGGGGTAAGTATTCTACTAGTTTCATTTTACCTAGAAATCTAATATTCCATAAAGAGAGGATTAGATAGAAGGCAAGAGTCCCTATTGCTGGTACAACAAATATGTTTGTATTTAGAAATATACAGGATGTCATTGCTATAAAGAGAGAGGATATTAAAGATATTGTAAATGCAGATATACTCTCTTTTCTATGTATCTTAATATCAGACCAGAGGAATATTAAAGAGAGGATTGAAATTAACAAAACAGTAATCCATATAGAGAAGGTTAATCTAATTACTACACTGAGTATCATATAGAAAGAGGCTATACAAATGAAATCAAATACAGCTCTTGTTTGTCCTTCAATACTGTAAACCTTTTTAAATGAACTTTTTACATTAATAAAGAGGACTAAGAGTAAGAGTAATGATATCGCAATTAAGACCATATCCATTAGGAAACTAGTATTGTAATAGATGTAGAAAAGGAGGGATGTGTAAAAGAGAATTGGTAATACAAAATTAGTAAAGAACCTTTCCTTTATTGATATCCTTTGGATTACTTCACTATATTGAGATATTTTTCTTCCTGAGTATAGAGCAAATGCTCTGATAAACCAGGTTAGAATTAGAAGTATCCCTAATACCCCACTTAGCATATATGTTGGATTTGGTGTATGCGTAGAATATGCAAAATATGTAGATACTAAAAGTATTAGTAATAGATAAAGTAATTCATTTTTTATCTCAACTCTTTTTTTCAATTTTTAGGCAGTTATTAATTTATTAATCCTCCAAAGCCTTTAAATACACCAACCAATACTATTAACCACCAGGCTCCAATTGTAAATAGATCACCTATATTTTTTCCTAATTTTCCATTTTTCCAAGAGTAATATACCTGTATTGTAAGTAATATAAATACGAAGGCTATGATTGATAGACTAATACCATCTGTTGTTCCAAATATATTCTTCAATCCTAATATTATTGAAGAGGTATGTTCTTCCCCTTTTACTTCTTCTAGGAAATATTCAGATATATCTTTTTCAGTTATATTTCCTGCTTTATCTGATGCCATTATCAAAGATCTATTTCCTAAATCGGTTTTTGGGATATTGAGTATTACAGTTTGTTCAATAGAGATTTCAATATCATATGTTTTATTTCCGGTTATAAATTTTAATTCTATTGCATCTTTAGGTGCAAAGAAACTTAGTTCAAAGTTTTCATCTATTCTTTTAACTTTAATAGTTTCTTGAAGTATTATTGGTGGTGTCGAATCTATAGTAAATGTAATTGGTTCTGATTTAATATTTTCTCCTTTTAATGTTGCTGTTATTACTTGATCTCCCTCTGACCAGTCACTTCCTTTATCAAATTCCCATTCTTTTGTACTACTTTTTGTTTCTCCTACTATGTCTTGGTCTTTGAGTATTTCAACTGTGTATTCTCCTTTAGCATTTTCTGTTTCCCCTTTAATATTTATATTTGCATCATTTAAAAGGTCGTTAGTTTTTGGGTTAGTAATTTTTATTGATTTTATTTCTCCTGGTTCTGGGATTAATGGTTTAGCTGGTGTGGGTGCTGGTGTTGTTGGTGCTGGTGTTGTTGGTTTAAAGATTTGATTTGTTTGGTTACCAAACATTTGTACTACAAGGATTGTTTCTTTTCCAAGTAGTGTTCCTTCTACTACTGCAACCCCTATCTCTTTGTAATTAATACTCATTATATTCTCTTTGTGTGTTGGGCTTGCCATCCAAGCTTCGTGTACACCTTCTGCTGTTCTAAAGCCCTTCGCCAAATTTTCTCCTGCATATACATATGTATATCCTGCTTGAGAGATAAACATCCAAGGAGTTTCGCCTGTTGGTCCGTAGTGATCCCAATACTGTAATTCAAACATATTGTTAGCTTTAGCTTGTGCAGCTGCAGTTAGTTTCGCATTCGAAGTAAGTGTATTTAGTCCTGATGCTACTCTTTGTTGATTAGTTAGCTGAATGATATTAGCAGGTGAAATACTACTAGCCATTGCTTGTGGTATTCCTAATAATCCTCCGAAGGTATTAACGAAAAGTAAAATGAGGGTATATATTACTAAAGCGAACTTTCTTAATAGAAGTGGTTTATATTTATTCTCTTTATTTGGGATAAAGAATTTTTTCACAATAGCAGTAGTAAATATGTAAGTAATATACTTTTATATACTACCAATTTATATGGTTGCATGCAAAGTATGTATTTAAAAAGAAAAGCCTGAGATTAACTCAGGCTAATTCCTTTTCTCATCTTTCAGAGAAATGCCGGCAGAATTACTACTTAACAGCTGTTTTTAGAGCTTTTCCAGCTTTAAATACAGGAACTGTTCTTGCAGGTAATTGAATCTTTGCCAAGGTTTTTGGATTGATTCCAGGTCTTGAGTCTCTGTGTCTGACATCGAATTTACCGAAGCCAGTTAAGAGTACTGCATCACCTCCTTTAAGAGATTTTGTAATAGATTCAAATACACCGTCAATTGCTTCAGCTGCTTGCTTTTTTGTAAGACCTGCAACTTTTGCAACTCCATCGACTAAATCTTTTTTTAACATTGTTGCCATTTTAAGATACCTCCTTTCTAAGAGATGCGGATGCCACAAATCCTGATATCACACGATTTGTAGTATCACATCAATAAAATATGATATATCCAACTCTTCGTCAAGAACGATTTTGCTATAGGGTATGGATGAGTTTTGTTAAAATATTCATTAATTACAATATTTTCACGACTATTACTGTTCAATTTTTTCATAGAAATTTGTATAAATATTTACTACATTTTAAAGAATACATTGAGAATGCAAGGATATTTAACAAAAAGCCTTAGAATCAACGTTTTAAAGAGGTCATAGGATTTGATGGAACTTAATGTGTTCAATAATAATATAGAGGAAAGTTGAACATTGTTAAGTTTTTAAGAAAAAAGGAAGTGTCATTTTTGACACTCCCTATTCTTATTTTTCTTTTTAACCCATAGTACCGAAGACTAGAAGTCTTCAATATTCTTTGAATTATCTTGCAATTTCTATGGCTCTTGTCTCTCTAATCAATGTAACTTCTACATTTCCTGGGTAATTTTGAGTCTTTTCAATGGTAGCTGCTAAGTCTTTTGCTAAGACAGTCATCTCGTCATCTGTAATTAAAGCTGGTTTAACGATTACTCTTAACTCTCTTCCTGCTTTTATTGCAAATACCTCTTCTATCTTATCTCCACCTAATTCCTTAGCTACGCTTTCTAAAGCCTCTATTCTTTGAATATACTGCTCATAACTATCTTTTCTTGCACCTGGTCTTGCTCCAGATATTGCATCTGCAAGATATACAATTACTGCCTCAACGGACTGAGGTTCAATATCAAGGTGATGTGCTTCTATTGCATTCACTAATTTGTCATCTAAGCCATACTTTCTTGCTACCTGTCCTGATATATGGTGGTGAGGGCTATCAATCTTATGAGTTAATACCTTACCAATATCATGTAGTAAACATGCTCTCTTTACCAAATCAGTATCAGCGTGTAACTCTGCTGCAAGTACTTCTCCCAGTCTCATCATTTCAATGGTATGGGACATTAATGATTGTCCATAACTTGTTCTATATTTCATTTTTCCAAGAAGCTTAAGTAGACCTATATCTATACCGGGCCATCCTGCCTCTTCTGCTAAAATCTGTCCATTCTTTTTAATTTCAATTGAAATTTCGTTTTTTGCTTTTCGTATAGCTTCTTCTATTGAACTTGGATGTATTCTTCCATCGCCTATCAATTTACTTAAAGCTACTGCTGCGATTTCTCTTCTTAGTGGATCAAATGAGGAGAGAGCAATTGTATTTGGTGACTCATCTACTATGACGTCTACACCCGTTAACTTTTCAAATGCACGGATATTTCTTCCTTCTTTTCCTATTACTCTACCTTTAACCTTATCATCCTCTATTTTAATTGTTGAAGTAGTTGTCTCTCCAACATAGTCTGTAACAATTCTTTGCA
>CAZCWY010000027.1:0-7298 GCA_964502535.1 uncultured Candidatus Saccharibacteria bacterium
TTTTTATATATATTAAAATGAGTAAAATAATAGGAATAGACTTAGGTACTACTAACAGTGCAATGGCATATATGTCTGGTGGTAAACCTAACATTATCGCAAATGCACAAGGAGGGAGATTAACTCCATCCATTGTTGCAGTTGATGATAAGGGAGAGACCTTAGTTGGTGCTCCTGCAAAAAATCAGGCAGTTACAAATCCTGAAGGTACAATCTACTCTGTAAAGAGATTAATTGGTAGATCATGGGATGATCCAGAAGTTCAGAAGGATAGAGATTTACTTCCTTTCGAAATGAGGAAATCTAAAAGTGACGGTGTTGAAGTAAAGATGGGAGATAGTTGGTATACACCTCAAGAGATATCTGCAAAGATTTTAGCAAAGATGAAAAAAGATGCTGAAGATTTTTTAGGAGAGAAAGTTACAGAGGCTGTAATTACTGTTCCTGCCTACTTTGATGATTCTCAAAGACAGGCAACTAAAGATGCAGGTAAGATAGCAGGTTTAGATGTTAAAAGGATTGTAAATGAGCCAACTGCTGCTGCACTTGCATATGGATTAGATAATAAAAAAGATGCAAAGATAGCAATCTTTGACTTAGGTGGTGGTACATTTGATATCTCAATTTTAGAAATTGGAGATGGAGTATTTGAAGTACTTTCAACAAATGGAGATACCCATTTAGGTGGTGATGACTTTGATCAACTTATCATCGATAAACTCGCTAAAGATTTCAAAAATAGCGATGGAGTAGATTTAAAAGAGGATAGAACAGCTCTTCAAAGATTAAAGGAAGCTGCTGAGAAAGCTAAGATAGAACTATCAACTTCAGAAGAAACAGAGATTAATATTCCATATATTACTGCAACTTCAAGTGGTCCAAAACATCTTAAAGTTAAGATGAGTAGATCTGATTTAGAAAAGTTAACCTCTGAATTAATAGAAAAAACTGTTAAACCTTGCGAGAAAGCACTTAAAGATGCAAAACTAAGTACTTCAGAGGTAGACGAAGTATTGCTAGTAGGTGGTATGACAAGAATGCCTGCAGTAATAAAAAAGGTTAAAGAGATATTTAATAAAGAACCAAATAAAGGAGTAAATCCTGATGAAGTAGTTGCAGTTGGTGCTGCCGTACAGGGAGGAGTATTAGGAGGAGATGTTAAAGATATTACCCTCTTGGATGTAACACCTTTATCTTTAGGATTAGAAACATTAGGTGGGGTTATGACAAAGTTAATAGAAAGAAATACTACTATACCTGTAGAGAAGAAACAGATATTTAGTACTGCTGCAGATAATCAACCAGGTGTTGAAATTCATGTTCTACAGGGAGAAAGAGAGATGGCAGAGGATAATAAAACCTTAGGAAGATTTATTCTTGATGGTATTCCTCCTGCACCTAGGGGTATTCCTCAAATAGAGGTTATATTTACAATAGATGCTAATGGTATTTTAAATGTAAATGCTAAAGATTTAGCTACAAACAAAGAACAAAAAATTACTATTACAGCATCTACAGGTCTTAAAGATGAAGAAATTGAAAAAATGGTAGAAGATGCTGCAAAATATGCCGATGAGGATAAAAAGAAAAAAGAAAAAGCAGAAAAAAGAAATAACGCTGATTCCCTATGCTTTAGTATTGAAAACTTGATTAAAGAAAATGGAGAAAAAATTGAAGAAGATGAGAAGAAAGAATTAGAGGAGGGAGTAAAAGAAGTTAAAGAATTAATAGTTAAAGATGACTTTGACCAAGAAGAGGTAGATAAGAAAGTAGAAAAATTAACAGAGAAAATGCAAGAAGTAAGTAAGAAGATGTATGAGAAAGCTTCAAAAGAATCGGCAGAAAAGAAAGAAGAAAAGGCTGAGGAGGGGAAGGAAAAGAAGGAGGACGACAAAGAGGAAAAAGAGGAAGAAGTCAAAGAGGGGGAAGTTGTTGAGGAGTAATTTTCGGAAGGGGCTTTAAGCCCCTTCTTTTTTCTGTTACTATATACTCTAAGATAATTTTACTGCCGTTATAAAATGCCAGAAGAGAAAAGCATAATTGTATCCTCAGTTTTCGATATGATTTCGAAAATTCAAAGGGTTCTTTTTAATATTACATTATTTGTAATACCTTGGTTAATTATTCCACTACCATATGATTCAACTGAAAGGATGAAAAGTATTGTCTTTATTGTTTTATCCTCTCTCTTAATCCTATTAGAGATAATCAAGTGGATTTGGGATGGTAAGATATCAATTGTAAAGTCAAAATTAGATAAAATATTCCTACTCCTATTCTTCTCATTCCTTTTTGCTACAATTTTTGCAAGGGATTCTTGGATTTCTATGTGGGGTTATGACGGTAGAATGGGTACTGGTTTCTTTGTCATAATATTCCTATTCTTATTCTTCTTTTTATCAAGGGGTTTTATACAAAAGAAGAAAGAGATCGTTGGTGCTATTACATCACTATCTTTTGGACTATTTGTTCTCATTGCTTTAAGTATGTTATCTGTACTTAAAGTTGATATTTTTGGTTGGTTCCCATATGTTAAAGATTTCTTTAGTGTTGGATTACCTCTTACTTTCTCTTTTCAGGAGATTATGCTTATTTCTGGAGTATCAATATTTTTAAATCTATATTTATTAATTGATGCATTCCAAACAGAAGAGTACCAAGCTAGTATTTTTCCTGTAGTTTCTACAGTAATATCCTTTATTTCTTTGGCGATATTCTCTGTTAATCAGGGAGCATTGATACCAATTCTTTTCTTCGTCGTATCAATGTTTATATGTATATTGCTTTGGATAAAATTAGACAAAAAGCTTAAAGCACTACCAGCTGTAATCGCAGTATTTGCAACTTTATCACTGGTATTTTGTATTGGATTTCAATATGAGTCATTTAGAAAGGCGTTGTTAGGAAGTGAATTTACTACTATTACTCCGATAAGGTTGGGAGCTGATATCTCTTGGGGAGTATCAAGCTCTTCAATAGTAGGCGATTTCTTTAGAGGTTTGGTAGGACTGGGAAACGATTCCTTTGGTATAGGGTATAACATTTTTAAACCCAATACAGATGCAACAATTGCCTTGGGAAATACTACTTTTGTTACTGGCTCAAATGAAATTTTTACAACCCTTTCTAATAGGGGCTTAATTGGAGTTACTGTATGGTTAATGCTTGGTCTTTCATATTTAAGATTGTTGATTAAAAACATTTCTTCTTCAAAAAAAGAAGGTGGTTTTAGTTCAATATTGCTCGGTTTAGTAGCCCTATTTGTGTACTTAGGATCTATTTTTCTACCTTACTCATTCTTAATGTTTTTCCTGTTGTTCTCTCTCACAATACTTCTTGTAACTATAGATAGTAAAGAAAATGATAATGATGAATTTTTGCTAAAATTCTGGGCCGTTAATACGGGGACAGGAAATAGAGATATAAATAAGACAATGGAAGGTGTAAATTGGTTTGTAACAATATTGTTTACAGTACTAACTATTGGTGGAATAATATTTCTTTTTGTTAAATCAATCGGTACTGCATATGTTGTTAGAGCAGAGTCTTACAACCAGGAGATGAACCTGAAGTATCAAAATGAACCAGAAGTATCAAAAGAAGTTAGGGAGGAGTATCTTGAAAGAATTGCAGGGTACTATGATAAAGCTTTGAGATATGATGTAACTAACCCATATGTTAATAGAAAATCTAGTTTAGTTGCACTCGAGATTATTAACCTGCTAAGTGAGCAGTATGCTGATGCTAAAGATACAGAGAAGGAGGCTTTGCTTTCTAATATTACAACTTGGAAAAATACTGCTATTGACCTATCAAAAGAGGCAATCAATACATCTGCATTAACATATGCAAACTGGAATACTAGGGCTGCAGTATATATAGGTTTAATTAGCGTTGGATTTTCAGATTATAGCCAAGATGCCTTAAATGCACTTCAAACATGTGTAAATATTAATCCATTAGATTATGATTCATATTATAAAGCAGCTCAGATATATATGGTAAAAGAGGATTATGAGAAAGCTCTTTCAACATTAGATACTGTACTGCGAATTAATCGCCAACATGTTCCTTCTCTTATCCTTTCTGCAAGTATCTTGTATGAACAGAAGGATACGGAACAGGCAATCCTGTATTTAAAAGCGGCTAAAGAGATATTAGAAGTAAATAAACTTGATACTAGTGAAACATATGATAATATTGTTAAATCTCTAGAACAGTTAGGAGCAAACGAAGAGGTTGTTGAAGAAGTTGAAGAAGAGCCGGAGATAAATAATTAATTAGCAACAAAGATACTTAAAATGTATATGTTAAGTGGGTTACGTGGTAGCCCCCTTATTATTTCTTTTATCTCTTGTATATTTTCTAACCTTTCTCCAACAAAAAGAATATTTTTATCCTTATTAGTTCCCTCAATATTGTTGCAAAGATATTTATTTAATTGGTAAATATTTTTTCTTTCAGATTGAATTGGATATTTCTTGGACATCTTTACTATCTCTTTGAGATTCAAACGAGAGATTAGGGTATCTAAGAGATATAGGTGAGAATTCCATAATCTTCTCTCTACTTTTTTATACAAAGTTCTCTCAATTTCTTTTGATATATACCAACCTGTGTAGTAATGAATCTGGGTCTCTGAACAGGAGTTGTGTGTAAGATATCCATTATTTAATTTATTGCATATGCAGCACATAGGGAGTGTACGAGATAAACCCTTTATACATCGCGGACATATGGACTGTCCTACCTTTGAGCATACAACACATTGACAAGGGAATAGATATTCTATTAATCTCATGGTAGTATGTTACTCTTTGAATATGAAATATAATTGAAAAGTATTCACTTTTGAATTAGAATATTATTCGCCAATATATATTGAAAATGAAATCTAAGTAATGAAGAAGAACGGAGTACTATCAGTAATGTTTCTACTATTTTTAACCAAAATATTGGGTTTTTGGAAATTAAGAGTATTTGCTGAGCTATTTGGAGCCTCACATCAATTAGATATCTTCTGGGCAGCCTTTACTATCCCAGATATGATATTTATGGTACTTGTTGCTGGATCGGTTAACGCAGCAATTATCCCAATCCTCTCTGATCAGTTATATGATAAAGGAAAGAAGAGTTTAAACGAACTATTTAGAAAACTCTCCTTATATTTTTTCTTAATCTGTCTTTTTTTAATACTCCTAGCCTTTATATTTGCTCCCCAGATTACAGATTGGATAATTAACAATGAATATGCACACACAATACTTAATATGGG
Source organism: uncultured Candidatus Saccharibacteria bacterium (assembly GCA_964502535.1). Classification (GTDB taxonomy): domain Bacteria; phylum Patescibacteriota; class Dojkabacteria; order SC72; family SC72; genus UBA2259. The sequence goes on from CAZCWY010000027.1 coordinate 5,276, forward strand.
GTCAAGAATCGGTGAAGGAGATTATTCATTGTTTCTTACCCTATTTAGAGTAGGACTCCTCTCTCCATTATTCTTAAGTGTTAGTGCCTTTATTACAGCATACTTACATGTTAGAAAGCAGTTTTTTATAACCTCTTTAGCTCCTCTTTTCTATAATTTAGGAATGATATTTGGTACATACCTCTTAGCTAAAGTGTTCAATTTTGGTGTCATAGGTATCGCTATCTCAGCAGTTATAGGTTCCTTAGTCCATCTATTAATCCAGATTCCAACATTAAATAAATACTTTAAGGAGAAATTAGAAAAGGAAGAAATTGAGAATGGGGATTTACAGAATCAAGAGGTAAAGAAAGCTTTTACTTTAGCATTCCCAAGAATGTTTGGTGTGTTGGGAGAACAAATAAGTACCATAGTAAATACATTAATTAGTTTTACACTTACTTCAGGGGCTTTAAGTGCATACAAGTTTGCATACAGCTTGCATCTTTTCCCAGTTAATATTATTGGTAGCGCAGTAGCTCAGGTAGCACTCCCAGATTTAGCACAGTACTGTTGTAAGAAAGATGAACAAGGGTTTAAAAAAGTACTTAATGATTCAATACAACTATCTTTGTACTTAGTACTTCCCATTGTAGCAATACTCCTAGTCCTTAGACTCCCTATCGTTCGTTTAGTATATGGAACTGGAGCATTTGACTGGGAAGATACCATATTGACCTCCTGGTCTCTAGCTTTATTCTCTGGATCAATATTGGGTCAAACGATAGAGCAGATACTTCTAAGAGCCTTCTATGCACTAAAAAATACTTGGAAGCCTTTGGTATCAATAGTAATCGGGGTATTAGTAAACCTACTAGGAGCATACTTCTTAACCAATTTCTTTAGTCATTACTATGACTGGAGACCAATTTTAGAACAGGTATGGATTCAAATATCTCAGGCTAATGGTAATGGGGTCATGCCTGTTATTGAGTCTTTCTTTAAAGATGTACTGTCATGGATGACAACAAGAGGAGACTCAAACTATGCAGTAGGTGGACTTGCGTTAAGTTTAAGTCTGTCTTACCTGCTACAAATATTTATTTCTTCCTTAATGCTTAATGGAATTAGGAAAGTTATTACTTGGAAAGAGACAATATCACCAATCATAATGAAAATATTAAATACTCTAATTATGATTTTAGGTATGTATTTTGTATTTAAACTCTTTGATTTTAAATTAGATACCACTAGAACAGTATCAATAATTGTTCTTTCAATTATTACTTCTGTTGTAGGATTAACCCTTTACCTTGTAGGTTCCAAAATATTTTCAAAATCAGAATATGAGATGTCAATAAATATGATAAAAAGAATTCTGAGAAGAGTTAGGAACGGTAATGGTAGTAATTTAGTGAAGTAATAATGTGAAAAAGTTTTTTAATTTAATATTGATTTTCTTTTCATTCATAATACTAGGAGTATTAATTTTCTTAGGGTATATATATTTTAAATACCAGGATTGGGAAAAGAATTTTGAGAAAGAGATTAAAATTGAAAACGTTATCACCAAAGAAAGTACGAAAGAAATAGATTTAGGAGAAAAGATTTCAACCTTTGCTCTCTCAAAAGAAGATGTAGAATTCCTAGAGTTAAATGTTTCAGAGATTGGAAGTGAGTTATTTAATACTCTAGATTCTAACTTAGGGGAAGAATTTAATCTTGAAAAAATATATATTGTTCCCTCCAATTCTAAATGGATAGCATATTTTCAAATAAAGTATGAAAGATATTTTGTTTGGCTTTCATTTGATGTGAACAAAGATAGTATTCAAAGTCCTCAGGTATATGTTACAGAAATAAAGGTAGGACCTTTTAAAGTAAGTGAGTATATTAATATGGTTGATGCAGTTAATCGAGGTATAGGGGACTCAATTGTGACTTTAAATGAGAATGGGTTAGTGGGTAGATATATTGAAAATATAGAATTATTAAACAGTTCTGTTGTTCTTAAGGGTTCCAGATATTGACATTTTTCCGATAT
>CAZCWY010000028.1:0-7053 GCA_964502535.1 uncultured Candidatus Saccharibacteria bacterium
AGAATGTTTGCAATATTACTTGATATGAATTGTTTTAATATCTCTATCTTATCCAATACACCGAGATATCTTAAAAGATATCCAACTGCAATGAAAAGACCTGGCATTAGTAAAATATTTGCAAGTACTCTAATCTGGTTATTAATTCTATTGTATTTAAGATAGTTGGTTAATACATTTGATATCTGAGGTGTGGAAATACTAAAGAATTGATCTCTAGTTAGTAAGAAGAGTGCATCAGATTCTTTAGTTAATATTGGTAACTCTTTTTCAATTAACTCTAAGGTATTACTATCTTTTTGATGATGTCCAATTACTGTTCTATTTTGCCAACCATACTCTATTGCCATTTATATTCCTAGTAAAGATTTTAATATATATATTACAGTTACAATGGGTAACAACAACCAAATACAGATTAACAATAAATAAAGAAGTGTAAACAGGAGATATATGACTACTGCTATTGGTAAGTAAAGTATCTTGATCAATATACCAAAAACATACCCTATCAATGAGAAATCTCTATGCCAAGGGAGGAAGAAATTTTTCAATAGAAGAGAAATAGAGAGATTATCATCAAGTATAGTTGAAACTCTAAAAAGCATTCTTAAATGCCATACACTCATCTTAACATACCACCAGTTTAGAAATTCTCTTACTGTATGTTTAATAATTGTAAGTATGTTATCCACCCTACTCTCATCTAGAAGTTGCTGTCCTTCTGAGTTTGTTAATATATTTTGTTGTGTCATATTTTAGGCAGTAATACACTCCAAGTTTATTGTAATTTACATATTTTTTCAAGATGTAGGGGTATATGATAAAATTGGAGATATGAATATATACAGTAGTTTGAAAAAACCAATAATATCACTTGCTCCTATGGAGGATATTACTGATACTGTTTTTAGACAGATTATTGCCTCTATTAAAAGTCCAGACCTTTTCTATACTGAGTTTGTTAATGTAGACGGATTATTCTCAGTGGGTCGGGATAAAGTAATGACTAGATTAAAGTATACTCCGATTGAGAAACCTCTCATAGTTCAGTTATGGGGGACAAATCCAGATAACTTCTACTATGCTTCAAGATTTGTTAAAGATATGGGTTTTGATGGTGTAGATATCAATATGGGATGTTCTGTAAGTAAGGTTACTTCAAAAGGGGCTGGTGCTGGTTTGATTAAAGAAGACAGAGGTAAGGTAAAAGGCATCATTGATGCTGTTAAAGATGGTGTTGAGGGTTTACCTGTTTCAGTTAAAACCAGGGTTGGTTGGTTAGCATATGATATGGATTGGATACAATTTTTGTTAGAACAGGATTTAGAGGTTTTAACTGTACATGGAAGAACAGCTACTGGTATTAAATCAAAAAAACCAAATTGGGGTAGAATTCGTGCCTCAGTAGAGCTTAGGGACGAGTTAGGTAAAAAGACTTTAATATTTGGTAATGGTGGAGTTACAACATTAAAGCAGGCTAAAAGATATATCAACAAGTGTAATGTTGATGGAGTAATGATTGGAAGAGCCGCTATTGCGAATCCATGGATATTTAGTGGTAGAGAGGTTGTTCCTCTTTCAGAGTCGTTTGAGACTTTTAGAAGGCATGTTCTTCTTTTTAAAGAAACTTGTGGAGATACTAGGGATTTTAATACTTTGAAAAAATTTGTTGGTTCCTATGTAAATGGTTTTGTTGGTTCTCAAGAAATCAGGAATGACTTAATGCAATCTATTACAATAGATGAGCTACTAAGTAAGGTTGAGGGGTTGCTAGGGTAAAGAATGATGTATAATATGGGATAATTTTGAGTATATTTTAAATATGCCAATACCAATGGAGTCTAGAGATTTGAGTGAGAATCAACAACCTTCTGATTTTATCCTTTCACAGATAAGGGAAGTCTTAGAGTATGGGGATGATAGTATTATGACACTTGCTAGAGTTGATGAAACTGTAAGGGATGTTTCTTTAGGGCAGATAGATGAATATATGAAAAAGATTCAACTAGATCAGGATTTACCTTTTGAATTAACTAGAATTAGAGCAAGAGAGATTAAAGATGAAAAGACCTTCAAGGCAATATGTGAGCATTATTCTATCTATGATGTTCCTTTTAATCCCCTACTTCACACGAAGGTTTATTTTATTGAAACTTCTGATAATGCTGTCGTATTTACCCCTATTGAATTAGAAAAAGGATTAATTAATTTCTCAGTAGAACTTTTAGATAGAGAAAATACAATTCCAGAGATATATTCTTTGTATATGGGTTTAGGTAAAATGAAGATGTCCGATATTAAGTTTGTTAAATTTAATAAATAGATATGAGAGATAATATTGAAAATAGTGAAAAGGCAATTACTGATTTAGAAGTTCTAAATGCTATTGAGGGTATTTCTCAAAGTAATTGGGAAGATGCTAATTGGCCCATTATTACATCTATTCCTAAAGAGGTATATTTTCAATTTGATGAGAGTGTTTCTGATTTAGATACTAAGCAGAAGTTTTTTGAAGAGGTTTTTAATCAAGACAATTTTCTTTATCCAGATAGTAAGAAGAGATATGACCCTCAAAAAAATATGCTTTTTGTGTTACATTCTTTTAAAGATTTAGATGGAAAAGAAACTATATTCAAGACAATTACTACATCTCCAGAGAGTATTGTAGAAGATCCTATTCATATGATCAATTATAGATATCATGGGCAGCCTTGTGAAGTTAGAAGTAAGCAGTTATATCCTACTTGTGATTTTTGGGATTTTTATGACAGGCTTTCTTCTAAACAGCAAGAACTATACCCTATTCTTTCTAAGGATTGGAGAAAGGATTTTATATTAAAGAAGTTTTTTAATAATTAATGTGTAATTCTAAATTTATACTTAATAATGTATAATCAATAATTAGATAAATTAAGAAAGAATATTATGGAGGAGTTCGGAAATTTCCAAAGACAAACAATTCAATCAAACATTGATGAGAGCAAGAAAAGTAAGAAAGGTAAGAAAGTCAGCGGATTAGTAAAAGTTCTTGTTGTTATAGTAATATTTGTTTTGGGAACAGGGGTTGGATATCTTGTATTTAATCGTCTTACAGAAAAAGGGGTGTTAGGTAAGGCAAGTAATCCAGAGTATGTTTCTAAGTTACAGAAAAAGCAAATAGAGAATATTTTAGAAGATTTGGGTAAACTTATACTTATTACTGAAGACGAAGAGCCAACTGTAGCTACTATTCTTAATGTTGAGGCATTACAGAAACAGAATGCTTCTTTTTATGCAAATGCAAAGGAAGGCGATTTGTTAATAATATATTCAGAAAAAGCAATAATATTTAGAAGAGATGAGAAAAAAATAATCAATGTAGCTCCTGTATTTATTGAATCTGATCAGACTCAAGTGGAGGCGGAGTAATAATTTCTTTCTCGGGAGGTATATTTTCTTCCGGTGGAATTATCTCTTCAGGTGGTGTTACTTCATCAATTGGTATTTCTGGTACTGCGACTTCCTCATTTACAATAGGAGGTTCTACTTGAGTTTCAGAAGATGTAACATCCTCTTCTGTTTCAATCATATCTTGATTTTCTTCTAGGGGTGTCTTGCTATCAATAATAATCCAGTCAAAAGTTATATCCTCATCTATTGGTTCATTTATGTTCACTGTAAAAGACTCTCCTACTTTCCTATCAGTTACATAAAGTGTTTTATTCTTTGTATTTGATGCTGGGTTTACAAATATTTTAGATTTTTCTGTTACTGCTTTTGTTGTAATAATCACAGATGTTTGGTTTGCTAATATCTTAGAGCTTCCTATACTGTAATTCTCTTCCATTCTTAATTTCCTAATACTAAGTGCCCCATCTCCTTCTAATATTATCTTTCCACCTAGTAATTCTATATTTCCTTTGTCATCTAAGGTTATTTTTAATACCTCCATTGCATTTAATTGAAGTTTGAATTCATCAAGATTTTCACTGTCATATATTAGTGATAGCGCTTCAATTTGTCTTTGTTGCTCTTTTATTGCTTCGATTAATAATCCAGTAGCTTCTCCATAGTTTATTCCGTAATATCCATCAACTTTGTTTTGGAATACTAATTCTGGCATTACTTCCATTACTTCTTGGGCAATCATTCCAGTCATTCTTCCTGTTTTTTCAGGATCTGTCCAGTTAAAATATACTCCTCTTAGTAACTTTACTTTATCTAAAGCACCATCAATTATTTCAACATTTGTTTTTAATCGAGCATCAGAAGTAGAAGTAGTTAGCGTACCATCAGAAGTAATATTTAAAGCACTTGCATATGTACCACTACTTACAGCACTGAACCTTCCGCTTCCAATAACATCTAAGGCTAAGGTGGGATTAGATGTTCCTATACCAACATTTCCATAGGAGTTGATAAACAAGGAAGCTCTATCATAGCTAGTAGAAGAAGTAGATATATCCCAAGGAGTTGATAAAGTATATTGATATACCTTATCAGTATCATATCCTATGATGTACATTATATTTCCAGAAACATTGAAAGTAATACCCGTAGGAGCAGTTTCTTGCGAAGCTACGGAAAGAGATTTAGAAAGACTAGCAGTGGTAATATCCCAAGCGGTGGAGAGTGTATACTGTCGAACTGTATCACTATCTATTCCAACAATATACATACTAGTTCCTGCAGGATTAAATTTCAAAGAGCGAGGATCTGTTTCTTGTGTAGCTATTGAAAGATAGTCAGTAGAAATATCCCAAGGAGTAGAGAGATTATATTCATAAACCCTCTTACTGTCCCATCCCATTACGTACATCTTAGTTCCATCAGAATTAAATACTACTTCTAATGGAGTAGCATCAAGAGCAAGTACAGGAAATGAATTAGAGGTGTAAGTAGCAGTAGAAACATCCCAAGCTGTTGATAAAGTATATTGATAAATTTTATCAGTTGTAGATCCCATGATATGCATCGTATTTCCAGAAGCACTGAAAGTCACACCGGTAGGAGCAGTATCTTGCGAAGCTACTGAGAGAGATTTAGAAAGACTAGCAGTAGTAAGATCCCAAGCGGTGGAGAGTGTATACTGTCGAACTGTATCACTATCTATTCCAACAATATACATACTAGTTCCAGTAGAATTAAACTTCACTGAACGAGGATCAGTTTCTTGTGCACCGATTGAAATATAGTTAGTAGAAATATTCCATGGAGTTGAGAGGTTATATTCATAAATCCTATCTGTGTCGTGTCCTACTATGTACATCTTAGTTCCATCAGAACTGAACTCTACTTCTAGGGGATAAGTATCTAGGACAAGCATGGTAGATGAATTGGAGGTGTAAGTAGCAGTAGAGACATCCCAAGCAGTTGATAAAGTATATTGGTAAACTTTGTCACTATCATGTCCTGTGATAAACATTGTAGTTCCAGTGGGATTGAAAGTTACTCCATTTGGAGCAGTTTCTTGAGAAGATACTAAGAAAGATTTAGAAGCGTATGAAGCAGTAGTAATGTCCCAAGCTGTGGAAAGAGTATATTGATGAACTCTATCACTAGTCATTCCTAAAATGTACATACTAGTTCCAGTGGTATCAAATTTCACAGAGCGAGGTTCTGTTTCTTGTGCAGACACCAAGAAAGAGTTAGAAGAGTAAGTCGCTGTAGAAATGTCCCAAGCTGTAGAAAGAGTATATTGATATACCCTATCATTGGCACCACCCATTAGGTACATAATAGTTCCAGTACTATCGAAAGTTACTGAGCGAGGAGTACCATCTTGTGAGGTTACTGAGAGAGATTTAGAAGCGTAAGTAGCCGTAGATGTATTCCAAGCGGTTGATAGTGTGTATTGATAGATTGCATTAGTCGAATCACCAGTCAAATACATGATAGTTCCATTAGGATTAAAGGCTATAGATTGATGATATGTATCTTGAGCACTAACAAGAAGAGATGAAGAATATGAGATACTAGATGACAAAGTAGCTGTAGAAATATCCCAAGAAGTTGAAAGATTAAATTTATAAACACTATCCCCATAGTTACCAGTCAAAAACATTACATTTCCGTCATCATCAAAAGTTATTGATAAAGGAGTACGTTCTACCCAACCGACATAAAGGGATTTAGAAGCATAAGTTGCAGTAGATGTATTCCAAGGGGTGGAAAGTGTATATTGATAGATTCTATCGTTAGCATCCCCAGTCACATACATGATGGTTCCATCATTATTAAAAGCAATAGAGTTAGGTGCACTATCTTGAGCATTAACAAGAAGAGACAAAGAATAAGAGACACTAGATGACAAAGTACCTGTGGAAATATCCCAAGGAGTAGAAAGATTAAATTTATAGACATTATCCACAAAATTACCTGTTAAATACATTACATTACCGTCGTCATCAAAAGTTATTGATAAAGGAGTACGTTCTACCCAACCGACATAAAGGAATTTAGAAGCATAAGTTGCAGTTGAAAGATTCCAAGGTGTAGAAAGAGTATATTGATAAACTTTATCGTTAGTATCACCAGTCATGTACATGATGGTTCCATCAGTATTAAATCTTATAGAAGTAGGCAAAGAATCTTGAGTACCAACAGAAAGAAATACCGAATCGTAGGAAGCAGAATTAACATCCCAAGGACTAGAAAGGCTATATTGATAAACCCTATCAGTGTCGTATCCCATAACGAACATCTTAGTCCCATCAGAATTAAACTCTACCTCTAAAGAAGAATTATCTTGTGCAAGTACAGAAAAAGAGTTGGCAATTCTAGAAGCGGTGCTAAGATCCCAAGGAGTTGATAAAGTATATTTATGAACTTTATCAGTATTATATCCGATGATATACATCAAAGTTCCACTAGTATTGAAAGTAACACCAGCAGGTGCAGTATCTTGTGCAGCTACTGAGAGAGATATAGAAAGAGTAGCAGTAGTAAGGTCCCAAGCTGTTGATAGAGCATATTGATACACAGTATCAGAAGCAATTCCTACAACATACATACTTGTTCCAGTAGTATTAAATTTTACAGAGCGAGGATCTGTTTCTTGTGCACCGATTG
>CAZCWY010000029.1:0-7005 GCA_964502535.1 uncultured Candidatus Saccharibacteria bacterium
CATAGTTTTTTCCCCTTCCATTAACCCATCTAGTAGCATAATCTGCAAACTGTTCCCTTGTTACTCCATCGATTATCTGTTCAGGTGCATTCTGATTACAATTGATCTCTGAGGCGTAAGCTGAAATCAATTGAGAGAGGTTGGAACTTGAGAACGTTGCTGGATATACTTTTACCGTATACTCATCCTCTTTCCAATTTAAATTGAAAAAATTCTTATCTATTAATGCATTCCCAAATTGATTAATTTCAATACTTCTTATTTTTGAATCAATTCCTGTTAAATTATTATGCAAAAATACATATACCAACTCATTTGGATTAGAATTTATCTCTATTAATTCTGGAAGTAATATATCTTCTTTGGTTTTTTGTGTGATAAAGAAAAAATCACTCTTAAATATGTTTTTAACTTCTTTAGAATTTGATAACAATATTTTTTTCCATTCCCTCTTCCCATCTGTAATCGTATATTTATATTCAGTTAATTCTTTTAACTCATTAACATTTACCTGATGGAATTTAGATAGTTCTCCATTGCCAAGAAGTTGTTTCTCATCATTGATTTTAATATATGTTGGTACATCTCTTAATGTTTTCCAGGATATATTAACAGTGTTAGGTTTGATGTTTGATACTACTACATCAAATGGTGAAGAGTTTTTATACTCTTGATGATTTAAAAAGGAAATGAATATTAATATTGTTAAAAACAAAAGAAAGATTACTGTCCGAGTTAATTTTACGATTTGGGGATACAATTTTCCCGATTTCTTTTTCATCTTCTTGTTTGAAGAATATATATACTAGGAATATCTAAAATTCTAATTCCTTTACTTTGTCTCCATTCCTTAATGCTCATTGTAAGAATACTTTCGTTTTCACCAGTGATATCAATTGCTACTGTTAAGTCAGTACTAGGATTACAAACTTCCAGTAAATCATTAAAAATTGATTTGTTTCTGTAAGGAGCTTCAATAAAGATTTCTGATTCAGAGTTCCTTGCAGATTCTCTTTCAAGTGTTTTAATTTTTCTCTGTCTTTCTAACGATTCCTTAGGTAAATATCCCCAAAACTTAAACCTTTGACCATTTAAACCAGAAGCCATTAAAGAAAGAAGGATTGAAGAAGGACCAACTAGGGGAACTACTTTAATCCCTAATCTCTGACACTCTCTTACAACAAGAGCTCCGGGGTCCCCAACACCAGGGCAACCTGCATCACTCATTAAACCTACATCATTTCCTGCAATGAGGGGTTCTAACAAAAAAGGTAGATCATTTCTCTTGCTATGCTCATCTAATTTACCCATATTTAACTCTTGTAATACCATTCCCATTTCCTGTAGATATGCTCTCGCTGTTTTAGGTGTTTCAACTATAAAGAATTTTAATTTTTTAACAATATTTAAATCAGAATCTTTAAGTTCATATTTTAATGGTCTTTTACTTAAAGATGTAGGGATTAAATATAGTGTTCCTGTATTTCTCATATATTAATATGTCCTATCAAATTTACTATCTATTTCATTTAAGGTTAACTTCCATACTGCTGGTCTTCCATGAGGACAGCTATATGGATTATTACATTTAATTAATTTAGTATATATGTCTATCATCTCCTCTCTATGTAAACTCTGTCCACTTCTTACACTAGTATGACATGACATTGTAGCTAAGATATCATCCTTTAGTCTGTTAATCTCTTTTGAAATATCTCCTTTTTCATCTCCTAATGCAAATACCTCATCAAAAAGAACTTTTAAATCAGCATTGATAAATTCAACTGGAACAGATTCAATATTAATTTGCGACTCTTTTATACTATACATAAATCCCAAATCTAAAAAGAACTCCTTAAGATTCTCAAATTGAGTAATTTCGTTAATTGAATACTGAAGAGATATTGGAACTAAGAAATTTTGTTGTTCCAATTTAACTTCTTTACTGTTTAAAAGCTTTTCAAAGGTAATTCTTTCTGCAGCTGCATGCTGATCTATTATCCAAAGTGTATTATCTTCAAACTCAATAACTATATATTTATTAAATATCTGAAAAATATTTTTTATCTTCTTATATCCTTCTTCAAATTTCTCTCTCTCTTTGCTCTTAATATATCCCGTATCATTTAACACCTCTTGACTAAAAAGAAGACTGTCTTTTACAGAACTACTCTGATTAGGTTTAAAAGAGATATCTTTACTTGAATATGCTTTTGGAGAATACGGTTGAGTACTAATTTGATTTAAAGTATTTAATGAGTTACTTTTGAACTCCGAATCCACTCTATATGTTGTTACGGTGCTAATTGCCCTTTGTATAGCTTCAGAAATAGAGGAATATACTCTAAAAGGGTTTAAAAACCTTATCTCTTCCTTTCTTGGATGCACATTAATATCAACTTGATCAGGATTAATATCAATTAATAAAATATATGGAACTTTTTCCCCAAACGGAATATATCTTTCATACCCCGTAAGTACTGCTTTAGCAATACCACTATCCCAAATAGGTCTTCTATTTACAAAGATATATTGATTTGAATACCTTTTTTGATGATCTGATGGATGAGCTGTAAGACCAGAAACTTTAATGCCGTTACCATTAAAGAATACCTTAACCATTCTATCAATATATTCATCTTTTAATACCTTCTTCACTCTTTCAAGTTCAAGTGTATTGGCGCTAGATTTTAAAACCTTTGGTAGATCTATTAATTGCTTAGAATCTTTAATAATTGAAAAATGTATGTTTGGATATATTAAAAAGTAAGGAAACAATATATCAAGTATCTTTTTGTATTCTGTCTGAGCCGTTTTTAAAAATTTCCTTCTTGCAGGAATCTGTTCAAAAAGTCCTTTAACAGATACAACTGTACCAGACTCTCTTGCAGCTTTCTTAATATCAGAATCATTAAAACTTTTAAACGATATCTTTGAGGCAGTATCACTATTTTCATATTTTGATATTAATTCTACTTGGGAAACTGAAAGTATTGTAGAAAGAGCCTCACCTCTAAACCCCATTGTAAGAAGAGTGTTTAAATCTTCAAAAGAGGATATCTTACTAGTAGTATGCGATTTAAAAATCTCTTTTAAACTCTCTTGTGGAATCCCTACCCCATTGTCACTAACCTCAATTAAATCTATTCCACCATTTTCAATTTTAATTTGTATCTTTGTTGCTTTTGCATCAATACTGTTATCTACCAACTCTTTAACAACAGAAGCTGGCCTCTCTATGACCTCTCCTGCTGCAATCTGGTTAACCAATTCTTGTGGTAATGTATTAAGAATATATTCATTCATATTAAATATTTTAACACAGAAATATATTAATCTGTTAAAATTAGGGATATGGAAGAAAAATTTGTTTTAGATACAAAACTTACACCCTCTGCTGATCAAAACAAAGTAATAGAAACTTTGGTTGAGAATATAAAGGGGAAAAAAGAAAAACAGGTACTTTTAGGAGTAACAGGCTCTGGTAAAACATTTGTGATGGCAAATGTCGTATCTCAATTACAAAGACCTACCCTTGTACTATCACATAACAAGACCTTAGCTGCTCAATTATATGAAGAATTTAAAGAGTTTTTTCCCAACAATGCAGTTAAATATTTTGTCTCCTACTATGATTACTATCAACCAGAAGCATATATACCTGCACGAGATCTATATATTGAAAAAGAGTCTGAGGTAAATGATGAAATAGAGAAATTAAGATTAAGTGCTATGAATGCTGCTAGAACTAGAAGAGACACAATTGTAGTCGCATCTGTGTCCTGTATATATAATATTGGAAGTCCTGAAAATTATGAAAACAAGTCAATAGAGATTAGAGTTGGACAAAATATTGATATATCTACGCTTTCATCTAAACTAACATTCTTGCGATACGAAAGGGAATCAACTGATTTAATATCTGGAACATACATAATTAGAGGAGATACATTAGAGATATTTATGCCCTATGAAGAATTCCCTGTTCGAGTGGAATTTTGGGGAAATGAGATAGAGAGTATTACATATATTGAACCCATTTCAAGAAAAAAAATCTCTAATGTAGATAATTTAGATATATTTCCAGCCACCCCACTTGTATATGATGCAGATACAATGGCACAAGCGGTAACAAATATTGAGAAAGATTTAGAGAAAAGAACAGCTTTTCTTAGAAATTTAGGAAAAGAGGTTGAAGCTCAAAGATTGGAACAAAAAACTAGATATGATCTCGAGATGATGACTCAGGTTGGATACTGTAAAAGTATGGAGAACTATTCCATATATTTTGATGGAAGAAAAGTTGGACAACCGCCCTTTACCCTTTTAGACTATTTTCCTGATGACTACCTTCTGTTTATTGATGAATCCCATATTACCATTCCTCAAGTTGCTGGTATGTTTAATGGAGACCGTGCTAGAAAAACAAATTTAATAGAGCATGGGTTTAGATTGCCTACTGCATATGATAATAGACCACTTAATTTTGAAGAGTTTAGAAAAAAACAGAAAGAGAGTATATATTATTCAGCAACACCTAATGAATGGGAGATTATTGATAGCAACAACAATGTTGTAGAGCTTCTTACTCGTCCTACAGGTCTTCTGGACCCTCAATTAAATATTAGAAAGACAGAGAATCAGATTGATGATGTAATTAACGAAGTAAGAAAAAATATTGAAAAAAAACAGAGGGTATTAATTACTACTCTTACAAAAAGAATGGCTGAAGATCTCACTTCTTACTTGCAAGATTTCGGTCTTAAAGTTGCATATTTACACTCAGATATTGATACTGTTGAAAGAGTTGAGATATTAAGAAATCTTAGACTTGGAGAATTTGATGTTTTAGTTGGTATTAATTTACTTCGAGAAGGTATAGATTTACCAGAGGTTTCTTTAGTAATAATCCTAGATGCTGATAAAGAGGGTTTCTTAAGGTCGAAGACTAGTCTAGTACAAACCATAGGAAGGGCTGCAAGGCATGTAAATGGAAGAGTTATCATGTATGCGGATAGTATTACCCAAAGTATGAAATATGCTATTGATGAAACTAATAGAAGAAGAAAGTATCAAGAAGAATATAATGTTAAAAATGGTATTACTCCTACAAGTATTATAAAGGGTATAAGAGATTCTTTAGTTGAAAAAGAGGATAAGGATAAAAGAAGTTTAGATTTCGAAGTAGAGAAATTAAGTGAGAAACAGAAGAGAATGTTAATAAAAGATTTAAGGTCAAAAATGTTACTAGCAGCTGATAACTTGCAATTTGAAAAAGCAGCAGAAATACGAGATAAAATAAAAGAGCTGAGTATTTAACCCAGCTCTTAAAAATTTCGTTAAAGATAATAACAATTATCTATAGAAGTTGTCTCTCCTGTCTCCTCTGTCGCCATCCTCTCTTGGAGGTCTTGCAACAGAAACGTTGATAGCTCTTCCATCAAGTTCTTTACCATTTAATTGGTCAATAGCTTGAGTTGCTAACTCGTCTGTAGCCATAGTAACAAAGCCAAATCCTTTGGATCTGCCCTTGAACTTGTCTACTATAACCTTTGCCTCTGTTACTTCTCCAACTGTGGCGAAGAATGAAGACAAAGACTCGTCTGTGGTCTCCCATGAAAGGTTACCAACAAAAAGTTTGTTCTGCATTTTGTATAAATAAATAAAAAATAAAAGACTACGGATAAGCACACTTATTCAGGTAACCTACACAGGGCATTAATAACTTAACACCTTTCTTAACATAGACACTTAATTATATCATAGAATTCTAAAATACAATATATTTACTTTTTGATATACTATCCAGAATGAGAATCAAATATATTATTAATAAAGACCCAAGAGTTAAGGAATTCAATAACCTAATTAAGAATAATTTCCCTTCATTACTTACTGAAAAGGAACCTGAGCTTTATTTAGTAGCAGGTGGAGATGGAGCTATGTTACACACCATACATGATACTATTGATACCGGTATTCCCTATTTAGGTAAGGCATTAGGAACTTTCAACTTTTTAATGAATAACATAGAAGATGATATTTTCGTAATTAATGGGCTTTTGGATGATAGTATTAAAATTGAGACATTTACTACATATGCCATTAAAGCATATTTAAATGGTAAAAAGATTGGAGAAGCCGTAAATGATGTAATCTTAGGTAACAAACTCTATGACTATTTTACCTTTAATATATCTACAGAGAACAAAGACCTTGATAATTTTGAAGTTAAAGGCTCTGGAGTATGTATTAGTACAGCTATTGGTTCAACTGCTTTTAATTACAATAACGGGGGAAGGATTTTACCACTAGATTCAGAATTTCTTTCAATTACGGGAGTTGTATGTAATAGATATTTAAATGATATCTTGTCTTTTGAGAATATCCACATTAAATCCAATGGAGCAAATATATATCTTACTAATTCAAATGCTATTAAGTTAAAACAAAATGACACTCTTTTACTTAAGAAAGGTTCTGAGATAAAGATTGCATTTTTAAATAAGAATGAATTTCTTAAAAGAAGAATAGATATATCACACAGATTTCGGAAGTAAATTGTTGATTAAATGTTCTATTTTTAATATTATTAATTGTATTAAATTATATTTAAGATAATAATGAATTACATTGCACCACTAGTATTGCTTATTGAGGCTCTGATGAGCATATTCCCACATGGTATTTTTAGAGCTGGATTATATAATTTGATATTTTTTTCAACTTTTTTTATTCTTGCAGTAACTGTATTCAAAAAAGCTCATAACAAAATTATTCAATGGTTAGCTATTATTATTTCTCTTCTATTTGGAGCGGGAGGATTTCTTGGATACGGAGGATTATTTGCAATTGCTTTAGCAATTATATTCTTTATTCAATCAAGAAAAGCAAAAACAAATTCAATCTCTAATTGACAGTACACTTCAAAAGAATTCTTTTATTTCTACTGGTTGCGGGACATAGATTCGAACTATGATTCTCGGCTTCAAAGGCCGGTGTCCT
>CAZCWY010000030.1:0-6619 GCA_964502535.1 uncultured Candidatus Saccharibacteria bacterium
AGCCTATCCAATCTTGAAACTAATTGAGAGGGAGATTCTTCTCCACAAACGTATAGTACTCTATCTTTTGATGCTAGTTTTAAAGCGATTTGCAAAAGAAGAGTTGATTTTCCCACACCAGGCTCACCACTCATTAGAACAACTTCCCCTTCAATTAGTCCTCCACCCAAAACCCTATCAAACTCATTAAAGCCCGTACCTAACCTGTTCTTAGGCACCTTTTTACTATCGGCACTATCTCTATATTCTGTAATAGACCTATAGGAAGATTTCTCGTTGCTAACCTTTGTATTTCCACCAACTACTACACTCTCACTAAGTTCCTCCAAAGTACCCCACTCTCCACAGGAGTTACATTTTCCAGACCATTTTAAGAATTCACTTCCACAAGAGTTACATACATATTTCATATATATCTATCATTATTTTAATATATTAACCTTACCATCTTTAATATCTAACTTAATTTCACCAACCCCTTCATTTTTTAGAATATAGTCGGCAACAGTACTCTCAACTAAGTCCTGCAATACTCTTCTTAGTGGTCTAGCTCCATACTCCTCACTAAAACCCTCTTTAACAATATATGAAAGTAATCCCTTTGTTAAAGTAATTGTTCTACCTTGATTCCCTAATCTAACATTAAGTTCTCCAACAAGTAACTCTACAATCTTTCTAGCATCTCTACTATTTAATGCCCTAAATATTACAATATCATCCAATCTATTAAGCAACTCAGGCCGTAAAGTCCTTCTTAGCTCTGACATTAATTCAGTTTTCATAGTACTGTATGCTTGCTCTGATTTGTTTTTACCTGCCCCTTTTGAAGAAGAAAAACCTAAGACCTTATCCTTACTAATCTCTTCTGCACCTATATTTGAAGTTAAAATTACTATTGTATTTTTAAAATTCACTCTTCTTCCCCTACCATCTGTTAAATGACCATACTCCAATATCTGTAAAAGAATATTTAATACGTCAGGATGTGCTTTCTCAATCTCGTCAAAGAGTATTACACAGTGAGGATTCCTTCTAACCTTTTCTGTTAACCAACCTCCCTCCTGAAAACCTACATACCCTGGAGGAGAACCTATTAATTTTGATACACTATGCATCTCCATCATCTCACTCATATCAATCTGAACTAACCTATCCTCATGTCCAAAAAGCTCAGAAGCTAATACCTTTGCTAACTGGGTTTTACCAACACCAGTAGGACCAAGAAACAGAAATGATGCCCAAGGTCTACTTACATCAGAGATTCCAATTCTAGCCCTTTTAATTGCAGAAACCACACTATTTACAGCCTCTTTTTGACCAATTACTAACCTATTTATCCTAGAATCTAACCTAAGTAGAGCTGTCTTTTCCTTACTACCTAAAGTATTTAATGGTATCCCTGTCCAATTTGAAACTACTCTTCTGATATCTTCTACATTAACTTCGCTATCCTTTTCCTTCTTACTTTCCTCCTGTAATTTTTCTAACTTTTTAATTTTTTTAAACAGTGTATCTTCACTCTTTTGATACTTTTCGGCTCTCTCCATTCTACCCTGTAAAACGAATTCCTTTTTAGCATTTTGAATACTTCTTAACTTAGATGTAAGCGAAGAGATACTCTCGTATCCACTCTCTACACTTAATCTTTTAGTTGCACTAGCCTCATCCAGAAGATCAATAGCCTTGTCGGGTAAATATCTATCACTAATATATCTATCTGAAAGAGTAACCGCCAATTTAACAGCTTCATCATTAATATTTATATTGTGATGAGCCTCGAAAATTGGCTTAAGATTTCTAAGTATTTGAATACTCTCTTCCAAAGTTGGCTCCTTTAAAAAGATTGGCTGGAACCTTCTTGCAAGTGCATTATCATTTTCAAAATATGCTGAATATTCATCAGTAGTAGTTGCTCCAATACATCTAAAACCCTCTTTTAAGAGAGCAGGTTTAAGTATGGCTGCAATCTCCGAAGAACCACCCGGTACCCCTGAAGTTAAAATGTTGTGTATTTCATCAATGAAAAGAATAGTGTTGTTGGATTCAATAACTTCATTGACAATTTCTAATACTTTTTCTTCAACATCTCCTCTCATTCTACTACCTGCCATAATGTTGGCTACATCTAAGGAAACAATTCTCATGTCTCTTAAAGATGGAGGAACTCTATCATCAGCAATCTTTTGTGCTAACCCCTCTATTAATACAGTCTTACCTACTCCAGCATCCCCAACCACTATTGGGTTATTCTTTTTCCTCCTACTTAGAATTTTAATAATGTCTGCTAATTCATCCTCTCTACCAACAAGAGGATCTAATTTTCCTGCTTTAGCAAGTTCTACTAAATCTTTTCCAATTACATCTAATATCTTACCTTGGGAAGGAGCATTAATAGACATCTCTGGCTTGGTCAATACTCCGAGAGGATATGTTGCATGCTCAAAGAGGAATTTATTAAACCTTCTTTGAGTTAATCCCATACTCACTATATCCTTAATATATAGATCTTTAGACTCTAAAATACTTAGCATCAAATGCTCAGTACCTACATAAACATGAGAAAGTCTCAAAGACCAATCGTACGCTCTTCTTAATATCTCTTTAGAGTTAGGAGACAACTTAACCTCTCTTACAGTATTAACATCTGCTGTTACATCAACTCCAATATTATCCAACACCCTACCTACAATCTGCTTAATTTTAAGGCCCATACTAATTACAATCTTTGTCGCAAGAGCATTTTCATTTAACAAAATCCCAACCAGAAGATGTTCTGGCTCCACATATTCACTCTTAAGATGTTCCGATATCAATGATGATGTCCTCAGTGATATCCTTGCATTTTTAGATATCCTTTTAAATATATCTTTCTTTATTACTCTTCCCATATCTAATTATATCAAAAAAAGAGGGCCCAAAGACCCTCTTTTAATATATTTCTTATCAACTATTTAATCTCTAAATCTATTGCCTCATCGATAGCCTCAGCTAATTCCTCCTTGTTTAACTTCTTTGATGGAGAAACCTCTGAAGAAGCTTTTAGACTTAATCCTAGGTGTCTTTCTGTAGAAGAGATGGAAAGAATCTTAACTTTAACCTCCTGACCTACTTTAACAATATCTTCAGGATTTTTTACTAACTTATCAGAAAGCTCGGAGATATGTATTAATCCATTTAATCCTTCTCCTATTCTAATAAAAGCACCGTAAGGAACAACCTTTTGAACAACACCATCTACAACATCTCCAATCTTAAACTTAGAAATAGCCTGAGACCATGGATCCTGTTGCAATCTCTTAACACTGTATGCAACTCTCTTTCCTCCATCAGAAAGACCAATGACGATAACCTTAACGGAGTTTCCAACAGAATATATTGCACCAATATCCTCTACCTTATCCCAAGAAAGCTCTGAGAGGTGAACCAATCCTTCTAAACCTTGTGCATTAACAAAAATACCAAAAGGTGTAATACCACTTACTGTACCTTCCAAAATATCTCCCTCTTTTATTTTCTTTAATGTAGCTGCTCTCTTTTGCAAATCTCTTGCCTGAGTAACCATCTTTTCAGATAGAATTATTCTGTTCTTCTCTCTATCTAATTCAATTATTCTTGTCTTAATACCCTCTCCTATCAATGAATTCAATCTCTTCTGAACCTTAGAGGAGATATCTTTACCAACCTGTCTTACACCGTTGGCATATACTCTTGTAGCATCTAATTGAGAAGTAGGAATAAATCCTCTAATACCCTTGCCTATCTCAACTATCAATCCACCGTTATTAGATTCAACAACAACAGCGTCCACAACCTCGTTATTTTTCTTTGCATTCTCCAAACTTAACCATGCACTTGCCTGTTGAGTTCTTCTAATTGAAAGAACTAACTGACCCTTATCATCTTCAGGTTTAACAACATATACCAACACCTTGTCCCCAACCTTCAATTGAGTCCAATCCAAAGTGTCAGATTTTAACTCTCTACCAGCAATTACTCCCTCAGATTTAAAACCTACATCAACAATTACAACTCCCTTGTTGATATCAACAACCTCTCCCTCAACAATATCCCCTTTTGAGAGCTGTTTTATCTTATGCGCACTATCATCTAGGAAACTATCTAACTCTGAGTACAAAGATTTGTCTTTAACCTCTGTATCAATTTTTTTTGTATTTACCATATATATATTACCCTATGGCGATGTATGAATTAGCAGTATTTACATACATACACTAATATTATGTTACTGCAGGCTGATTATACCAACTAAATCTCTTTTTTGGAAGAGTCCAATTGTTTCTTTTTATTTATCAGAATTTAAGTCCAAGTCCTTATTAAAATCATATCTTCCATACAATACAAAGTACCTATTAATCTTGTACCAATCTTCCTGTTTATACAAACCTTCTAAATCTTTCGATATCTTGTATGGATCAGTATTATTAGTCAATTTGTACTTAATAGCGGTCTTTCTTACGTGAGTATCTACAGCAATACCTTGATTTAATTGATATAAATCATTTAAGAATACATTGGCTGTTTTATACCCTACTCCAGGCAAAAGTAATAGTTTTTCTAATGACAGGGGAATTTCCCCTGCATACTCCTTTGTAATAATCTCAGACATCTTCTGAATATGTTTAGCCTTAGTATGGTAGTAGTTTATTGAAGAGATATATTTCTCTATTTCTAACGGGGAAGCTAGTGACATCGTATACCCATCGGGGTATATCTCGAATAGCTTGCCTGCGACTTTATTTACCTGTTTGTCTGTTGTCTGTGCAGAAAGCATAATACAAACTAAGAACTGGAAAGGGGTGCTCCAATTCTGTAACTCTGTTTGACCATCTGGATACATCTCTTCAAGCTTTAAAAGCAATGCGTAGGCTCTCTCCTTCTTTCTCATATATGAACTAATTTAAGAAAGTTATATAGAAACTTCTTACCATATTTATTCTTAATAATATCAGAAATCTCGGGATACTCCCTAAAGAAAAACCCTACCTCCAATGCAATCTGTTCATTACACCAACTTACAGGCTCTGTAGTGCCCACAAAGGCTTGAGAAATACTCTCAGCCAGTAAGTACACCTTTTTCTTGTTATTTGATCCAATAGCATCCCTCCACCCTCTTTTTAATTTCTTAGGAACCTCACACCCTAAATACAAAGATTTTTGGATATCACCAATCCCCAAATACTTTATCCTCTTTACCTTTTTCTTTTCAAAAGTATCTAAAAGACCCCTGTTAACAACAAATTCCATACATTCATCTCTAATTCCCCCCCTATCTTTCCAACCGTTTGTATCTTTTGTCGTTATATTCTTCCACCCTTTGTTTACTGTTTTTTCAAAAATACTGTAAACATACTCACTAATATCTTGAACTTCCTTTCTTTCATAAAGATCATTAATATCTCCTTTTCTGCTCTTCTCCCACTCTATATCACTGTATTTCAATCGTATTACACAGTTATTAATATCTAATCTATTAAGAAAAAACGAATCAAAAGATATTGCAGTATTAACAAAATCTTCACATCTTTTAAAGCCACTTCCTTTGGAAAAAAGATGGTATGAAATTGTCAAAGCATTACTAAAAGGACCTCTATCAAAAAGAAATACATACGGTTGTTTTAAAGAAAGAATACAATTTAAAATCTCTAATCTATTTAATGCAAAAAGGGCCATCTTAATATCTAAAACCCTTTCAGAATCAATATGAATTGAGTCATCAAAACCTGATAACAGAATCTGCCTAATCAGAAAACCTAAAGGAGTTGCATAATATGGAAAAGAGATAACAGAAACGGGGAAACCAAGAGAAGATAAATGTAAAGAAAAATTTTTAACAGCATCCCCCTTTCCCACCTGATCACCACCTTCAAAATCAACACAAAACGATTTGGTATTCATAAAAATTGAGTGACCCATAATTAAATCAATATTTTAGTATATCAGATTACAAGAAATGAGAAAGAGGAAAAGGAGAGTCAGAAATTAACAACTTCTGTTCAATTTCTTTATACAGGGAAATGGCCTGTACATAAGGACATAAATTGAGATAATTAATTTTCTTATTCAAAATTACATCGTCAAACGATTTCTCCAACTAACAGTTATGGGATTAAAAAATGGAATTTGTTACGCAAATGTATACCCTAACACTTTTAACTTATTTATTGATAGTATTTGTCACTTACACCTCTTTAAGTTTTATCATCAAGGAACCTATAAAGATGAAAAACCCCACTCTATTACAAGTGGGGATTCGAATTCAAAATCCTGGCAATGACCTATCTTCCCAGAACCAAAGGTTCAAGTATTTTCGGCGCTAGAGTGTTTTACTTCTGAGTTCGGGATGGAGATCAGGTAGTTCCACTCTGCTACAATCGCCAGGCGAAAATAATCCAATATATGAATTACTATCGCCTGACGACTACTGTTATTACTAACAATAATCATCAGGACTTAATTCTAAAGAGCAAAAGAGTGTTTGCACACTCAAAACTGAATATAAAGCAAAAATTATGAAGCTTTTGGTCTATTAGTACTCCTCGGCTAAACATATTACTATGCTTACACCTAGAGCCTATCAACGTGGTAGTCTCCCACGGAC
>CAZCWY010000031.1:0-6556 GCA_964502535.1 uncultured Candidatus Saccharibacteria bacterium
GGAGTGAAGCTCCTAAAAAGGTAGGTCCAATTAGAAGTGCTAGACAGTACTATCTAGAATGGTTAAGTCCATATGACCCTCTTTACATATATGATGGCTGTGCAGATACAGACAATCCGAAAACTGATGCTTGTGGAAATGTATATGCTTACAAAATTAAAAGGATTGCTACTATTGGTGCCTGGAGATGGAATGATGGTGTAAGGTACGCACCTCATAATGAGTACTCCTCTCTTTTCTCTGCTTGGGAGTATGCGCAGACAAAAAATTGGGATAGTTTTCCTGAGGTTGAAACTTGGAAATTTAAAAAGGATGCAAAGGTAGAAGATAGAGGAACTAAAAGTAAAGTTAAAATTACATTTCATGAAAGGATAAATAACAGTGGGCAATACGATACTGTATGGACATACGACATTAAGAAAAATATATATCTAAAAGAGACCGCAGGAAAGATTCATATTGATCAAGAAACAAATACTCAGGTGTTTGCTAAAAACTTAATAATGCAGGAGGTAGTTTACTCTCCATCATATGATGATAAGGGGAGAATAATATTAACCACAATAGATGATGGGAAAGCCACTTTCTTTATCGATGGTAAAATTACAACAGGAAAATGGAAGAAAACCTCTAGAACAGATAGAACTACATACTATGATAGTAGTGATAATGAGATGATTTTTAACAGAGGAAGAGTATGGATTTCAATAATTGCTACATCTGTCGGAAAATTTGATATAATTGAGCAATAAATTGCCCCATGTTTAAGATAATGAATCTTAAACTAATTAATCTATTAAGGAAGGGGAGATGCTTAAAAGTCTTTTTATATCAAAAGTTAGAATAAGAGTATTATCAAAGTACATGGAAGATGTTAATAAACCCTATCATGTTAGAGGTCTTGTTAGAGAGTTAGGTGAGGAGATAAATGCAGTAAGAAGAGAGTTACTCAGTCTTAAGAGAGTTGGTTTACTTACTTCCAAGAAAGATGGTAACAAGATAATGTACACCATTAATAAAGATTGTTCCATTTTATGGGATTTAAGATCTCTATTCTTTAAAGAATCAGAAACAGGTAAACTACTCTATGAAAAATTTCTTCCCATTGAAGGTATCGCCGTAGCTATAGTTACAGAGGCATTTTTAAAGAAAAAATATGTAGACAAAACAGATATAGATATGCTCTTCATTGGTGAAATGAAAGTAAGAGAACTTTCTGCTGCCGTATCCTCATTAGAAAAAGATATGGGAAGAGTAATAAAATTTGTTGCTATGAAGGTTGAAGATTTTGAGTTTGGTAAAAAGAAAAGAGATCCACTCTTAATTAATGCATTAATGAGAGATAAAGTAATTCTAATTGGTAAAGATTCTGACCTACTCTAATATGAAAAAACTTGATTTGAAGAAAATCAAATTTAAGAAAGTAAATATAAAAGGGTTTGCTAACTACATACTTTCAATACTAATCAGTTCCGTTATACTTGCCCTAATCTTAATTTCTCTTCCATTAACAGAAAGAATCTCATCTTCCTCAACATATGACCTTGTAAACAAAAGTCCTATGTATTGGGCAAAAGAATATATTCTTAAATTGGATATTAAAGACCAAACAGATACTGATAGAAAAATAAATAAAACTAAATCTATACTTCAAACAAGATTAAGAAACATAGGAGTAGAACAATCTGGGATATCTTCCTTTACAAAAGAAGAAAGTGAATATATTCGAGTAAATGTTCAAACTACAAAGGAGAAGGAGATAATAGATGCATTAATAAAATCTCCCTATATTATAAATATTGTTACTAGAAAAGATGATGTAAACTATGAAGATACAGAGAATCCTCTAATATCATATTTACCAGAAAACTATAACACTACAGATTTTAATGGAACTGATTTTAGAAATGTATATATTACCAAATTAAAAAATTCTTCTGGAGAATATTCCTACTTTGCACTATTTAAAACATGGCCTTGGAGAGGAGATTGGAAAGAATTCTTACAAGAGTTTTCTGGCCAAACAGTAGGTGTAAGTATTGATGGTTTTGTTACTCCAGTACAAATAAATGCACAAGATACTACATTCGCCGTCTCTGCTTCTACTGGTGAAGATAAATATGCAAAAGTAACTGATATTCTTTATAACTCTGGAGACATTCCTCTATCATACTCTTTAGACAAGGAAGAAGAAGTTCAAACAGATATTGCAGAAATAGATTACATTAAACTTACTGAGGGAATATTAGTTGCTATCCTATTTATATATATCTACCTATTAATAATAGAGAAAACTCCTAAAGGAATATTAATTAAATCTGGTCTATCCAGTGTTATTGCTGTATCAGGATGGATTACATATTTAAAGATAACAAGTACACCTATAGATATATTTATATTAGCACTTGAGGTAATAGCAATTATTGTAGTAATTAGATTGATTGCTGAAAATATAGAATCTAGATTAAAAGTCACTATTCTTTTGTTAGTCGTTGCAGTCTTTGGAGTTCTGTTTGGTAGTGGATATGTAAAGATGTTTACTAAGGATTTAATTATTCTATTAATTCTTTCTAACATAGCCTTATTAATTAGTTCCTTTTATATTACTAATGTAAGAAAATCATTAAAGATATGAACTTAATACAAAATGTTTTACAGAATTGGAGTAGTTATGAATTAATAATGGAAGGAGTATTAATTCTTTCCATATTACTTACATCTCTACTTGTAATATATTTGTCTTCTAAAAATAGAAAGATTCTTTCTCTCTCTGCAATATCACTCTTTGTATTAATGATAGTAGTATTAATTGGGATATTTGTTGCGAATATTGTATTAAAGGTATCTGTAACTGAAATATTTAGAATGATCCCTATACTCTCCCTACTCTTTAACCTTTCTAATTTGGGTATATTACTTGGTTTCTATACTTCAAAAAAGAATTCAAAAGGATTTAATATCTCTTCAATAAGAAAAGAATATTTTAAAGACTCAATTAAACAGACAATCTTCTTAGCACTACTAGGTATCTCAACTTTACTATTCCTATCTCCTCAAACGGAGGTAATCCTTTCCATATCAATACTCTCAAGTGTAATTACAATATGGATTACATTCTGGCTGTCTAGATATTTTCTAAAATGATAGATTACAAAGGTAAGATTATCGTTTTGGCTGGTCCTACTGCATCAGGTAAATCAGATATTGCAATTTCACTCGCTAAACAGATAGGTGGATATATCATTAATGGTGACTCCAGGCAGGTATACACTGATTTAAATATTGGTACTTCTAAACCTAAATTTGATAAAAAGGTTTCTAAGGGTCAAGATATTAAAGATGGTATTACCCACTATCTATATGATTATATTAATCCTAAAGACAATTTTACTTTGTATGAATATCAAAGAGATGTTAATACTGTATTAAACAATACCAAGGGTATTCCAATATTAGTTGGTGGAAGTGGATTGTATATTGATAGTGTTATTTTCAATTATCATTTAGTTAATAATTCAAAAGATATTTCAAATTTAGAATCCAAATCAGTAGATGAACTTCAAACTTTTGCTAAAGATTTTTTAGATGAGATGAATGAGAGTGATAGAAGTAATAGGCATAGATTAATTAGAGCAATTGAGAGAGGTGGAGTAAATAGAGAGAAGGGTAAGGAGTTAGAGAATATATATTTTGTAATAGATATTGATAAAGAGATTCTTAAAGAAAGAGTAAAAGAAAGGATAGAGAGAATGTTTAAAGATGGATTACTTGAGGAAAATATCTCTTTACTTGATAAAGGATATACATATGAAAATAAGGGGATGAATAGCATTGGGTATAGAGAGTTTAAGGAGTATTTTGAAAACAATAAATCAATTGATGATGTTAAAGAAGAGATATTTAAAAATACAATGGCATATATTAAAAGACAGAGAACATGGTTTAGAAGAAATAAGGGGAGTATATGGATCAATAATGAAAAAGAACTTCTTTACAGAGCATCAAACTTCATTTTAAAAGTATAGACTCCATCTTTACTATGTATTAAATACATACTATCTATTGTAAATTGTATATCATTTATCTTTAATTTCTTTGATACTCTTGTAACGTCAGAAGAAACATTCCTATACTCTTCCTTAGATAAATCCTTACTAATTCTCCCTATTGTTAAATGAGGAACAAACAGAGATGAATCTTTCTCTCCTAATACCTTTCTTACTTGAGAGAAATACTCTCTTAACTCCTCTCCTCCTTGTATTAAATCTAAATATACTAACTCTTGATAATTTCTAGATATCCCTACCTTAACAGTATTAAAAGATACTTTAAACTTTTTAAAAGGTATTTTAGATACCTTCTTTTTTAAAATAAACTGTTTAGGAAAAAATAGAGTCTCTCCTAAGTAGCAAAGACTAATATGAAAAGTATTAGGTTTTACCCATCTAACAGGAATCTCAAAATCATCAAAAAGAGTTGATATATGAGCAACTACTCTTTTAATTTGGTAGCTTGCCTCTTTATCTGGAATAAAGCCTAAAAAATAACTCATATTACTCCCTCTCTATTTTATCTACTCCAATATATTTTCTTAGAACTTCTGGAATTAATATTGAGCCATCTTGCTGTTGATATGTTTCTACTAATGCAACCATTAATCTACTCGTAGCTAAACCTGATGCATTTAATGTATTAAGGTATTCTGTCTTACCACCATTACTTGGTCTGTATTTCATATTACCTCTTCTTGACTGATACTCTCGGACATTCGAAATTGAACTTACTTCATAGTATTGACCAACAGCTGGTAACCATACCTCTACATCGTAGGTTCTAGTTGCTGGAGCAGAACAATCTCCTGCTGCTAGTTTACTTACTCTGTAATGTAATCCTAAACCTTCTACAAGTTTTTCTGCTTTTGATACTAACTCATCAAAAGCTTTATCTGAACCCTCTTTGGTAGTGTATTGATACATCTCTACCTTATTAAACTGATGAACTCTAATTAAACCTCTTTCGTTTGCTCTATAGCTACCTGCCTCTTTTCTATAGCAGGGGGTATATGAGAAATACCTCTTAGGTAAATCACTCTCATTTAATATCTCATCTCTAAATACATTATCCAAAGCTGTTTCCGCAGTAGGAATTAAAAACTGATTTACATCCTTTAACCAATATACATCCTCTTTAAATTTAGGAAGTTGACCTGCAGTATATCCAGAAACCTCTCCAACCATATGTGGAGGTAGTATCATCTCATATCCATCATTAATATGTTCATTGATAAAGTAGTTAATTAATGCCCACTCCAATCTTGCACCCATACCTGTATACATTGAAAAATTGTTTCCAGAAAGTTTAGTAGCTCTTTCGAAATCAAAAAGTTTTAAATCTGTTCCTAATTGGACATGATCTTTAATATCAAAAGTAAATACTGGTTTCTCTCCTACTACCTTAATTACCTCATTAGCTTCTTTTCCTCCTGCAACTACATCCTCATCAGGTATATTAGGTAATACCTCTATTAAAGAGGTTAATTTAGAATCATACACATTAACCTTCTCTTCTAACTCCTTTACCGAAGTGGAAAGTACTTTTAAATCAGTTATTAACTTTTGAAATTCATCAGAACCCTTATCTACCTTAGCCATTTTTTCATTGAAACTATTCTGTTGTGCCCTTTTAGACTCATACTCTGTTAATACCTCTTTCTTTTGAGAATACAAAGTAACTATCTCATCTAAATGCATATCCTCCACATTCATCCTTTTAGAAAGCCCATTTTCTACCTCTTTGGTATTCTCTACTATCCTTTTTATATCTATCATCTAAATGTATTTTAATATTAATATCTTTCCTATTATATTCGCTACACATTCTGTTATCAATATGAAATCTGATATACTTTTATTAAATATTATGAAAAAAGAGTATGAAATACTTAAAAATTTAATAGAAAAGTCTAATAATATCCTATTGATATCACATAAAGGGCCGGACTTTGATGCTTTCGCTAGTTGTTTAATATTAAAGAACTATATTAATACTTACTACCCTCATAAAAATGTAGTGTTTAAATCTAGACAGTCCCCTACACAAAAAATACCTTTCATGGATCAGATTACAATATCTCAGGTATTAAGTACTGAGAATGAGGACTTAGTTATCATTATGGATGCAGGTGGATGGGATATCTGTATTCAAAAGGAAGATACAATTCAAATTACTAGTGCTAAGGTAGCAGTAGTTGATCATCATGTAACGAAGGGATTAAATGCAGATGTGATAGTTAATGATGGTATGAGTTCTACAACTGAACAGATATTGGATTTCTGTTTGAATGTTAAAGGTAAAAAATATGTAATTACTGAGGAGATTTCTACTTTAGGACAGATTGGAATAGTGTATGATACTGGTAGATTTGCATATGACAATACTACACCTCAAACATACGAATTAATGGCTAAATTAAGAAGGGTATATGCCCTAGATTTAGAAGAGTTTGAATACAAGAGTAGTAAGTTTCCCCAAGAGTCATTGCTAGCAATAAAGGCGT
>CAZCWY010000032.1:0-2213 GCA_964502535.1 uncultured Candidatus Saccharibacteria bacterium
TGGGGTGGAAGATGGGGCTCGAACCCACAACATTCGGTTCCACAAACCGACGCTCTAACCAATTGAGCTACATCCACCATACTAAATAGATTATATCAAACTAAATGAAATATTGTGTAATTATTTATTAAACCTTTTACTAAACAAAGAGTTATTAATAACCTTTATTAATTCATCCTTACTCATATTACCCTCTATCCATATATGGGGAGGAATCTCTAACTCCTCTCTTAAATATCTCTCTACATCATCTATTTTTAATTCCTTTGCCTCTTTAACAGCAAGATTATGATTAAATATGTCCTTGTTTTCTAATAACCTAGGAGCTACTCTCTCTGCTAAAGTCTCATCATATGAAGAAGTCTTAGGAAATATATATGAACTAATTACATCATCAAACCATTCTTTACCCTTTTTATTTCTTAAAAAGTTAAAAGTTGTGTTGTGTAATAGATTGTAATACTCATCTAAAGTATGAGCTACCTTCTCTCTCTCTGTAGTGAATTTTAAACTAAATACTTTTTGAGTAAAGGAAAGAGAAGTAGATTTAGAAGGAGTAAAATTATATATTAAACTCTTCTGCTCTCTTAATATATTGTATGTTAACCACTCTAACAACTTAGCACATACAAAACTAGTAGTACTCTTTTTATAATTAGTTTTAATATCATCTTTCTCAAAGTAATTAAATGAAACGGATACCCCATTCTCTCTTTTCTCACTAAATGCTCCAACATTCCATTTATTTATTAATTCTATATCTCTCAAATTCTTACTCTTTTTAGTTGTTAATCTCTTTGATATTCTTTCAATTCCATTAATAACATCTTTACTTAAATTCCCATTACTTTGAATAGAAAACATAGTATTTCCTAAAGTAATTCTATTTTTATAATATTTTTCTAGATTATCAACTGTAATCATATTAATATCCTTAACTTCACCTAACCCATCTCCAGTAAATTCTTTTCCTATGTTTTTATAAAAAAAATCTAAACTCATTAGATAGTTGTCCTTCTCCTTTTTAAGCTTTCTACTCTTCTCTGCAAGGATAATACCCCTTTCCTTTTCAATTAATTTTGAAAATTTTTCTTTTGGAAAATCATAAATCTTCTCTATTCTATCTAATATTCTTAAAGTTCCTTTCTCATTTGAATTAGCAGTAAAGACAATATTCTTTCTATTAGTATATGCATTAATATCAAGAGCCGGTCTATCTTTACTACCTTGTTCAAACAGATTAATTTCATCTTGAGTTTTAAAAAATGAATTAGGATTAAGTAACATATGTTCTAAGAAGTGAGCGGTACCTCTTGGTACACCTTCTTGAATTTCAAATGCACTTCCTGCAGTGTGTATAGAGGCAAAATCAAAATTAATAGTTGAGGGATTATCTAAGTGTAATACTTTTATTTTAGAATCAGTTTCATATACTTTGTAAGTAATATTATCATACTGATTTTTGAATTCTTCTATTAATTTCATATATACTTATGTAATATTAATCATCAAATTATACATGAATATTAAAGAATTAATAATAAAAGAGTTAGAGAAACATAGGAATTTACAAAAGGAAAAAGTTTTTAAAAGTTTTTTTAAAACTGCAAAAGGAGAATATGGATATGGGGATATGTTTTGGGGAATAGTAGTACCAGATATTAGAAGTGTAGCAAAGAGGTATTACAAGGAGGTAAGCTTAAATGAAGTAAAAGAACTTGTTAGTAGTGAAATACATGAGATTAGGTTAACAGGATATTTAATTCTTACTTACAAGTATGAGAAAGGAAATAGTGTGAAAAAAGATAGTATTGTAAATTTCTATTTAGAAAATCTTTCAGGTGCTAATAACTGGGATATTGTAGATCTCTCCTGTTACAAAATACTTGGTAGCTATTTAGTAGAATTCTCCAATAAGAGATATCTTCTTTATAAATTGGTTAATAGTAATAATCTTTGGGAACAGAGAATCTCAATTGTATCCACATTCGCCTTTATTAAAGTGAATGATTTTGTTGACACTTTAAATATTTCTAAAATATTACTTAAGAGTAAGCATGATTTAATACATAAGGCTGTTGGTTGGATGTTAAGAGAAGTAGGGAAAAGAGATATAAATATACTAAAGAGATTCTTAAACGAAAATATTAAAGAGATACCAAGAACAACACTTAGATATGCCATTGAAAAAATGGACGAGAAAGAAAGACAAG
>CAZCWY010000032.1:2313-4208 GCA_964502535.1 uncultured Candidatus Saccharibacteria bacterium
TCAAATTAGATCTACAAATATATTGTGAATATAGTATAATTATCGAATGGAAAAGAATGATCCCTTACTTTTAAGTAAAGAGAACACTGCCTTTTCTACAGAAACATTTTCAACTTCATTTGACGAGATAAACAGGTATGTTGCTTCTAATCCAAACAACTTTAATATTAATCAATTGGATAAATGTGTAGATCTTGATCTTTTACAAGGTTTAAGTAAGTACTTAGAGGATATTGCTCAATACAACATCTCTTTAGATACTACAAATTCCCAAATTGATGAATTTAATGACAAAGTATTTGAAAAATTAAGTTATGGGAGTTAGCTAAAAGAGAGGTGTTAAATGTTGTATTAGTGAGTAAGATTTTAAAGAACATTGAGTATGCAAATATACATATGAATGAAAAATTATTAAGAGATGAGCTATTTAAAAACAAGGATACATACAATCTGATGTATGTTTGGCTGGATTGCTTTAAGAAAAGATTAATAAAAGAAATGAAGGAGGATTGATATTTTATATTCTTTTCCCTATACTTTAATATTAATTTATTTATACTATTTTAATGGAAACTTTAGCATTTATATTATTAGGAGCTGTTGGTTTACTAGCTCTCTATGTTGTTTCTCTTAACAACTCTTTAGTTAAATCTAAACTAACTGTAAATGAGGCTACTGCAGACATTGAGACATTCTTAAAGCAGAGGTTTGATATGATTCCTAACCTTATTGAAACAGTTAAAGGATACGCTAAACATGAGCAAGGGCTTTTTGAGAGTGTAACGGAGTTAAGGTCAAAGGCTATGGGTGCTGGATCAATAGATGAAAAAATTAAACTTGATGGAGAGTTACAGAAAGGGATTACAAAAATCTTTGCTATTGCTGAGGCATATCCAGAGTTAAAAGCAAATGAGAACTTTTTAAATCTTCAAGCTAACCTTAAAGATATGGAAGATGAAATTCAGAAATCTAGAAGATTCTACAATGGTACAGTTAGAGACTTTAATACCAAGATTGCTGTATTCCCAAATTCAATAATTGTTAAGTTCTTAGGTTTTAAAGAATTTCCATTTTTTGAAGCAACTGAAGAAGAGAAAAAGAATGTAGAAGTTAAATTCTAAGTACTCTTAGATGAACAAATTTAAAACACTTCTATCTGTATTACTCTTTTTATCTGTTTCTTCTCCTTTGTATGCGCAGGGAGATGCAGTATTAGATTATGTAAGCGATATTAAAGTAAACGTTGATACTACTATTAATATCTCTGAAAAAATCATTTTTCAACCCTCTACGGAAGTAGAAAGACACGGTATTGAGTGGACATATCCATATGTATACTCTGTAAATTTGTTTAGAAGACCTACTGAGTTAAATATAAAGAGTGTTACATACTATCCTCTTGATAACCCTACTCTAATTACAACAAATAATTACACAAGAGAGGATTCAAATGGATGGGCCAACTTACGAATTGGATCTGCCAATTCCCTTATTAATCAACCTCATGTATATCAAATTGATTATGATTTGAAATATACAGGTGTCTCATATTTTGATACTCATGATGAGCTGTATTTTAATATCATTGGTCCCGGGTGGAGTTTACCAATATACAAAGCATCTGCAACGATTACTATGCCAAAGGATATTACTGATGCAGTTTGTTACACAGGTGCAGATGGTTCAAAAGAACAGTTATGTGAATATGCAATTAATGGTAATGTTCTAACAGTAAAGCCCACTTCAATATTAAACCCATATGAAGGGTATACGATTGCAATTAAGCAACCAGTAGGTACATTTGAAGATACTAGAAAAGAACAAAGAAATGCTTTTATTCTTTCAAATCTTGGGATATTACTACCTATTCCAGTTGGTATTTTTCTATTTGCTTT
>CAZCWY010000032.1:4308-6555 GCA_964502535.1 uncultured Candidatus Saccharibacteria bacterium
CTAACAAATTTTTATTACAATTCAAATAGTTCATTCAACGATTCTAAAAAATTACTTACAGAGTTAGATTATCTTTTAAAAAGAAAGAAAAATTTAAGAACTGCTATTGTTGCTATTGCATTTATTCTAGGTGGAATTGCATTTCTGTTGTTTCCTTTTGCTGTCGCAATGTCTTCAATAGGAACACCAATTGGAGTTATTGTTTCTGCAGTATTATGCATCATATTTGCATATATTTTTGATACGAAAAGCATACTTGGAAACGAAGTATATCATCAGCTATTAGGTTTAAAAATGTATATTAAAACTGCAGAAGTAGAAAGAATTAAATTTCATAATGATCCAGAAAAGTATAAAGAGGTATTTGAAAAACTCTTACCATATGCAATGATTTTTGGTCTTGAAAAAAAATGGGGTGAACTATTTAAAGATATATATACTACTCCTCCGACTTGGTATCAGGGTATGAATACAAATTTCAATACAATATATTTTACAAATTCAATAAACAATTTTAATAGGAGTTTTACTTCATCTACTGCACCTGTTAATAATTATGGAAGTTCTGGAGGCTTTAGATCAAGTGGATGGAGCTCTGGTGGGTCAGGCTTTGGAGGAGGTGGAAGCTCTGGTGGTGGAGGTGGTGGCTCTGGTGGTGGTGGATGGTAATTAATATTATTAGAGAAAATAATGGGGCTCTTTAACTTCATATTTGGATCTTCAAAAATTCCTACAACCTCTTTTGAAGAAGTTAGGGAAAAGATTGTTAAACTCCGAAAAGATAATATATATCCTTTTTCATTTAACTTTCCTCAAGCTATTAATTTCTCTTTTGATTTCTGGAATGAATTAATTAGAATATATAAAAATACAAGAAGTGATGGTTTAGAAAGAGCTTTCTCGATATTTTGGGCAGATGGGGAGGTAATATTTACAGAGGTAAAGACGGGAACAGATAAAATGGTTAAAAGTGGAGGCTCTATTCAAGTTAAATATTCTCATCATCCAACTAAAAAAGATTATGCAAGGAAGGAGTTATATGTAGATGATAAATTAATTAAAAAGAGAGACATATATTTTAAGAGTGTACCTAAAACATTAGAGGTGCAATATCTTTTTAATATTCATACTCATCCATCACATCAAGATGAAAAAGGAAATAGCTATTACAATTTCTTTTCAGCGCAAGATATTAAGTCTTTAATATCTTCAAAAGCAATAATGACAGGATTAATTACGGACAAATTATGGATATTAATTCGAAGTGATAAAACACCAAATAATTTAGACAATCTGTTAGATAGTAATATTACTCCACAATATTTAGAGGACATACTTCAAATAGGAGTGTATAGAGCTGATTTTAATAAAAAAGCTTTTAGATTTAGATTAATCAATTCTAAGTAGTTATTTTACTGTAACTGATTTTGCTAAATTCCTTGGTTTATCAATACTATTTCCTAATGTTTTAGCTAGATAGTATGATATCAATTGAAAAGGAATTACATTAGCAAGAGCTTTTAATTCCTTTGAATTAGCAATAGGAATAAAATAATCAAAAGATTTCTCCTTTTCAAATTGTTTATCCCCTATTCCAATTGTTAATGCTCCCCTAGCCTTCACTTCATAAGTTGCAGATATTAAATCTTTACTATTTGTGTCATCAGATATTATTGATATTACAGGAGTACCCTTCTCTACAAGTGCTATTACTCCATGTTTTAATTCACCTGCAGCAAATCCTTCGAAGTGTTTATATGATATTTCCTTTATCTTTAAGGCTCCCTCTTGAGCTATATGATAGTTTTGTCCCTTACCAAGGATAAAGAAGTGTTCTTTGGTTTTTAATTTAGAAGAGATATTTTGAATTTTGTTAAAAATGGCCTTGCTAAAGTAATTCTCAAGATTGGAAGAAAGAATTGACAGCTCTTTTTTGGCAGAACTATACTCACCTATTAATGATTTTGCTAATAGATATCCAAAAGATACTTGAGAGGTAAATACCTTTGTAGAAGCAACACATATCTCACTACCAGCATTTGACATAAAGAAGATGTCTGAGAGCCTTGAGAGAGTTGAACCAGGCATATTAATTATACTACATATATATACTCCCTTCTTTTTTAATATCTCAATAGCTTCAAGGGTATCCGCTGTTTCACCACTTTGTGAAAATGCAATTACTAAATCATTTTTATCTATTATCTTTAAATATGATTCTGTTTCATATGATCTAATAGAGATTGC
>CAZCWY010000033.1:0-5982 GCA_964502535.1 uncultured Candidatus Saccharibacteria bacterium
TACCAGGGGACATATCAATGGGGTTGCCACATAGGATAGTATTAAACATTATTGAGGGATTAGAGATATTAGATAAGGTAATGCCAGGTATTAATTCTGGTTCAACACTACTCTATGCACCTGAAGTAAAATTTAGATCATCTAAAATTGAAACTAACAAGAAATTAGAGACTAGTATTAAGGGCTTATTTGTTGCAGGAGATGCTGCTGGTCTTTCAGGTTCAATTACAGGTGCAGCTGTAACAGGAATAATGGCAGCAAGAGGAATGGTATTAAATTAAGAGAAAATACTTCCTAAATTTTTAGTTTGATATATTCTACTTACTTTGTTAGAGGTAATTTTGTTTGCTCTTTTCTTATGATATAGATATAAGAGATATCCATACCCTGCATCCATTGCTGGGTATATATCTGAAGTTAGACTATCTCCTACCACAAGTGTATTACGAAGATCAATATTAAAATGCTTACCAGCATCAACCCATCCCTGTTTATCTTTTGAATCTGTAATCTTAGTTGTGAAGAAAGGTAATTTTAAAGGAATAGGAAATCTTTTTTTATACTTATTTTTTATATTAGCAACCTTAATCTTAGTCCATCCCTTTTGTGCATGAGAGTAAACTCCCATTTTTATTCCTAATCTATTTATTTTATTCAGTGTACTTAAAGTATATGGGAAAGGTAACGGAGAAGTAATGTAAAATTCTTTGTAAAGAGACTTTAGAGATTTAGATATTTCAGTTCTATCAATATTAATATTTTTCTTGTCAAAATATTGTACTATAGCATCTAAAGTAAGTGAATCAACTAAAGTCGGGGCTTTATCTCTTTTATAGATATCATTAGCTAACTTTAGAATCTCTTTGGAAATCTTAATCTGTTTTTTAAGAGGCATCTCTGGGTGAATTTTAGCAACGATATTAATAATTGCATTTATCATTTCTTCATCAAAATATGCTGCAGTATCTACCAATGTTCTATCCATATCAAATAGAACAAATTTTATCTTTTTATTGTTAAATATTTTTTCAACATTTCCCATTCTAATTAGATATATAGAAAAAAGTTATTATTGTTTAATCTCTAGTTTTACAGAAGCTTTTTCACTTGCAGAAAAAGTTCCTTCATGTTCATAATCAGTTATTACCTGTGCACATATCATACCATCAGAAGGTTTAGATATACTAACTAATATGGTCACCTGTTCAGGATAGCTTTCTCGAACCACTTCATCTACAGCTGCAGTATAACAGGGGTTAGGGAATTTGCCAGTTACTTTATATTCCCAAAGATTATCAGATTTGTATTCTTTTTCTAAAATAAGATTGAAACCATTATCTCCATTATCATCGATATATGTCACATTACTATCTTTACTTCTATCCTTAATCAAAAAGAATGTAACAATAGAAAGGGTTATTAATAAAGAAATTAAACCTATTAAAAGATATTTTCTTTTCATTTAAAAAAGGGAAATAAATTTAATTACTTTTCCTATCTTCATAGAGATAGATCAGAAGAACCCATAAACTAGCTAATATGATAAAAAAGCCTGCAGAGGATATCACCATATCAAAGTACTTATCACCCATATTCGCAATAATACCTCCTACTATACTTAAGACTCCCGTACATATACTCATAATGGTCTCATATCTGGCATACTGTCTCCCCTTTCTTCCGCCATCAGTATTAAGTGCAAAAAGTACTCTCCAACTAGTGAGATTTAGGGCTACACCTAATCCAAAAACTGTCTGAAGGATATAATAGTGGTACGGTTGCGAAATTCTAGGATAGAAAAGAAATGGTATTCCCATTAGAATTATTCCAAGTGCTAGAAGAAAGATTTCATCTTTATCCTTTTTATATTTATCTGTAATATGTCCTATCGGTATTTGTGTAACACCTCTTACAAAGAAGTAGATTGCAGTTCCGATACCTACATATTCAATAGTATTTTGTCCTAACTTTCTAGCAAGGTATAACCCAGTTAATGCAGATATTATTGTAAAGGTACCCCAAGAGAATACATCTGAAAATGTTAAATATATTAAAACCCTATTTATTTTTTTAATTCTTTTAATTATATAATTCATTTTTATCCTTTTCTTTCGGATATCCACCAATCTTTTAAGGGTTGATCTATTTCCAAGTTTTTTTTATACTCTTGTGAGCTCATTTTATTATGTCATTAAATTAGGTATTTTGGACAGTTCTTTTTTCTTTTCCGAGATTTTTTTAATATTTAATAACAAGAATATGGCAGAGAAGATTAAAAGGAGTACAAGTACAACAAGTATAATAATCATAAGAATTCTGTTGTTAATATTTAGCATTGGTGTTTTATCTTCCCCCGCAGCTATTCTTTCCTGACAAAGTTCAATTATTGGTTGAAGAGTTACAGTTAGGGTTGGTTGAGTAAGTATAATTTTCTCAAGGGATTCTTTGGCTTTCTTGTAGTATGACAAAGAGACATCAGAAAGAGATTTTTCCAAAGTTTTTCTCAAAGGATTAACTTGTGGTTCGACTGAGGAACTGGCAAGAAAGCTAAGTAACTCTTTCGAAGAGACTCCGTAGTTATAGTTACCACTATCAGAGCTTATACTGTATGTTGCAACTGCAATGACATTACCATTTTCATCCATTATTGGACCTCCACTATTTCCTCCCTGTATTGCGGCATCAATTTGTACTAAATCAAAGGTGTTGTTTGTGTTTGGTTTTATTGAACTAATACTCCCCTTTGTTACACTAGAGCTTAAAACCTGTGTACTACTAATTAACTCTGAATCATCTGCAATTCCAGGATATCCTACAACATATATAGTTTGTCCTATTGAAAACCCAGTAGTATTAATTGGAATTGAGGGAAGATTAAAATCTCCTCTTACTTGTAATACAGCTAAGTCTGCAACTTGCGTTATTGATGTATCTTCAGAAAGAATAGATTGATAATATGAAGTAAGTGGAGTACTTTGAATTAGATTTGCTTTAAAGTATTTTTCTTTTTCTAATAACTCTCCATTCTCTGGATCATTTTTAAATACTGTTTCTCCTTGAATATATATCTCCCTATCTTTGTCGGTGATAGTAATGTATCCATCTTTATTTAAATCAGCAATTAAGCTTGTTACAAAATATATCATCTGCTCATCTGTAACTTGGGAAAGTGTCACAGTATCAAATTCAGAGATAAGATAATTAGTGAGATCAGCAATAAAATCCTTTTCATATGTTCCATCGGTTGAAGTTCCTTCAATCAGAGAGTCTAAGTTGTCAATATTTACAACATGAGCATTAGTGACGATATGTCCGTTATCATTAATTACAAACCCACTTCCAAACCCTGCAGAACAAATAGTATATGTTTTACCTTGAATGTTTAAGTTGTACATTTCATTAGAAAATTTCACATTGTTACACTCTTTACTATATATTCTAACGGTTGATGCTTGACCAAGAATTTGTGTTTGATTAACCATAGATGTTGTAGCAGAAAGGACTTGCGAATTACTTTTTTCTTCTTGAGATAGAGTTACTGAATTAAGTATATTACTAAACAGTTCTGTTACTTTTTCATTATTTTCATAATCATATCCCCAGATTTGAAGGTATACAGTTTGATTGTTTGAAAGTTTTTTATAAATAACTGTAAGGTAATCAATATTGGTTTCTTCGTTTTTAGAAAAAGAGGGTTTAATAAATGTAAAAAGAGATATTAAGGCATCGTTTCTTTCTACAGTTTCTATAAGATTAAGTTTAGGATATATTTTTGAAATCTCATCTTCTTTGCTAACTTTAATTGAGGGATTTAGAATTGGTAACTCTTTGTTTAACATAGATAAAGACACATAGTTGTCTTTCTCAGAGACATTAAACAACCTAGTATCATATATAAATTCTATTTCTAAAGATTTTGATACATACCTATTTATGAAATTCTCATCTACCTTATTATATATCGCTATACTTGCTCCTTTAACATCACTGTTATTGGTTATACTTTTTGAAAGTGAAGTAATAGCAAAAAGAGTTAGCCAAATAATCCCAAAAAAGAATAATATGTATGTTTGAGATACCTTAATTTCATTTAATATTTTTCTCTTCCACTGTCTCATTAAGATTACTAGGGAAACTTAATATTAATAATCTAACATAGAAAAAAGCTGTTTACAAATTCTAACAACTAGGAAATTATCCCTCCACCAATAACAAATTCATTATCATAAAATACCGCTGCTTGTCCTTTTGTAATAGCTCTCTGTGGAATATCAAAAACTACTTTGATACTATCAGTACTAATAGGGATTAACTTGGCTTTACTCCCTTGTGCTTTATATCTAATCTTTACATTTGCATCCATCTCTTCAATTAGACTCTCAAAAGAAATCCAATTAAGATTTTTTACAATGAGCTCCTTTGAAAACAAATCATTTTCAGATCCTAAAAGAATTTGATTGGTTTCTTTAATAATATCTACTACAAACATAGGGGAACCTGTTACAATTCCCAATCCTCTTCTTTGTCCAATTGTATAATTACTAATACCTTTATGGTATCCAAGGATGGAACCATCATTTGATATGAACTCTCCAGGAATAGACTTGTTCTCACTATTTTTTTCAATATATCCTTTATAGTTATTATCTTCCACAAAACATATCTCTTGGCTGTCTGGTTTAGAAGCTACTTGTAATCCAATCTTTTCTGCAATATCTCTAACCTCTTTTTTTGTTAATTCTCCAAGAGGAAATATTGTTTTTGAGAGTTGTTCCTGTGTAAGATTGTAAAGTACATAACTTTGATCTTTTGTGTCATCTTTTGCTTTTTTTAATAGATATCTATTTCCAATATTTTCTATTATTGCGTAATGACCAGTTGCGACATATTCCACATCTAAACTTTTAGCCTTCTCAAGCAATGCTTCAAATTTAATATATCTATTACATGCGGTACAAGGGTTTGGGGTTCTTCCTGCCTCATATTCACTTATGAAATAGTTTATTATTTTCTTTCTAAACTCTTCTTCCATGTTCAAAATTAATAAGGAGATACCAAGATTATTGGCAACATTTTCTGCGTCCTCAGATTTGGAATAGTTATGTAATTTCAATGTAACCCCTATTACATCATATCCTGATTTAGAAAGAAGGTATGCAGCTACAGAGCTGTCTACTCCACCACTCATACCTAGAATAACCTTTTTATTATTTCTTTTTTCCATTTTTCTTGTGATAGTCCTCTATTGCTGCTTTTATTCCTGCTTCTGCAAGATTAGAGCAGTGCATTTTAAGTGGTGGTAGTCCATCTAAGGCTTCAGCTACTTCCTTGTTAGTTATTTTTATAGCTTCTTTGAGATTTTTTCCTTTTACCATTTCTGTTACCATACTACTGGTGGCGACTGCAGCTCCACATCCAAACGTTTGAAACTTTATATCAGTAATTACATCATCTTTAACTTTAATATACATTCTCATAATGTCTCCACATCTTGGGTTGCCTACTTCTCCAATTCCATCTGCATCTTCAATTACTCCGACATTTTTAGGATTAAAGAAGTGTTCCATTACTTTTTTACTATATTCTTCCATATGTTTATTATTTATTAACTAAAGGTGACATACTTCTTAAATTTGTAACAATGGGTGGTAAGGTTTCTAATATATATTCTATATCTTCCGGGGTATTTTCCTCTGATAGGGTTAGTCTTAGAGAACCATGAGCTATCTCATGAGGTAATCCAATTGCTAAGAGTACATGTGAGGGTTCTAGTGATCCTGATGTACATGCTGAGCCACTTGAAGCACAGATTTCCTTCATATCAAGCATTAGAAGAATTGATTCTCCTTCTATATATTTAAAGCACACATTTACATTTCCTGGTAATCGATTAATTGGGTCTCCATTTAATATGGTATCAGGAATATTACTCATAATTCCTTTTATTAACCTCTCTCTAAGACTTATTAAATAGTCACTTTT
>CAZCWY010000034.1:0-5651 GCA_964502535.1 uncultured Candidatus Saccharibacteria bacterium
AGCGAACGGCTGTTAACCGTTTGGTTCCAGGTTCGAGTCCTGGTCGCGGAGTTTTCCAATGAAACTTATACAATTTGTTTTATTATAGTAAGAAATAATATATACTCCCTATATATGAACGATTTCCAAAGAATAAAACACACTGATGAGCAATTGCAACTGGTAGCAAGAGGATATTCAATGCGACAATTATATTGGCCAAGTTATACCTGGAAAATACAGACACAATATTTGAATAAAATTGAAGTCAAAAAACAGATACTTGAAGACAAAGGTATAAATATAGATATTTTTTCCAAACGTAAAGCCGATTTGTTTAATAAAATAAATGCTAGTTTCTACCATCTTAGTAGACTAAAAGAAAATGAAAGTGCCATTATTTCATTGGGAAAAGAGATGGCAGAACAATCAAAAGGGCATATGGAGCAAGGTATTCTTGGAATTATTGGAACACCTTATGAACCTATAGATTATGAATATGAAGCATTACTAGTTACACTAAAAAGCTCATTAGATATTTTGGCAAGGATATTATCTGAACCGTCTGGGATACCCACCGACAACATAGTTTCACTATTAAATAATGCGCAGCAGTGTAAGAAGTCAAATGAGTTCTTGACAAATGTGCGCACACTATTGTCAAAAACTGAACATATTAAGATTATTACGGAGTTTAGGGATAAGAGTGGTATACCATCAAAGCGTAATTATGCCGTTCATCACGGTTCACTGCCAACAGGAACAATTAATATTCAATTTACGGCAACAGACCTTGGGATTTTAAAAACACGTACAATGGAGCCTAATGATGAGCTTACAGACCCCAGGAAACAACAAACCATTGAAGACTATGCAACATATTTATTTTATGCAACCTGCGACTTGATTATAGAGGGCCTTGAGCTACTACTAGACCAAAAACTACCTAGGGGTAATAAAGTATGTGTTTACGAAGAGAGACAGAGTAAGCAGACTCGTTAATAGTCCTAATATATTTACTTACTATCCTTATCCCCTGGAGATATTCCTAGTTCTTTTCCACACTCCTGACACTCTATAGTTTTTATATCCTCCAGCTTTTCTGTATCAACACTACTAATCCCATTAAGATATCTCAATATATAATTAGCACCACAGTTAACACAGTTGCATTGAAGTCTGAATGTTAAATCTAAGGCTATCTCTGCTGTGGTTTGAAATATTGGTTTAATCATAGACTAAAACATAAACTTATTTTGATATATTATACATTAGTAGATAAAACATCGAACGCGTGAGCTATCTGTTTTATTCCTAACCAATCAATTTCAAAGTTAAACTTCAGGCTCATGAATATGTCATATACGAGGAGTTTTGATTTTTTAAAGAGTCTTCATATAATCCAAAAGTTCTCTTTCCGCATTTCTGAATTTTTCTAATATCTGTTTATCAACTACAATAGATACTACGGTTTCCCCATACATTTTATCGCCTTCCTTTTCTGTATACCCCTTAGGAGAGTGATAATCAAAGAACCTCAAAGTTGTACCCTCTGGAATAATTGTTTGCATAGTCCATCCCTTGATTACTGAAAATCCTCTAGGGCCACCATCTGTCTTAGGATTATATACACTTAAAGATATTTCTCCTTCTGGAGACATTAAAATTACACCAACCGGTTTATTATCAGTTGTAGAGTAAAAAATATCTGTTATTTTACTTTCTCCATTATAATACTGAACAGGAGTATTAGCTGAGGCGTCTATAAGAGCAATATCAGGGCTAAGCTCTCCATTAATTTTCATTTCTTGAATAAGTATCTTTCCATCCTCCATTGTACTTGGCTCAGGAAATAACCTAGTAGTAACCTCTAACTCTTCAACTTTTGGTAAATCAATTAATCCTATTTGTTCTATATCCATAATGAGTATTATACAACAATGAATTTATTTTGAATATTTCAACTTCAAAGTTAAACCTCAGGTTCAGGAATATGTCATATACAGGAAGTTTATCTTCCAGACATAAATTAATCATTGAAAACTCTCGATATTCTCCTAAAACTATATATAATGCTATAATTACGATATATGAAAGAAAATAACAAAACATTAGAAGAAATAAATAACAAACTTGATAAGTTATCCTCCTTTGGGTATGTATTTTTGCTTTCAATAGTAAAAGGTGTTGGAACAGTAATAGGAGCAACAATAGTAACAGCCCTTATCATTTGGCTCTTATCCTTTTTAATTAAAACATTTGATAGCTTTCAATTTTTAGAAAATATTCTTAATATTTTCAAATAAAAGATATCTAAAAAACCTTAATTAAACTTCCTAATTATTTTTATATAAAAGCCATGAAAGAAAACATACTAGAAAACACACTAGAAAAAATTAAAGAAAGTATTTCAGAAATATCTGAAAAAAATGAAACTTATATTAAGCTACTAGAATTAAAAGAAAATGTAACGAAAACTTTGGATGAACATATTAATAAATTCTTTGAAGACAAAGGAATTGTTAAAAGAATTAAGTTTCCCAGAGTAAAATTTAATTGGAGATATTTATTTAGTATGCCTTTTATATATTCTATGATTATTCCTGCTGTAATACTCCATCTCTTTATTCAGATATATCAACAAGTCTGTTTTAGACTATATGGTATTCCAACAGTAAATCAAGACGAATACCTTGTGTATGACAGGCAATTACTAAGTTTATTAAACCCAATTGAGAAATTTAACTGCATATATTGTAGCTATGTAAATAATCTATTTAGATTCTCTACAGAGATTGGTGCTAGAACTGAAAGATATTGGTGTCCAATTAAATATTACAGAAGAATAAATAAATCACACTCTCAATATGGTAAGTTTGTAAAAGATGCTGATTCTAGAGTGGAAATGGAAGAAAAATGGGAAGAACTAAGAGATTTTTCTG
This sequence comes from uncultured Candidatus Saccharibacteria bacterium, assembly GCA_964502535.1. GTDB lineage: Bacteria > Patescibacteriota > Dojkabacteria > SC72 > SC72 > UBA2259. Next base: position 2,922 of record CAZCWY010000034.1, read on the forward strand.
ATCTAGTGGAGAAATAGTATCAGAAGTAAATTAGATTCAGATTTAGGAATCTGTTAAAAAAGCAATTTAGCAATGCTATTAAATCTGATATATAATTTTCACTATGAAAAACATAGTACTTTATGACTCCGTTTATGGAAACACAGAAAAGATTGCTCAAACAATAGCGAAAAGTATTTCTGCAACAGCCATCAGAGTTTCCGATATGAATAATGAAGATTTTAACGATCTTGATTTGTTTGTGGTTGGTTCACCAACTCTCGGAGGAAGAGCAACCGTAGTACTTCAACAATTTCTAGAACAAATTCCTGCAGGAAAGTTAAATGGCGTTAAAATAGCTACTTTTGATACCCGTTTTTGCGAGAAAGATGTTAATTTCGCACTAAGATTACTTCTGAAAACAGTAGACTATGCCGCTCCTAAGATGGACAAGATATTAATAAGCAAAGGTGGTGAACAATTAGCCTTACCAATGGGTTTTATAGTAAAGGAGAAAGAGGGGCCATTGATTTCTGGTGAATTAGAAAAGGCAAGTAAATGGATTAAACTATAAATACCCTACAATTTTATAGATATGAAATCATTAACAATTTCACAAAGAGTATATAATAAAACATTTGAAATACTTGAAAAACATACTGAAGGAATACAATGGTCAGATTTAATATCTCAAATTCTTAAATCAGATCCCACCCTCCATCCTAAAACAGTAAATGGTTATATATGGAAACTAGTTGAGAAATTCCCAGATAAAGTATACAAACCTAAAAAAGGTCTATTTGTTTTACTAAAATTTAAAGAAAAGCATCACAATTAATAATGCAAATAGACTTTAGATACAGAGTTTCGCAATTCTATTAAATCTGATATATAATTTTCACTATGAATTGGTTTCTAATTGCATTACTCCCTCCAATACTATGGAGCCTTACAAATCATATTGATAAATACTTACTCACAAAGTATTTCAAAGGAGGAGCAATAGGAGGGATTTCAATATTCTTTGCTTGTATTGCCTTATTGTTGTTACCTATTATTATTCTTCTTAAACCCACCGTATTACAAAGTTTTGATTTTAAATATCTACTAATATCATTAAACGGTGTCCTATATATGCTAGCAACTCTTCCCTATTACTATGCTTTAGAAAAAGATGATACATCTTTAACAGTTCCACTCTTCCAAATGATTCCCGTTTTTTCCTTTATCATTGGATATCTCTTTTTCAAAGAAACTTTAAACAACACTCAAATTATTGGAGGATTGATTATTTTAATTGCATCAATATTTATTTCTTTAAATATCTCAGATCTAAGAAAAATGAAATTTAAATGGGATGTATTTGGATTAATGGCACTCTCCTGTATTCTTTATGTTTTAAATCTAATTATTTTTAAATATTTTGCACTTCAAGGAGATTTCCTTACAACCAATTTTTGGGAATATACGGGTTGTGTAATATTTGGAATATTTCTTTTTCTCTTTATTAAAAGCTATAGAACAGGATTTCTAAATGTATTAAAGCAGAACAAATTAAAAGTACTTGGTATAAATGGATTAAATAGAGTTATTGGTATCATTGGAAAAATAGCATATAACTACGCCACTATTCTAACTTCAGTTACAATGGTTGGAATAATTAACGGATTACAACCAGTATTTGTTTTTATCTATGGTATTATTCTAACCATATTTTTTCCTAAAATTACACAAGAAGATATCTCTAAAAAAACTTTAATACAAAGAATAATTGCAATTGTCGTAATAACAATAGGAGTTTACTTAGTAAATAGAATATAGCTACAATTTAAGTAATTATGATAAATATTAAACAGAAACTTTCACAACTTTCCCTTACACCCGACAACTCTGTTGTAATAGGTTCAGGAATATTAAATGCCTTAAATATTAGAGAAAGTCATGATATTGATGTCATAGTTAGTAGGCAGATGTATAACAAATTAAAACAAAATCCCAAATTTAAGGTTATAAATCTTTTTGGAACAGATTTTCTTCAATTTGAAGATTATGAAATTGGAAACGATTGGAATGTTGGAGATATTAATAGGATATATTCATACAAAGAGCTTGTTAAGAACTCTGTTGTTATAGCTGGTGTAAGATATATTTCTTTGGAATTACTTCTAGAAATAAAGACACTTTGGACAAAAAGTAAAAACATAAGAAAGAAAGATATTAAGGATGTTGAACTAATTAAGAATTATCTTAAAACGAAAATGTGGACTTGCGACAAATGTAAAAGAGTATTTAAAAAAAGAAATCAACCACATAGTTGCAATACTATACCTATGGAAAACCATTTTATTAATAAACCTTTTGCGAAAGAATTATATGACTACCTCTTAGTTCAAATTAAGAATAAAGTAGGTCCATATAACAGTATCTCCCTAGCCTGTTGTATCCATCTATATGGTAATTATGACTTCCTAGCTATACTTCCACATATAGACAGAATAGAGATTAGGTTTGCGTCTCCAGACACAATTAAAAGCAATAGAATAATGAAAACTGTTAATCTAAGTAAGAAATTAATCAAAGTTTGTATCGATATTAAGAATAAAGATGAGATAGATATTGAACTATTGAAATTGCTAAAAGATTCATATATATTGAAAACATAATTAGGATTTAATTAATTGAATTACAGTGAAAGATATGAATAAAAACCCTTTATACAATTCCCTCGCAGCAATTCTCTATATCATAGTG
>CAZCWY010000035.1:0-5629 GCA_964502535.1 uncultured Candidatus Saccharibacteria bacterium
ATTTTAATTGTTGAAGTAGTTGTCTCTCCAACATAGTCTGTAACAATTCTTTGCATAGATTCTACTAAGATTTCTTTTCCTCTTTCATCTGCAATCTCTTCAACATGCTTTTCTGCCTGTCTAATCTTTTTTGCTTCGTAATCCTTCATATCCTCATCTACTTGACTCATTAATTTCTGTTTTGCTTCCTCTTGTGTTAACCCTGAAATTCTCTCTAATTCATCTTTAAGTTGAATTCTTGTTTTATCCAATCCTCTTTGCATTTTTTTAACTGATTCTGTCGCAATCTCTAACTCCTCACTCTTTTTATCCATCATCTTAGTTCTTTCGTTTAATTTCTTCTCTCTTTCTAAAAGAAGCTCTTCGTGTTCATCAGTCTCCTTTCGAAGCTCTCTTAAACGATCTTCTGACTTTCTTTTGTTCTCTTCTATCTCTTTTTCTGACTCCTCAATTTTACTTGAGATGAGCTTGCCTGCAACCCTAGCAATTTCCTCCTCTGGGATATCTTTTACATCAACCCACTTCTTCCCAAATTTGAGAAAAGAGAACACAGATACACCACCCACCAAAGCTGCAACAATACCAATAATTAACTCCATTTGAGTACTGTTAATAATTTAAAACTTTTAGGGAAGAAATTTGAAAATCTAAACAAGAATCCGATTATTCGGAAACCCACTATTTATATATATTTTATGTATAAATATGTTCTTAAAATATTTCATTAATTCAAAGTATTTCAATATTTCTATCCCAGTCCTAATTACATTGATAATATAACCAAGGACTGCCCAATCATATCATTTTTTTGGACTTCTTACTAGACTTCTTTATTGATTTTCTTTATTAAATCTTGATAGTAGGACAGATTGTGAATTGTCAGTAAGGTAAGAGCTGTTGCCTCTTGGTTCTTTAACATATGGTGTAGATACGCTCTTGAGTAACCCTTACAACATTCACAACTACAATTTTTATCTACTGGATTTTTGTCCAATGCCATATCACTATTCTTAATTCTTAACACTCCCTCTGATGTATATACTGTTCCATGTCGAGCATTTCGAGTAACAAGTACAGTATCAAAAAGGTTATACCCTATCTTGGCAGCCATCAAAATATCCTCAGGTTTTCCAACTCCCATTGCATACTTGATTGTATCTTTAGGAATATTCTCAATAACTGCACTCATCTCATCAACAACTAGCTCACCCTCTTTATCTACAACATATCCCCCAAAGTTATACCCATCAAAACCAATCTTAGATAGCTCCTTTGCACATAAAGCTCTTAGATCTAAAAAGTTTGAACCTTGAACAACACAGGTTAGCAATTTCCCAGTTTTCTCACTTCCACCGTACTCTTTGTTGAAATGCTCTTTACATCTAACTGCCCATTTTAATGTCCTTTCAACTGACTTTTCTGCTTCCTCTCTTGAAAGACCTGTATCTCTACAATCATCTAAAGTAACCAATACATCAGACCCTATCTTCATTTGAATATCTATTGAAGACTCAGGAGTCAACTCATATGTATTACCCTCCTTTGGAGACATAAAAGTTGCACCATTCTCGGAAACTTTACCTCTCCATTTTTTAGAATGAAGTAAAGAGAATAGTTGGAAACCACCTGAATCTGTAAATACAATACCCTTCCAGCCCATCATATTTTTAATACCCCCCAACTGTTGTATTACATCGGGTCCTGGGTGAATTAGAAGATGTAATGTATTAGTAACTATTGCGTTAGTTCCAGTCTCTTCTAGCTGTTTCGTGGTTAGGTATCTTACTGCTCCTCTTGTAGCATCAGGCATAAAAAAATATTTCTCTTTAAGGATATCCAGATTCATCATTTTTCTTACTTAATTAACATACTATCACCGTAACTTAAAAATTTGTACTCTCTCTCTAAAGCTTGCTCATATGCCTTATTAATCATATCCTTTCCAGCAAAAGAAGACACTAGAAGAATTAAAGAAGAATCAGGCATATGGAAGTTAGTAACTAAAACATCAACAACTTTCCATTCATATCCTGGGTAGATGTAAAGGTCTGTATATCCAGAGTATGGTAATACCTTTTTTTCTTTTTGATTGTATGTAGATTCTAGCGCTCTTGCTACCGTTGTACCAAAGGCCCAAACCCTTCCTTTACACTCATTAATACTATCAGAAACCACCTTGTTAACATTAATATATTCTTGGTGAATAATATGTTCCTCAATATTCTCTTCCCTAATTGGAGCAAAAGTACCCCATCCAACACGAAGTTCAATTTTAACAATCTTAGCACCCTTTTTCTCTATCTCAGTTAATATCTCCTCAGTGAGATTTAAACTTGCTGTTGGAGCTGCTACAGCCCCAGGGACAGAGGAAAATACAGTATTGTACCTCTCTTTGTCACTCTGTTTATCCTCTCTTTTCATATATGGTGGTAAAGGGGTATGACCATATTTTGAAAACAGCTCTTCTGAACTTCCTTTTAAAAAAACAATATTGAATCCATTACCCTCTCTTTTATTTACCTCTATTGATACCTCATTACACTTTAATATGTCTCCAATCTTAACATTCTTTGCTCTTCCAATTAAACAGTACCACAAGTCACCATCTTTCTTCTCTAAAAAAAGAACTTCAACTTTTTTTTCACTTGGTGTAACAAAAAAAGTTCTACTACTTAAAACTTTAGTCTCATTTAAAACAACAATGTCCCCCTCTTTAATATATTCAACAATATTAAAATATTTTTTGTGCACAATATCTCCTGTATTTCTATCTAAAACTAACAGATTTGAACTACCTCTTTTTTGTACAGGATATTGTGCAATTAATTCTTGTGGTAAATTGTATTTAAAATCAGACATTTTCATATAGTTGGATATTATATTATAAAAGCATAATCTTTGTTATGCTTAACAAATCAATCGTATTGTTGATTTGTAGCAATTTAGTTGATATTACAGTAAAATTATCCATATGAGAGATTTAAATATGGAACCCGTAAAAACTTTGTTTCTAGGTACAGATTGGGAATCTGTAGAAACTCTTAAATCACTTCTTGAAGACAAAAGATTTGATATTGTAGGAGTTATTACTACTGTAGATAAGCCAGTAGGAAGAAAACAGATATTCACACCATCCAAGGTCAAGGAGTATGCATTAAAAAATGGTATTGAAATATTTCATACCGAGAAACAGAAAGAGAAATATCAACAAGCTTTAGACAAATTCAAACCAGAATTAATAGTATGTAAAGCATTTGGAGAGATACTTCCAGACTTCTTTATCAATTACCCAAAATACAAATCTATAAATATACACTTCTCAATATTACCTAAATACCGAGGTGCAGTACCAATACAAAAAGCAATACTAGATGGAGAAAAAGAAACAGGAATAACTGTAATGCTAATGTCTGCTGGTATAGACGAAGGAGATATATTAAAAACAATTAAAGAACCAATCTATGAAACAGATACTAACCTATCCTTAAGAGAACGATTAGTAAATATATCTGCTAATACAATTGGAGATATTTTAGAACAGTGGGTTAATGATCAAATACAACCTCAAAAACAAGATTCCTCTCAAGCTACATATTGTTGGCAAAAAGATATATCTAAAGAAAGTGCAGAGATTAAGTGGGAAGAGATGAAACCTGAATATATTGAGAGATTAGTTAGGGCTATGATACCTTGGCCAGTTGCTTGGTGTATATGGGAAAACAAAAGATTTAAGATCTACAAATCTATCTTAGTAAAGAAAAACTCAGATAAAAAAGCTGGAGTACTCTTTATTGAAAACAATCAAATATATTTCTCTACAAAAGATCAAGATTTCTGTTTAGAAGTATTACAACTCCAAGTTGAAGGAAAACAACAAACGAGTTCAAAAGAATATATTAACGGATTAAGAAAAACTTACTAGAGACATCACTATATAAAGAAAGTGTGTAAGTATCAAATAAGCCGGATTCTGTTTAAGATGATCATCTATCTATGCGGTTTAACCTTGCTCCAAGGGGGGTTGCCACGCAGTATTGTATTACTACAATACCCGGTAGTCTCTTACACTACCATTTCACCCTTACCTAATTGCTTAGGCGGTATAACTTTCTGTTGCCCTTTTCTCCAAAAGATCACTCCCTTCCAATTTTCATTGGCACCTATTGCAATATGTTTGCAACTGACATGGAGTCCGGACTTTCCTCACTAATTGTTAAATTAGCGCAATCATCTATGATACTTACACTATATATTATACCATTATTCCTTATTTATTAGCCTTTTTCCTCTTAACAAGATACTTAATCACAAAGAAAGGAATTAATACAACAGGAGAGAATATTATTATCCATATTACTAAGTTAACAAACCCTTTTAGTACTTGTATCAATGATTTTACAGCTGATTTTACCTCTCCCCATGGCTTCCATTCATCTTCTGCAATATTCAATCCAGTTTTATCTACACTAAAAGAAACTGTTATAAATGAGTAATCTGTTTGAGAATCAAAATATCTCTTTCTCTGCTCATAACTCTCAATATCTCCTCTTACAGTATTAAGTTCTCTTTGAACTGCAAGGATGTCTGTAACTGTTTCTGCTTTTTCCAAAATATCTACTAATTGTCCCTCTACACTCTTTAAGTTTGTAAGTCTAGAAGTAATATCAATATATTCCTCTGTAACATCAAGTGTAGATACATTAGCATATGTAACCTCCCCATCTAATTTCCTTAACTCTTCATAGTAAAGTTCAAATTTCCCAACAGGAACCTTAACAGTAATCTGTACATTTCTATCATTTCCTCTACCATAATCATATATATTTGTAATCACCCCACTGTACATACCATTAACAGCTTTAAGATCGTTAACTGCATCATCTATACCCTCAACTAAAAGATTAATACTACCATTCTTCTGAACCTTAGAACCCTCTTGATTATTTACCATCTGATCTGGAGCTAAAGATAAAGTTTCTTCAACAGATGGAACAGGATAGTAGGAATCAGTCATTTTCCCAATATTTCCTGAAACAGAATCCTCTCCAATACTATAATTTGAAGAACGACTCATAAAGAAGGAAAGACCTAATACTACTATAAGGATAAATATAGCTATACTACCTAAGATGATAAATAATGCTTTCTTGTTCATATTGATAAAATAGATAAAATATATACATATATAGTATATATAAACCTATGTATAAATCAATAATTGAAAAGGAAACAAATTAACGCTTTGAGAATTGAGGCTTTTTCCTTGCTTTAATATGAGCGTACTTCTTTCTCTCTACCTCTCTAGGATCTCTAGTAAGTAAACCAGCTTTTCTTAAAACAGGCTTTAAAGTTTCATCCATTATGACAAGTGCTCTACCCAAACCTAATCTAATTGCATCTATCTGAGCATTAATACCACCACCATTTACCTTAGCAGTAAAATAGAATTTCTCTTTAAGCTCAGTAACTGCTAAACCTTGATTTACTAAACTATCTGCATTGCTATTACTTGCAAAATAAGAATCAATAGATTTACCATTAACAGTAGAAGCCTTCTGACCAGAGTATATTCTCACTCTAGATGTTGCTGTTTTTCTTCTTCCAATTCCCTCAAAATATTTAGTCATTA
>CAZCWY010000036.1:0-5444 GCA_964502535.1 uncultured Candidatus Saccharibacteria bacterium
CCCTATAGTCGTAGCTTGCACTTGAACCATCCAGTGTAGCGGAGGCTAATATTATGTAATCACCTGTTGTAGCAGGTGTAATTGATAAAGTTGTTTTATCTTGATATGTTGCAGATGTTGTTGTTGTTCTTGTTTCTTCCTCTGCATATTCATCTAGAGTATCATCAAGTTTTAATGCAATCATTTTTGCCTCTTTTATTCTTGCTACACTTAATGTATTAGTTGTTCCATATTGAATTTTGTATGTTTGTGAAGTTGGAGATTCTCCAAATGTGTCTATTCCAATTGTTCCTCCTGATACATAGTCGGTTGCATCTTTTGGGTAATATATTAACTCATTAAAATCTTTTGCAGTTCCAGTTGTTCTAGTAAGCTTTCCTTGTACATAGTAGCCTGTACCTAACGTGGTTTCTCTCATTAACCATGAAGCAATTATTAAGTATGTAGAGTTACTATCAGGAGTAAATGTTAATGTCGTTTTATCTTGATATGATGTATTTGCATTCCATGTACTTTCGGTCGTGGATTCTGCATAGTAGTTTTGAGCTGACACACCTAATACTTCTGGAATAGATTCTGATTTTATATCTTTTGTTGCTACAACGGGTGATTTGAAAGTGAATTGAGCAGTATTCGACCACTGTGATACGCTATCTTGGTTATCCCATAATCTAATTCTCCAATAATAGGTAGTGCTATACAGTTTTAACCCGGAATAAACTATTTCTGGAATCCTTTCTCCATTATTAACAGAAGTCATATTTATCTTACCGGAATCCCATATTACTGATCCAGAGAAGTTAACGTTAGTATTGACTTCAATTTGATAGTACTGTCCTGTGTCATTTGAATTGGGATCAGAAAATATTGCAGTGAATAAGGGGTTCTGATTTGAGATATCATTAGGATTCTCTTTCCCATCTACTTGAAGTAAGGAGGGTTTGTTAGGGATAACATTTTTTATTTCTTCATTATTTATAGTAACAGGTAGAGAGGTTTTCTTTTTAATAAAGAGGGTTTTAACATATGGTGGGTTATTTGATTCCTCTGAGAGTTGCCCACTTAAAGAGTGAGTATGTTGGAAAGAAGATGTAGAAAAATTCCCCTCTAAACAATCTACTGCTTCTGAACTGTTATTAAGTGTTAACTCAATATTGTGGGAATGAGATGTAAATCCTCCTTTATTTCCATATGAGGAAGAACCGTAGGGAAACTTGTTTTCCAATTCCGAAAAATTTGTCCATCCAAGTGGGGGCAATGCATTACTCATTACAATTGTTCCAAATGGTGCCATTACATCTCTATTACTTTTTCCATAAATGACAGAGAGATATTCAGGTAAGATTTGAGAGTTTTCTACTTTGGAAGAGATTACTTTATGAGTGTGGTTTGATGATGAGACAGGGATATCTCCTACCTGGCACAAGCTCGGTGTATCAGGTATTGATGTTACTTCCTCCTTTAAAATATGAGTATGAATTAAGTCAGAGCTTGACTTCCCATATATTGAATTTCCTCTTGGGAATTTATTATCTAATTGAACAAATCTTGAGAAATCATTAGGAACAATGGTGTCAAAAATGCCAATGGAGTTTTGATTAATAATTAAATGTTCGTTGGAGCAAAATATCATATCTAAGTATGGTGGTAAAATATCACTATCAGGTGTTTTTGTTGATACAGAGATGGTATGAGAGTGATTTGTCGAAGTATTTTCTTCTCCTTCAGAGTTAGTTTTTGTACTATCTAGAGATTCGTTTGTTTTTAATGATACGCTTTGATGTATATGTTTGGAATCTCCTCCTGTTTCTCCAAATTGAGATCCTCCTAATGGGAATTTCTGAAAGAATGAAGAGGTACTTTCTGATTCATTTTCCCAGTCATGGCTACATTGGGTATCGGTCATTAGGTAAAACTTTCCACTCCAGGGTTCCTGAGAATTTAAAGCAGTACTGTTTCCATAATATAAATAGATTGTCTTTCCCTCTTTGGGCAAGTTAGGAATTCTAACCCAAATATGTGTCGTTGGGCTGTTACATCCCCCCTCTATCCAATACTCTAGCGCTGTTGAATCATTGCTATCTACAAATCTTAAATCATCACAGTCTTCTTGGAGTTTCTCTTCTGAAATTAAGGTTGCTGTATCATACTCAATTAGTATTTCTTCGTCGATTAATGTACTATCAGGATTTGAAACATATATGGATCTTCTGTATATCCAACTAGAACTATTCCAGTTTTTTTCTTCTTTTAGGTTTTTTTGTATTAGAGTATACGCTATTGGTAAAACCAATATTCCTATTAGTGCTATAGCCATAAATATACTTTTTTTTGGGATGGACAGTTTCTTCTTACTCATTTGTATATATGATAGCAGAAAAGAGCTTTAAGTGAACTATTCTTTTGTAATTTCATACAACAATATTGAAGCACAGTTTGCTACATTTAAAGACTCTTTTTTCCCTCTCATTGGGATATATATATTCTTATTAACTTTACTAATTATCTCTTCATTTACACCACTTTTCTCGTGACCGAACACCAATGCTATTTTAGACGGATACTTTATCTTTTGAAAATTCTGGGCATCATCTGTTAATTCAACACAATATATTGGAATACCTCTTTCTCTTAACTCTTCTATTGCTTCCATAGTAGTATCATAGTGCTCTGATGATATCATCTCTGTTGCTCCTAATGCAGTTTTATCAAGTTTGGGATTATTTATATCTGTTGTCATACCACAGAGATATATTTTCTTAACACTTCCTGCACCATCTGCAGATCTAAATATACTTCCTACATTGAAAGCAGATCTAACGTTGTCTAATACAATATGTATTTCCATTATCTAAATATATTATTTAATATATATTCCAAGTCCACATTATCATCTTTAACTAACTCTTTTGCAACTGATTTAGCTCTTTTAAACATATCGATGTCAGTTAGGGAAGCTATTTTAAATTGAGGGATACCAGATTGTTTAAGACCATATACCTCTCCTGGACCTCTTCTCTCTAAGTCATACTGTGCTACATCAAAACCAGATGGGTGAGACGCAAAATATTTTAATCTATCTACCACTTCTGGATTACTTTCTTCGTTTCTACTAGGTATTACAAAGCAGTAGGATTCCATTTCTCCTCTCCCTACTCTACCTCTAAGTTGATGTAGTTGAGCAAGTCCAAATCTATGTGCATCTTCTATTATCATTACTGTAGCTTCTGGCATATCTATTCCAACCTCTATTACAGATGTTGAAACTAGTATGTTTATTTCTTTGTTTCTAAATCTTTCTAATATTTTTGTTTTCTCTTTCTCTTTTAATTTCCCATGCATTAATTCTATTGAGAGAGTATTAAAATGTAGGTTCTTAAGATTCTTAAATTCTGTTAATACAGCTTTTGCATCTAAGAGTGCACTCTCTTCGATAAGGGGGTAAACGATAAAGGCTTGTTCTTTGAATTTACTATCCTTAATCTTTTTATTTACCCATTCAAAACAGTCGTCTCTTTTACTATATGGAACATACTTTGTAATTATCTCCTTTTGCATTTTAGGCTTTTCTTTTATAGTTGATACTTCTACATTACCAAATACAATCTCTGTAAGACTTCTAGGTATGGGGGTGGCTGTCATTGTAAGGTAGTGGGGAATATTGCTTTCGCTTTTAAGAAGCTGCTCTCTTTGCTCTACTCCGAATCTATGTTGTTCATCAACAATTACTAAGTTGAGATTTTTTGGTACATCACTTTTATACAATACAGCGTGTGTTCCCACTATTAATGAGTTTGGAGATTTTGATTTACTTTTTTGTGAAGAGATCCATATCTGTATATCAATTTCAAAGGGTTTTAAAAGTTTCTGAAATGTTTCAAAATGTTGTTGAGCTAGTACTGTTGTTGGAGCAAGTATTACAACTGAAAACCCGTTTCTAATACATTGTAGTATGGCTAGTGCACTTACTACTGTTTTACCACTTCCTACATCTCCATTTAAGAGTCTGTTCATTGGTCTCTTTTTACTTAGGTCTTTAAGAATTTCTTTAATACTTTTCTTTTGATCATCAGTAAGTTCGAATGGAAGAGATTTAAAGAAGGACTTAGTTAAATCTTTGTCTTCTTTAATAGGTAATGATTTTAATTTATTTCTTCCTTCTCTTTCTTTCTCAATTAGTATCCCTACTTTTAACATTTCATCAAATTGCAATCTTTCTCTTGCCTTTATCAAAATATCTTTATCTTTAGGAAAGTGTATCTGTTCTATGCACTCTCCAAGTAAGGGTAAGGATTGTGCAGAGAGAATATCATTTGGAAGTGGTTCCTTAAATATGTTTTTAATTTTTTTCTCAATTGGAATTATGGTATTTCTAATTGTTCTAGAGGAAAGTCCTTCTGTCTCATGATATATTCCTATTATTTTTCCTAAATGTTTCTGAGATGATATGTCTCCTGTATATTTCTCGTACTTTGGGTTATATATACTTTTTGTTTTTCCTTTTTCTGTGATCTTTCCATCAAATATATACCACTCTCCTTTGTTAAATGTTTTAGCTAAGTAGCTTTGATTAAAGTAAGAGAGATCTAGGAAGGAAGAGTTCTGGTCTGTAACTTTTACTTTAGTAAGTACTTTGTGTGTTTTAGTATATATGTTTTTAGTTTCAAGAATTTGAGCTAAAAATGTTCCCTCTTGAATGGATTTAAAATCGTCTATACTAAGTATCTCAGATGTATCTCTATATCTAAAGGGGATATGAAAGAGTAAGTCTCTAACAGTTGATATGTTTAGTTTCTGGAATTTGCTTAAGAGATTTATTCCTACACCCTTAAGGGAGGTAATTAAATCTTCTAATGAGATATCTTCCATACTAAAGAATACCAAGTATAGTGAGGAGAATTGGAATAGTGATGCTTCCAATCATTACAACTGCAATGAAAATGCTTACTATTTTAGTTAATAATTGTTTGGTCTTTTTCTTCATAGGTATATTCTACAAATATCTAAGAACTTTTCCAAGTTTTTTGTATTTTATTTTTAGTTGAGGGGGAGTTGGCATACATTACCCATTCCTGTTTTACACTTTTTTTCCCAATTTGAGTGATAATTTCAATTTGATCTCCAGTTTTTACTTGATAGTCTAATTTTTCTGCTTTACCATTTACTTTTGCTGATACCATTCTATATCCAACATCAGTATGTACTTTGAAAGCAAAATCTACAACGGTATCTCCTAAATCTAATTGTAATATTTTACTCTTTGGAGTAAAGGCGAAGACATTGTTAGGGAATATATATACATTGATTGGAATGGATATATATTGTTCTCGCATTGATATGTGCTTATTAATCTCTTTATGTACCTGTTCTACCCAACTATATTTATCTGTAGGGTTTGCATACCTACTTTTACTTTCTTTATATGCGATGTGTGAGGCTGGTCC
>CAZCWY010000037.1:0-1806 GCA_964502535.1 uncultured Candidatus Saccharibacteria bacterium
TATTTACTTGCACCTGCTAATTCATTAACACAAAGTCCTGCATTAGCACTTTGAATTGCAATTTCTCCATGGAAATCCAATGGGAAGTTTCTAACTACATATACAATCTTTCCTGTATCAACATAATCTTTCAAAATACTTGGTTTAGTATCTGTTGCATGTCTCTGACAGTAAGGACACTGGAAATCAGTATACTCAACTAAAGCAACCTTAGCCTTTTTGATATCTCCTAAGTAAGGACTATCCCCAATTACTGTCTTAGCAGAAGGAAATTCATCTGAATTGGCAGCAGGAGGATTCTCTGTACCTGTAGTACCTGTATCAGGAGTTACTGTTTTGTTATCTCCTTTATTTGTAAAAAATATTGAAAGTGCAACTATCACTCCAGCCAATATTATTGCTCCTGGTATTAAAAATGTATCAAGATTTATTACAATCTCATCACTTTTAGGTGCAGAAGCTTTAATTGGGGCTTTCTCTACCTTCTTCTCTACTTTTTTCGCAACCTTTTTAACTACTTTCTTTTTTGCTTGTGGCATATTAGAAAAATAAAATATTAATTATGGGCAATTTATAGGGTAAATGATATTTAAAAAATATACCCATGTCAAATATATTAATTAGAAACTCTGATAAAAATTCCCTGCTGATTATATATGTCATAATCAGGTCCAAACATTTTGTCTACACCCTCTTGTACAGTAAGATCTTCAATCGTATATTTGAAACTACTTAACTCATCATCCCATATAGCAACCTGAGAGATATATTCATAATCATCATCAGTTAAAATATCCGTAGTAAACTTTGCAATACCCTCAAAATACAAAGAAGGTATTAAATTCCATCCAATTAACTTTGTTAAATCTTTTCTTACGATTGGAACAGTAACACTCTTTATTGGTATCTCTATATCTTGAGTAGATATTACTAAATATATCTTCCCACTATCTAAATTAAAATCTTGTCCACTGATAGTTCCATTTGAATATTTAACTACTTTAATCCATTCATTATTTAGAAATTCTCCAACTACTAATATCTTCCCTTGGGAGTATTCAATAAGATTCTTTGCACTACCAATGGGAACATCTTGAGAATTAATAAGCTCAAGCGCTTGGATAAAGTTAGTACCCTCTTTGATATTAATCTTACTATTTACAGAAATACACTTAGAATTTTCTACATTCGTAAGTACCTTACCAGTACAACTCCCCTTCTCAACTAAAGAAACAGACTGATTACTAATACAACACTCTTTTTGAAGTGGGGGTGTTTGAATAACTTCTCCAGCCACAGTACAAGTTTGGCCATTATTTGCATTCTTAGTACTCTCTCCTGGTTTAATATTGTATTTCCATATACATGTACAACCATCTACATCATCACAGGCCTTATCTACCTCAGGTGATATAGTATTACCTTCATCATATATACCAGTAATTGGAAGCCACTTCTTTATACCATCACCTACTGGTGGATTAACGGGAGGAGTAACAGGAGGATTAACTGGTGGAGCAACAGGAGATTTATCTATTACTTGCCCAGCTACAGTACAAGTTTGGCCATTATTTGCATTCTTAGTACTCTCTCCTGGTTTAATATTGTATTTCCATATACATGTACAACCATCTATATCTTCACACTTAATATCTACCTCAGGTGATATAGTATTACCTTCATCATATATACCTGTAATTGGAAGCCACTTCTTTATACCATCACCCACAGTAGGATTAACAGATGGATTGACGGGAGGTGTAATTGGACCTTTTTGCGTACAACTATTATATGCAACATTTGTTT
>CAZCWY010000037.1:1906-5409 GCA_964502535.1 uncultured Candidatus Saccharibacteria bacterium
ACGGGAGGTGTAATTGGACCTTTTTGCGTACAACTATTATATGCAACATTTGTTTTTGCATCTGTATAATCACAAGTACTAGTATTTTTACTCCTGATAAACGGCCATGTTAGTGACTCATTTGTATACCACCCATATATCTTATTAATCTCATCCATATATCCCTGTCCTGCAGCTAAAGCCGTTTCATTATCACAACTACCTCTCAAATATCTAGCTCCCCACATTACCATCTCTTTACTCAATGAAGTTGGTTCTGGTCCTACCCATTTACAACTAGAGATAGATGAAGGCTGTGCAATTACATTTGAAAAATATGTAATCTGTTTAGTAAAATCAGCAACAGGTACATTAGAATTATTATGTATCCCAAAATCTTCTACAACAGGCAGGAATGCATAATTACTGCCACCTGATTCATGACTCCAAATTGTAATCAAAAATGCTGGTTCTATTCCCAAAGACAAAGCTTTACAATATACATCCTCATAGCAGACCTCTGGATATCCTCCTAAAGGACAGCTACCAACCCACCTGTCTACAATGTCAATCACTTTAGCTTTTGATGGAACAAACCCAGAAGTATTTACCCCGATATTTGTCTGACAATTAGCACCAGTAGCAGCAAAAATAGGAGAGCTTAATAGTAGTGCTAATTTTTCTTTTAATTGATTCTCTGAAATATATGTTGAATATTTTGTAGATACAAATTCCTTTCCCTTAGAATCAAAAGCGTAGGTACCATGATATTGAGTATCAATCATTAATTTCTCTCCATCCATCTCTATTAGAAGCAAACTCATCTTGTCCCCCACCCCTGTTACTACTTCTGGTAATTCAATCTCTTGAGAAATCTGTTTAGTTTTAAATGAATTACTAAAATCCCATACGTTGTCCTCTGATACTATCTGGAACTCATACTGTGTATCAGGTTCCAAATTGTCTATCTTTGTAAAGTAGACTCTTTTTTGATCTACAATATCTCTTCCTATACCGATATTTTCAACCTCCTCAAATTCACCTATATCTGAAATCTTTTTGAAAAGAAGAGTATGTAATCCTTCCTGGGGCGCTTTCCAATATATCCAAGCATTAGAGTTTGTAATATTCACAACCTCAATATCTGTTGGTTTCTGGGTTAATATCTTTAAAGTTTGAGTATTTAAAAAAAAGAGATATCCAATTCCAAGTAAGAGAAATATATCAAAAACAAAAATACTCCAAAACCTTACGCTTTTACTTTTTTTAATTTTTTCCATCTATGGATATGATATCAGAAATATACAGTATACTAAATATATATTTGGATTTTACTCTAGTAAGTGAAATGATAGAATATTGATATGGAAATGAGAAAAAGAAAAAAGAAAAAATCAAATATATTAATTCCCTTGTTATTCCTTTTACTATCGATATTGGGATATTTTGTATATTCATATTTCAAAGAAAAAGAGCAACCACAAGATTTACCCCTACAAGAGGTAGAGGAACCAGAAATCCCAGAAGAGGAAATTCCTCAAGGACCAGCATATGAAGAACTTTTTCCAATAGTTGAGGAGCAACAGACATATGTAGTAGTACCTACGAATATCAATAAAAAGAATCCTCCTACATTGATAATATACAGTCACGGTTCTAATACTACTGTAACTGCGAATATGGGAGATCAATTTATGAAAGATTTACAACAGTATGGAATATTCTTTACTCCACACAACTATATATTTTCTGCCTCTAATCAACACGGAGTAAATTGGGGAAATACTGCATCAATCCAAGACACCATTAATCTTAAAAATTGGGTAGAAACAAATTACGAGATTCAACCTAAGATATATTTAATAGGATTTAGTATGGGTGGATTACCCACTATGAACTTTGCTACTACATATCCTGATATTATTGATAAGGTTGCTTTACTTGCACCTACTACTAAATCAGCTGATTGGAATCAAAGTAGGGCTGACAAATTAAAAAACATGGATATTAAATTATGGCATGGGAATAAGGATGTAAATGTACCCTACTCATACTCACTTTCTTTTGTTAAAAAAATGGAAGGGTATGGCGTATTTATAGAGTTTGTAACAGTAGAAGGAAAAGGACATTTTGATATAGATACAGAGTATATGGAAGAGATATTACAATTCTTCACAAGTTAGAAATAACTCTTTAACATACTTTTCCATTTCTTCCTTAGGAAATGATTTTCTTAAAGGTGCCTCACATAGAATTTCGGTATCTTTGTATATTGGCTTTATATGTATATGTGCATGTAATATTTCTTGACCTGCTCTTTTACCATTATTTTGATTTATTATTATTCCCTCTGGTTTGTATTTCTCATTAATATTATCTGAAATCTTTTTAACTATCTTTGACATATATAGATACAAATCCTCGGGCATATCTAAAATATTTTCATAGTGCTGTTTAGGAAGTACCAATGTATGTCCTTTACTTAATGGATTAATATCTAAAAACGCAATTACCTTATCATCCTCATATACCTTGTATGATGGGATCTCTCCTCTTACTATTTTACAAAAAATACAATCATTCATATCTATAAATGGTAAATTATCATTCTACTCCAATATGTTAATTTCTCTGTATTAGTTTTTAAGTAATCTAAACTAACGAAACCAATATCTTCCAACCCTTCCTCATTAACATGAACATCTGTTCCATCTAAATCAAATACATACACAAAACCTACATGAACGGAGTTAACAGGATTTTCGTCTTCAATATATATTAACCCTAGATATGTTTTCTTAAGTATTTTACTTCCAAGGACCACTTCCTCATGTAACTCTCTTTCTAATGCTGTTTCTAAAATATCATTATCTTTTCCTAAATCAATCTCCTCAATATGTCCACCTAGTGGTAAAGGACAAAGAGAGTTTAACCTATCTTCATTCTTTTTAACCTGTCTATGAAGGAAATATTTATCTTTGTATCTAAGTATTACCTGAGCGATAACTTGCTTGTAATCAGTATCAGTTTCTAAATCTTTTCTAACTCTGAATTCACTTTCCTCTTTAAGTAAAGAGAGATACTTCTCTTTATCAGAAGTCATTAATCCATTCCATTTATCATCTTTAAACAGGATATCCCCCTTTATACATAGTATTTTCTCATCCATGATATTTACTCCTCTATTACAATGGCAGTAGCAGGACACATATCATGTGCCTCTCTTACTTTACCCTCTAATTCTGCAGGAACATCTTTACCTTTAAACTCTTGTTTAACATCTACAGTTCCATCATCTTTCATTTCAAATACCTCAGGACATACTGCTACACATGAACCACAAGCAACACATTTAGTTTGATCAATTGATACTTTCATTAATCGATATCTTTAATTTAAATACCATATATTTTTTCAGATATGTAAAAATATTGCAAATGTAAAAAATCGTTATGCTCTAAATTTCACCAAACCATTTCCTACAATATCAAAGGAGTAGTCCTCTGACAGATCTGAAAGTAGTA
>CAZCWY010000038.1:0-5203 GCA_964502535.1 uncultured Candidatus Saccharibacteria bacterium
TGAAATATTTTTATCATAGCCTTTGATTATATCAATATTTTAATTTACTACAAACTAATTTAAGTATTTTTTAATTCCTAACTACTAAAATATTAATATGTTTTTACCGATATTAATATCTACCAGCCTTTTACTTACTCCAATATGGACAAGTAAGGAAATACATTTTGATTGGGATATTGCAGTGGAAAATCATGAATATATTTTTGAAGCGTATACAGATAGAGAGTTAACAGATCTTTACATGACACTTCCTCCTACTACCAATCTGTATGTTAATCCCGTTTACCATGATACTGGTTTGTTTTTTCAAAGACTTAAACATTACCCAATATCCTCTCCTGATGAGTATTCATATTCATATCTCGGTCAATTCTACCTTAATCTTGAAAAGGGTTTTCTATCAGAAGATATTCCCTACTTTTTTCCAGAAGAGGAGATCGAAGAAGAAACAGAGATACCTCCTCAAGCAGAGGAAGAGGTAAAAGGAGTATCACATTTTAATTACTCTCTTCCCTCTCTAATTGATTACAGAGAGGCTATACCTCCCTTACTACCTAAGACAGATATAAAAAATGATATTGCGAACAAGAGCTTGGAATGTAAAATATCTCTACTTAAAGAAGATGAACAAACTAGTGTTAAATCTTGGGATTGTAATATTGATATACAAATTACTGATATTAAATATATAGATTGGGAAAGATATATTACATTAGATGTAAGTGGTAAGTATCCAGAAAGTATTAATGCACAAATCCTAATATATACCTGTAAACCTTTTTCTGTGTTTGACACCTCTACATGGGGTAAGTGTAGTGAGATCTTAGTAGATACATTTAATGGAGAGCTCTCCATATTTAATTCTGTATATTTAGAGATAAATGGTAAATCTCAAGTTAATTCTCAATTTAGTTTTACTGATACACAGTTTTGGATTAAAAATATTTTAAAGGAAGATATCTCTACTAAAAGTATTAAGTTAAATATGTCTTTGTATTCACAATTTAAAAGTAAAGATTGGTATGAATTAGAGTATGTAGTAAGAAAAGATATATCTTTACCAAAGTTAGAAAAGGGATATTCTACAAAACCATTTACATTTCCATTAGACAGATTAATTGGAGTTACACAGTGGCATGGATGTACTGTATATCAATGTCCACATAAGGGGATTGATTTTGGATCTAGATTAAACAGGGTGTTAGCCATCGGAGATGGTAAAGTCACAGATTTAGGATTTGATAGATATGGGGGTGAGTGTAATCAGGGTGGAAAATATGTAATTGTAAGACATGACAGTGGTATGTACTCTGCATATATTCATTTAGATTCTTACTCCGTAAATATTGGTAACAAAGTGAAGAAGGGAGATTTAATTGGTATTAGTGGAAATACTGGTATGAAGAATTGTCAGCCTTTAGGATATCACCTACATTTTGAGGTTAGAAAGAGTTCCTCTTCATCTACTCATCTTAATCCAGTTGATTTTGTAAATGTTGATTGGGGTCTAATTCCCACTCTTGGGTCAAAGCAATTTCCAGGGAGATTGGGAGGTGATAACCCACATCCTACTTTTTAATATTTAAATATATGTTAAAAAATATTTTACTTTTAATTCTGTCTTTAATATTTCCTCCCAGAGAGAATCTGTATTACAAAGATCATATGATTTTATCTAGTCATACTCCTTCATATATATATTGGATTGATGATTCTAATGTTTTACTTTCTTCATATGGGTATACCCAAATTTACAATACAGACAACAGAAAGAGTAATGCAATTGATACTTGTGAGAGATGTATATATGGTTTTGATTATGGTCTTTTTTACTGTAGTTATGAGCACAGGGATATTAATAGTAGGGATGAGTTTAGTTCTACAATTTATCAATACAATTCAAAGGGAGAGTTAATCTTTAGTAAGGATATTTTTGAAACAGTTACTCCTTTAATTTGTAAAAAGGATTACATCATTCTTAAAACAGGAGATCCTGTACTTGCGCAGAATACATATTTGTTAAATATTAAAGAGAATACATATGAAAGATATGATAAAGAAGTAAAGAGAGAAAAGATTAAGGGTATTGATATTGAATATATATCACTTTTTAAATCTAAGGATATGGAAAAGATATTAGTATTGGACATGGATTTAAAGTTGTGGGTGTTTAGGAAAAAGAGATATTAATTTCTCTTTAATCCTAAAATATCAAATCTATTTACTGTTTCGGATATCTCAATCTGTTGTCCTATATATTTAGGTAATGTAAATGTAAATTTACTACCTACTCCCTGAGTACTTTCTACATCTATCTTCCCTCCCATTAATTTTACTAATCCAAATGTTACATACAGTCCTAATCCTGTTCCTCCTGGTCTAACTATATCTGATTCTAAATAGTTATCTACTCTATAGAATTTTTCTCCTAACTGCTTTATGTCTTCCTGAGGTATTCCTTTCCCTGTATCTTTAATACTTACTTCAATGTTATCTACTTTAGTATTAGCTATTACAGATATATTTCCTTTGTCTGTGTATTTAATAGCGTTACTAATTAGATTATTTAATACCTCTGCTACTCTTATTTTATCTGCATATGCAAATGGAAGATTCTGTTCAATATTCTTATTTATATTTACTCCCTCTTTTAATTCTTTCTCATGTCCGTGTATAGACATTTCTATTTCTTCTTTAATATCTACTTTATTATGTTTAATTTCTACCTTATTTCCTTCTAATTTTGCAGATGTTAATAAAGTATTAATTAATCCTATTTCTGTATCTACTGCACTACTTATCCTATTTATATATTTCTTAAATTCCTCTGGATTACTATCTATATATTTCTTTAATAGGCTGATATTTAATTTAACAACAGTAGCAGGAGTTCTTAGTTCATGTCCCATTATATCTATCATGTCAGCCTCTTTTCTACGAGCTTCTTCTAACTGCTTAACCTTTATCTGTAACTCTTTTGTTTGTTCATTTACTTTTTGTTGAAGAGTATCATTAAAGGTTTGAAGTTCTAAATATAGGAATGCTCTAACAAGTGATATATGAGTATTTTGTACAATACTATCTAGAAAATCGACATCACCAATGGTATAAACACTTCTACTTCTATTTTGTCCAATTAATACTGCACCATCAAATTTCTCATATTCCTTAAGTGAGAAGATAATCTCAATTTGATTCTTTCGCATAAAAGAAAGTATTGTTTCTCTTTTTTGGTCGATTATCTGTTTCCCTGCTCTTTTATCATTCTTTAATTCTGAATATACTAAGATCCTATTACTATTTAGTTTTCTCCAAACTGAAAGTGTTTGAACAATGTCTTCTAGTTTAATATCTTTATTTCCCTCTCCAAAATTTTTTATAACATTTCCTTCCCCATCAAAGATTAAAGCAATGACAAAATTGCTACCTAAAGAATTACTAATTAATTGAAGAAGATTTGTTAAAATAATATCAACATCTAAAGTTTTTGCATTCTGATTTGTTAATATTCTCAAACTCTTTATTGGATTATAGTTTGAGTAAACATATTTTTCTTGAAGAAAGGTTTCAATCTTTTTAAATACTATTTCTAAGAAGAGTGCAAGAATAATTGATAGCATCAACAGCTTTAGGATCCCAGGCCAAGACAAGTCTATTGATAACAGTGGTTGTATGACAAAAGTTACAACTACCAAAAGTATTGTAACAAAAGTTGATTTAAACAAAGCTCCAAGAACACTCCCAATAACAACTTTAATATCCAGAAATCTTGTCCTCAATACTGAATATCCAACTATTAAAGTCCAAACAAAATTTCCAATTGTACTATATTTATAAAAAGCTGTATTTTTAAATATTAGGGGAAAAATAAAGTCAAAGACAAAGACCGGAATCAACATAATTATTCCTCCTAATACATAGTGTTGAATTTGTTTTTTCTCAATTCCAGTTGAAATCTTTGTTTGTTTAATATAATAGCCAACTACATATACTGCAGTAATAAATTCTGGTAAACCATATAACAAATAAAGTGGACCCATTTCTGCAAGCGTTGTAAAAGAACCTTGAACAACATTTGTTGAGACTACAACTAAATCGGTAAACCATACAACGCCAGTCATTAAAACCATAAATATTCCAATGAGTATTGAGAATCTATTAAATTTGTTTTCTAATTTTACGGGATATACCTTAGCAAATAATATTAACCCAAATGTCATACAGTATGCCATTGTATAGACAATTTTTAGCCATGTTGTAGTATCAAAATAAAATGGGTTTGAGAAAAAATATATACTTAAAGACCAAAGTCCAAGAAATATTGCTGAAAGAAAATAGTATCTTTTCTTCCCATCTTTAGGATCTGAAAATAGCACAAATAAGGCCATTCCTATCTGAATAATTCCTGAGGCCAAATTAATAAATCCAATTAAGTCAGTCATTTTTATTTTTCCAAAATGAGCCCGCAATTAGTAATATATAGGGGACATTCGGGCAGATCTTCTAAAACCTTCCACCTATATTCATTATTCTTCTTCACGAGGTCTGTAACTAAATAAGAGGGGAATACATCATCTCTATATTCATTTATCACATCAGTAGTTACTTTGATTGATTGTAGCATTTCTAAGAAATATCGGAATTTTCTTTTTGAAAGTAAAAAGTTATTCCAATTGTAGAACAGGTCTGACTCTTTGTTGTGAACTTTTGTGAGTGTCTTTACTTCCTGACCTGCGAAGTATTTTGAACTACTTACTGTTCCTTTCCCATAAACATATTCTGGCATCTTTTTCACTTTTGAAGGAAAAATTGAACAGTATAATAAGTGAAGAGTATTTAATTTTACTGTGTACATAGGGTCTAAGGAATCAACAACTAATGGGGCATTATCTTTTCCCTTATTTGAGATTACTTCTAATAACTCTTCATATTCTTCTTGAGATAGATAGGCGGTTCCATGACTTGAAAAAAATCCATGAAAATAATTATCAGGTTGTTTCTGGGCAAATTTAATGAAATCTCCAACAACAAGATTTACATAATCCTCACTCTTCTCAATCTCTGAAACGTTAATAGCACCCATCTCTGTTTGCCAAGGGATTTGGTAATAATCCAATGAATTTTGAGTTGCTACAATTGAGTGTGGAGACATATCTACACTATATAGCTCAATCTTTTTATCCTTAAATTTTTCATGAAG
>CAZCWY010000039.1:0-1060 GCA_964502535.1 uncultured Candidatus Saccharibacteria bacterium
ACAGATAAGGAAGGGGAAGAGAGTAGGATTAAACGAATTAATAAGAGTTTCTGGTTTACAATCTCGGGATATAGATAGCTACCACTTAGGATATATATTAGGTCCTAGAATTAATGCTGCTGGAAGAATAGGGTCTCCTCTTGATGCTGTAAAACTTTTAGTTAGTGATAAACAAGAGGTCTGTGCGGGTATTGCAGATATTCTTAATGAAACCAATTTGCAAAGACAATATATGACTCAGAATGGTTTAGATCAAGCAAAAGATATAATAGGAGATAATAATGATAAGATTCTTTTTGTAGTTAGTGATGATTGGCATGAGGGGATAGTAGGATTGATAGCGGGTAAACTTAATGAAAGATACCATAGACCAGTATTGGTTGGTACAAGAAAGGATGGGGTGATTAAAGGTTCTGCAAGAAGTATCTCTGGTTTTAATATTACAGACGCACTATCTGAGTGTAGTAAGTATTTAGAAAGATATGGAGGTCATGAACAGGCTGCGGGATTTACTGTTAAGAAAGATAAAGAAAAAGAGTTTAGTAAATGTATTCATAAGATTGGAGATGAATCTATAGATGAAAGTATGTTAATTAAAGATTTACATATAGATCTGTTGTTAGGTAGTGAAAGTATAAATAGAGAGTTGATTGAACAGTTAGATATTTTAAAACCATTTGGGTATGGGAACTCTAAACCTCTTGTTGCTATAAACAACTTAGTTGTAGTTAAAAAACAGATTATGGGTAAACTTGGTAATCATATGAAACTGCTATGTAAAGGAGAGGGAATTGATTTAATAACCTTAGTATTTTTTGATTGTGATACTGATACTGAAGAAATAAATATCGACGATACAATAGATGTAGTAGGAGGTGCTGATATTAACTCATGGAATGGTAATGAGGATATTCAATTTAAGGTTAAGGAGTGGAGAGTGTCTACTTAACTTTCTTTACATTGATTAATTTTCCTAACCTATTTGGTGTATTAGGAAGATATGTAGTTTCAAGAATACTTCCATATTCAAGAAGTTTCATTAAAAATCTTTCTGTTCCCA
>CAZCWY010000039.1:1160-5025 GCA_964502535.1 uncultured Candidatus Saccharibacteria bacterium
ATTATTTCTGATAACCCTCTTTCTTCCTCAGGAGAGAAGTCTCCTTCATCTTTACTTGGAATACCTTCTTTAGCCAATTTCTCTTTTGCCTCTTTCATTGAAACATATGGAAAGTCTTCCGAAGGGATATTAATTTCTACTCCAAATACTTTCTTAATATCTTCTCCAAACATTTCTTTTATTCCAGTTAATACATACTTAATCATCTCTTGCTCAAATTTACATACATCTTTAAATGAATCTATATATCCCATCTCTACATCAAAACTTGTATATTCTGTTAAATGTCTTGTTGTAAATGATTTCTCTGCTCTAAATACGGGACCCATATTAAATACTCTGTCTAAATCTGCAGCAATACCCATCTGTTTATGAAATTGAGGAGATTGTGCTAAATATGCTTTTCTATCAAAATATTTAACTTCAAATACATTAGCACCTCCTTCACTAGCTGCACTAATTATTCTTGGTCCTTGAATTTCAATAAAATTATTCTTTACACAGTACTCTCTTAATCTATTTCCCATCATTGTTGCTACTCTCATCATTAGATTGTTTCTCTGCGATCTTAGATCTACCCATCTGTAATCTAATCTTTTGTCTAAGTTAGAAATATTTTTAGAATATTCTTGCTCTATAACTATTGGAAGTGGAGTTTTTGATATGGAATCAATCTTAATCTCTTCAATTTCTACTTCATAACCACTAGCCACCTGCTTTGCTTCCTTAACTAAACCTGTAATGTCTACTACAGATTCTGAAATTAATCCCTTTACTGTATTAAATACATCAATATTGCCACCTGACCAAGATACTGTTTGAACCTTACCAGTAATATCTCTAAGAATTAAAAATACTATTTTTCCCTGATCTCTTAGGGTATCAACTCTACCCCTTATTCTTACTTTCTTGCCAATTAACTCTTTAAGACTAGAAATATATGTTCTTTCCATATTTATTACAGTTATATTATCTGGTAATTATATATTACCTTAGAATAAAAGAACAATATTTGGTTGCTGTAATATTTAGTAATTGGTAATATCAATACTATTAATGACAAGTACTACAGAGAAACAAAAAGAGATGAGCGATAAAAAGAATGACGATAAGAGATATGATAGGGAACTTTTCAAGAAAGCTTTAAGAGCAGCTAAACAGGCAAAAGAGGAAGAAAGAAAACTTAAAGCTAGAAAAAGAATACAGAGACTCTTTCTATATTTACTAACAATTATCCTAATTGGTATTGGAGTATATTTTCTGTTAACACTCATTAAACCAAAAGAGGAATATATTCTTTCTAACCAAATTTCAATACAAAACAGATTTAAGGATATTAGGGGGGAAAATATTGGTGTAGATGTAGATAGGAGTATTAATATCCCGCAGATATCTTCTTTAAGTGCTATTGCATTCAATCCTTTAAATGGAGATATTTTATATGAGAAAAATATAGATGAGAAAAGGGCTATTGCAAGTTTAACAAAATTAATGTCTCTGATTGTTGTTTTAGAGACATTTTCTCTTGATGAAGTTGTGAATGTTAGTAGAGAGAATATTCCAGAAGATTTAGATTGGCAATTGGGATTTAAGGAGGGAGATAAGGTTTCTATTGAGAGTCTTTTGAAGGGAATGCTTATTAGTTCTTACAATGATTGTGCTTACATCGTTGCTAATGCTTATCCATACGGTGGATACCAAGGTTTTATTAAAGCTATGAATAGAAAGGCTGAAGAATTAAACATGAACTCTTCTAGTTTTAGCAATCCTGCTGGTATAGATCAAGATGGTAATTACTCAACAGTTAATGATCTTGCCCTTTTAGTATCAGTTTCAAGAAAATATTCTGAGATATTGAGAATAGCGAATATTGACAAAGAGAAAGTTAATTGGAGTAATACAGAGGGATTAGTAAGTAAAGAGATATTAACAACAAACCAACTAATTGGGAGTAATAAATATTTGAAAGGTTTAAAAACGGGTATTACTGATTTAGCTGGTCAATGTTTTACGGGATATTTTGTATATCCCTCAGGTAATGAGTTAATCACAATAGTTATCAATTCCAAAGACAGATTTGGTGAAACAGTACTTATAGAGAGTCATGCCCGTACGCTATTAAAGTGATGGAAGCAGTCCACCCTTCTCCTCGACTGCAACTTCTTCAATTTTTACTTCGTCAGTAACGTTGCCATAGTCAACTGCTGGGTAGTAAATTTGGAAGCTTGCATTCTTACCATTTTTTAATTCAGCTTGCCCAGAAAAGAAGTATACTGGTTGGAGGTATTGTTGTACTATAGAGCCTTCATAATATACTAAATTTACAGAAGTAATGAGAAATTTCTTAACCTCTTGTGGTGCATATTGACCAACTTGATCATTATTATAATTTAAAAAGACTAGGCTACCCTCTCCATTTTTTATTCTTTCTTCTGCAACATCAGCACTAATTAGTGGGTATGTTCCACAACTTTGGGGAGCAATACTCCATGTTTTATAATCTATTTGGTATATATTTCTAAGTTCCTTAAGAGATTCATCCTTAGCTCCAACGTATACAGAGACATTAGATTTATTTGGATTTTCGTTAAGTACAAGTGTAATAAATTCGGTTACATCAATTCTTTGATCGTTAACTATTTGAGAGCTACTTACTGACTTCATTCCTCTCTTTTCTAATGAATCAACCATTCCTTCTGCTCCTTGAATATTCATAGGCACTGTAATCAATGAAAATTGTCTTAAGAAATCTACCCTAATTAATTCAGCGTCTAAGAGAGATTCTGCTTCTGTATAATCTCCATTAGGCTCAATATTAATTAAGTAAGTAATGGGTTTAATCGTCGTATAACTGTTATCAAGTATTCCTATTGAGTTTAGGGCGTTTGTTGCTAAAGTTACTGCCTCATCAGTACTTGGAAATTCTTCTTCTTTTCTTAGCCTTATTATTCTACTATTATCAGTTGTAGTATATGAGAAGTTTAAATCTTGGGCTGTAACTCTTAATTCTTTTTGATTTTGATTATCCTTCCATCTATATTCTTTATCTTCATACTTTCTTACCTTATCTTGGTCAAAACCCATTTTTTTAGCCAAAATCTTTGCTTTTGCTTGAGCGTTTACCTGTTCACCCAAATTTGTGTATTCATATACATTTACGATGTCTGGCAAGTTATCATCTAACTTCCCTGTCTCTGTTTGAAATTCATAACTTGGAAGAGTTGTAGTAATAATTTCATTGAAAGGAATTGTTAATGCATGTTTGGTGAAATCTTGGGCTTTTGGAGTGCAGGCGCAAGAAGCAGTGATATATTTTAATGGAATAGCCGTTTTTGATGGTTTCCATGCAATTAATACGATAAGCATAATTAGTAAGCCAATTCCTAGTCCAACTTTACTAAATCTTTTAAACCAGAATGCTGCTTCAGTTAATGTCATGGTATAATATTATCAGTGTAGATTATATATATCAACCTAATTTTATACTACATCCCTTAGAATGAAAACAGAGCAAGATAATATTCAAATTTCAGAATTGTTGTTTCCTAATGTTAAGGAAAGTGTAGAAGATATATACAAAAAATATCCAAAAAGAGATTTAGATCCATCAAAATTAATATTAAGATTTGCCCCAAGTCCTACAGGATTTTTACATTTAGGTTCTGTTTTTACTTCTCTAATTGGAAGAAAGTTAGCTGATCAAAGTGGTGGAGTATGTATATTAAGAATAGAGGATACTGATAAAAAGAGAGAGGTTGAGGGTGGTATCGACTTGATTATAGAAGGCTTGGAAGGGTTTGGTATTCAGTTTGATGAAAGTGTTAGAGGTGGATCATATGGTCCATATATCCAAAGTGAGAGATTG
>CAZCWY010000040.1:0-4434 GCA_964502535.1 uncultured Candidatus Saccharibacteria bacterium
AATAGAAGGATATATCCATCAATTGATGTAACAGCTTCTGGTACTAGAAATGAAGAGCTATTATTAAGTAAAGAGGTATTGAACCAATCATGGAGAATAAGGAGAATGATTGAAATGTTGGGTCAAAATGAAAATCCTGCTGAAGTATTAATAAGTCAGCTAAGAAAGACAAAATCTAACGAAGAATTCTTGGCAACTTTACACGAAGCCTAATCTGGTATAATAGAAGATTGATTACTATCCTTTCTTTGCAATGGAGATAAATAATCGTAAACAAAAAATATCAGGGCTAAGTTTTAGGGATCTCTCATTAGATTCTTTTGAAGGTAAAGAAAATGAAGAGTATATACTTCTTGATAGTGATATTTCAGATGAGAAAGATTTAAGTAGAATTAGAAGATGGTTTAGGCTTCTAACTCGGAAATATAACCCAAATAAGGGTTTTTTTGCTTTCATTGTTGATTTAGGGGAGTATGTTTTTTCTAGATTAAGAGTAATTTGGATATTAATTTCCGTTATTTTTGAAATCTTTTTTAACTCTTTCGATACTTTTAAAAATCAGATAGTAAAGAGGATGTTCTGGGGAAGGGGAGCCTTCCTTAAGTATGTTATACAGATTGCTTTTGTAATCCTCGCTGTAATCTTGAGTATTTCGTATATCTATAGGGCTCCTACTATTATTAATGCCAATGAAGAGCAACTTGATTACATCTCTGTTGCAGAAACAGATGTATTAGCAATGAATGCTACTCTAAATACATCTATTCCAAAGGATAGAGAGCAGAGGGGAACTGAAATATATATTGTTATGAATGGAGATACTTTAAGTAATATTGCATCTAAATATGAAGTTTCAATTCAAACTATTAAATGGGCGAATAATCTTACATCTGATTTAGTTAAACCGGGTCAAGAATTAGAGATACCTCTTTCAGATGGAGTATTAATTACGGTTAAAAAGGGTGAGACCCTTGCCTCTATTTCTAAAAAATATGCTGGTAATGAACAGGCTATTGCAGATTTCAACTGGTTAGACTATCCTTTTGCCTTAGTTGCTGGCCAAGAAATATTTGTTCCTGATGGGAGAATACCTGAAGCACCAAAACCTGTATACGCTATTGCACCTAAGACATATATCTCTGGTTCGAAATATCCTGTTGGCGGTAGCACATATGTGGATCCAAGCATAGGAAAGTTCCTTGGTTGGCCAGTTGCAGGGAGTTCTGCAAAAATATCTCAATATTATAAGGGTAGGATTCATACAGGAATTGATATATATGATAGGAGTCTTCCTAATATTTTGGCTGCTTCTGGTGGTACTGTCATCTTTGCAGGTTGTGCTGGTTACTGTCCTCCATTGGGATCAACATATGGTGGAAGTGGATATGCTTGGGCAATACAGATAGATCATGGTAATGGATTCACAACATGGTATGCCCATTTGAAAAATATCTATGTTAGAACAGGTCAGAGTGTTTCAAAAGGAGAATCAATAGGTCAACTTGGTTCTACTGGTAGATCAACTGGACCCCACTTACACTTTGAATTGAGAAAGGGTATTGGATATGGTACTCAGATTAATCCAAAACTATACACGACTTGGTAATTTTGGGTATAATTGCTGTGTTTGGGGCTCATAGTTTAGTTGGTAGAATATCGCATTCGCATTGCGAAGATCGCCGGTTCGACCCCGGCTGAGTCCATAGTAAGGGCCTGTAGCTCAATTGGCTAGAGCACATCGCTGGCAGCGATGAGGTCAGGGGTTCAAACCCCCTCAGGTCCATTTTCCTCAAATTGAATCAAAGATGTATTCATTAGGTAAGATTTTTCACGCCTATGTAAAACGGCTCTATTTAGAGTTTTTAAAACATTATGGTAAAAAGTAGAATAGTGGGATACATTTAGTATATAATTGGGTTATGCAAAAAGAGTACAAGCCTAAAGATTTCGAGAAAAAATGGCAAGACAAGTGGTTTACAGATTCATTGTATAATGGTGTAGACTTAGACGAAAGTAAGCCTAAATACTACCTTTTAGTTGAATTCCCATATCCATCTGGTCCTGGAATGCATATCGGACATACTAGAAATTACTCAATGATGGATGCAGTTGCTAGACTTCGAAGAATGAAAGGTTTTAATGTAATGTACCCAATAGGGTGGGATGCTTTTGGTCTTCCTACAGAAAACTACGCTATTAAAGTAAAAAGACCTCCCCAAAAGATATCTAAAGAGAATATTGCTAATTTTCAAAGACAACTTAAAAGTTTAGGTATTTCATTTGATTGGAGCAGGGAGATAGACACCTCAGATCCTTCGTATTATAAATGGACTCAGTGGATATTTTTAAAGCTATATGAGAAAGGTTTGGCGTATAAGTCCGAAATGCCTATTAACTGGTGTCCGAAATGTAAGGTTGGTTGTGCAAATGAGGAAGTAATTAACTCACTACATGAAAGGTGTGGAACACCGGTAGAAAGTAGGAATTTATCTCAATGGGTATTAAAAATAACGGAATATGCAGATAGATTGGACGAAGATTTGGATTTAGTTGATTATCAACAGTCGGTTAAAGCTTTACAAAGGAATTGGATAGATAAAAAGAGTTGGTATGACATTAAATATAAGGTAGAAAATAGCGAGGAGGTATTAACGGTGTCTACTACAAGGCCTGATACTCAGTTCGGATCCACTTTTGTTGTTGTTGCTCCGGAAAATGATGCATTAACACGACTTCTCCCTTTGATTCCCCAAGAAAAGAAGAGTGAAGTAATGGAATATATTAAACAGAGTAAGGAGAAGAGTGTTGAGCAAAGAGAGGATGGACAATCCGAAAAGAGTGGTGTGTTTACAGGACTATACTGTTTAAATAGCATTACCAATGAGAGATTGCCAATATGGATTGCAGACTTTGTATTAACAACAGTTGGTACTGGTGTTGTAGTTGGTGTTCCTGCTCACGATGAAAGAGACTTTCAATTTGCTGTTAAATATGGTCTTCCAATTAAGAGGGTAATCGAGGGTGAAAATGGTGATAGATCAGAGATTGAGGTCTTAGAAAAAGTATATACCGGAGACGGGAAGGTCTTCAATTCGAAGTTCTTAGATGGTCTTAGCACTCAGGAAGCTCAAGTGAAAGTGGGTGAATTTCTAAAGAAAAACTCCCTTGGGGATGTTGTAACCAGATACCACCTTCATGATTGGATTTTTTCTAGACAGCATTACTGGGGTGAACCTATTCCAATAATCCATTGCTCTAAATGTGGGACAGTTCCTGTTCCGTATGAACAGTTACCTGTTAAACTTCCTGAAGTTGATAGTTATGAACCTACTAATACTGGAGAGTCACCTTTAGCGAGTATCCCTGAATGGGTAAATACAAAATGTCCAATATGTGGAGGTGAGGCTAAGCGAGAAACGGATACTATGCCTAATTGGGCAGGTTCAAGTTGGTACTATCTTAGATATTGTGATCCAAAAAACGACAAAGAATTTGTTTCAAGAGAGTTGTCAGACTATTGGATGCCCGTAGATCACTATGAAGGGGGTCAAGAACACATTACTTTACATCTTTTGTACTCTAGATTCTGGCACAAAGTGTTGTATGACATAGGTTTAGTAAGAGATATCGAGCCTTACAAGGCTAGAACTATACACGGAGTAGTATTAGGCGAGGGTGGAACTAAGATGTCTAAGTCTTTGGGTAATGTTATTGGTCCTGATGAATTGATAGAAAACTACGGAGTTGATATCACAAGAGCCTACCTTATGTTTATGGGACCATATGAGGGTAATGTAGTATGGAGTACTCGTACAATCCAAGGAGTAAGAAGATTTGTAAGTAAATACTATATTTTCCTCAACAATGCATATCAAAATAGAGTAGATCAAAGCGATATTAAGGTAAAGATTGGGGTAGAGAAACTACTAAAGAGGCTTGAAGATAATATTATAGATTTTAGATTCAATACTGCGATAGCTGCTCTAATGGAATTTTATAATACTTTTTCAAATTTTCAATTTGATATCAAAGACCTAGAGAAAATTGTTTTACTTACTGCACCAATATTACCTCATATTGCAGAGGAAATTTGGTGTTGTACTATGGGAAAAGAATATTCAGTTCATAATCAAATGTGGCCAAAAGTAGACAATAGCTTAATAAAAGAGAAGGAAATTGAGATTCCTGTGCAAATTAATGGAAAAGTAAGGGGTAGAGTAGTTATTACAGAAAGTGATACAGAGGAAACAATTAAAGAAAAGGTCCTTTCGTCAGATACTCTAGGCCCTCAGTTATCTAAGAAGGAAATTAGAAAAATCATTTATGTTCCCCAGAGGATAGTAAGTGTCATTTTGTAGGATGTTTATATAGTTAAAACTCTTTGACAACTGTATACATTTCTACTATTATTATATCACAGTTAGTATGTGTCTG
>CAZCWY010000041.1:0-4316 GCA_964502535.1 uncultured Candidatus Saccharibacteria bacterium
TTCTTTAATCTGTCTATCCAAGTTACTGTAATGCTAATTGATCTTGTATGAGGATCATTTGTTCCTCCTTCAAATACAATATTTCGCAAGGAGTCTCTACTTGCAGATTCGATAACAAAAAAGTAAGTCATATCATCTTTAGTACCCTGTCCATCTACAATATCATATACACCCGATACCTCCTCTAAATGTTTTGCACCCTGGTCTGTATGTCTTGCAATACTGTACCAAGTTTCCTCTTTGAGCATGGTAAGAGTATTGAAGACCTCTTCTGTTAATCTAGTAGCTTTTTCTCTTACTCGAACATTCTCTATAGTTCTTGTGGAATCAATAATTAAAAGTACCAAAAAAGAAGACATAGCAGAAAATATTCCTATTGCTAGTATTAATTCTGCTAAACTAAAACCTTTTAAACCTTTCTTTCGTTTATTCATATCCTATCAATCCCTCCTTGTTAATATATACATCTACAGTATTAGTACCATCTGTTAAAACAAGAGTTCCAAAGACAGTAGGTTTAAACTCTCCCGCAGGAAAAAGAATTTCATTTGATGTAGATAGCGCTATTGAGGTAATGCGAATATTTGCGGGATACTGTTTTACATCAGTATCAGTTGCAGTAGAAAGAGAATCTCCATCAAAAAGTGTATACGTATTAACACCCAAAGATACCCCTGTTGAAATATTTTTAAAAAAACTTCTTTGTTGTTGATAATATATATCTGTAACAAGTTGAGAAGCATAACTTTCTAATTTTGTTTTTTGACTTCTATTTATTCCAACAGGAAATACAATAACTGCAAAAAGCATCATAATACCTAGCGTAAGAATTACTTCTAAAAGTGTAAACCCCTTTAAATTTTTCTTTTTTATAGACCTAACCATTAATTGTTCCCATTAGTTGATAAATTGGAAGAAGAATTGTGACTCCCAAGAGGCCAATTATTGCTCCAACTAAGATGAGAAGTAGAGGCTCTATGAAGGTGACTATGTTATTACTCATCTCGGTTACCTCATCTGAGTAATATTCATGTAAATACATTAGGTTGTCTTCTAGCGTACCACTTATCTCTCCGACATCAATCATTTTTACATAGGAAGTATTAAAGAATTCTGGGAATTCGGACAAAGAAATAGAGAGATCTTTTCCATTTTCGATGGTGACACAAACCTTTTGTAATACTTCAGAGTATCTGCTATTACTTGTTGTAGATGTAGTTATTTCTAAAGACTTATTTAATGGTATTCCACTTGTTAAAAGAACACTTAATGTTCTAGAGAAGGATGCTAAGATATTACTTTTAAAAAGTTTCTTTAAGATTGGGAAATTTAAAGCTAGCCACCCTGAAAATCTTTTTCCAGGCTTAGTTCGCAAAAAAAGAATTAAACTTACAATTAATACAACAAAACCTCCAAGTATTATATACCAATATGTTCTTATCCATGTTGCGGTATTAATAATGAATTTGGTTGTAGATGGAACATTTTCAAATGCCTCAAAGAGAACTTCAAGTTTCGGAAATACAATAAAGATCATTCCCAAGAACATAACCGCAGTCATACTGATTATAATTAAGGGATATATGATGGCACCTTTCAATTTCTTTTTTAACTCCCAATCCTTTTTAATAGTTTCAGCTATAAACATAAGGTTGTTTTCCAAAGAGCCACCCATCTCTCCAGCCTCTACTACTGCAGAAACCGTTTCTGGGAATACTTTAGGAAATAGTCGCATAGCCTCTGCCATTGTAAGTCCTTTATCTACTTCTTCTCCAACATATTTGTATATTCTATTTAGGTTCGGATCACTAGATTGCTCTGCAATTGTTTTAACTGCTTCGGACAAAGGGATGCTTGCTTTAAGTAATGCAGATAAGGACTTTATTGACATCAATAGATTAGAAGTTGAAACTTTTATTTTCTTCAATTTCTTGAATTCGACTGTTCTCGGCTTCTTTTTGTCTTCTGTATTTGTGTTCATTATTCTTTAATTGCAATTACTCTAGCTAACTCTTTTATATCAATTTTTCCCTCTTTTAATTTTTTTACTCCATCTTCTATCATCAACCTAAATCCTCCCTTTTTGGCCACGGAAAGAATGTCGTCGGAATTTGGATTACTGATAATTACATCTCTTACAGCTTTGGTCATAGAGAGTATTTCATATATTCCAATTCTTCCTGAATATCCCGTGTTATTACACTCTTTACATCCTACTGCTTTATACATTTTTGAGATATTAGCTAAGTGTTTTTGGATATCTGGTCTAAGTTTAACCATCTCTTTATGTGCTATATCTCTGCTAGGAGAGTACTCTTTTTTGCAACTAGGGCATAGTTTTCTAGCTAGTCTCTGGGTAATAACTATGTTAAGCGTAGAGGCAACTAAAAATGGTTCTATTCCCATATCTATTAATCTAGGTATTGTACTTACAGCATCATTTGCGTGTACGGTGGATAGCACTAAGTGGCCAGTAAGAGCAGAGTTAACTGTAATTCTTGCAGTTTCTTTATCTCTAATCTCTCCAACCATAATGATATTAGGATCTTGTCTTAATACAGATCTCAGTCCGTTTGCAAATGTTAAATCCCCTTTAGGGTTGATTTGTATATGATTAACACCCTCTATACTATACTCAACGGGATCTTCAATTGTTGTTATATTCACATCCCTTGTATTAAGAATCTTAAGTACAGAGTAGAGTGTAGTAGTCTTTCCACTTCCAGTAGGTCCTGTGACTAAGAATAGCCCAAATGGTTGTCTATATGCTTTTTCTAATTTTACTAAGTCTTCTTCTTCAAATCCTAAGTCCATTAATCCGTACCCTCTGTTTGCTTGAGAGAGTAATCGAATTACAACCTTCTCTCCATGGGTAACGGGTAATATAGAAATTCTTGCATCTACATTGTAGTAGTCTTTTTCAGCGATATCTGTTTGTGATACTTTTTCTAAAAGATTTTTACTTTCTTCTTTTTTAATTTCTACCTCTTCTTCCTTGTCTTTTTTCTTTTTGTCTTTTACCTTTTCTTCTTTCTTCTCCTCTTTCTCTTCCTTTATTTCTTCTTTAACCTCAATCTCTTCTTTTACAGCTTCTTCCTTGATTGGGTCTATGGCTTCCTTCTTAACATTAAAAAGAATCTTTCCATCTTGTGGTGCAAAATGGATATCTGTTCTAAGTTTTGCTCTAACTTTAATGATAAAAAGGAAACTATCTCTCATTTCAGGACCTAGGGGAATAATGTCACGGAGTACACCATCTATTCTGTATCTGATTAGTAGTGTCTTGTTATCTTTTGCCTCAATGTGAATATCAGATGCCTTTTTCCTTAGTGCATCTAATATTAGTATGTCCAAAAAATTGGATACATTTATCTTTTTTTTGACTACATCGTCTGCGAGTTTTAAAAGCTCTACCATGGCAGTTCGGATAGTTTTAGGCTATCTGATATTCACTTTATATATATTTCTAAACTAGACTAAGCAATTATCTTCTAACTGCAATCTCTTTTTCAGCTTCAGCTTGTGGTGCAGCAATCTGTACTCTAGTTCCAATTGTACAGATGACATATCCTGTGTTTTCTGCGGTTCCTGCGGTTGATCCTGAACCTGTTCCTGGATCTGTAGGAATACCAACCATATAGTCGGTTCCTTCTGTATCTCCTGCCAAAAGAGGATCAAGATCAATATTTCCCGTACCTGTCCCAATAGGGGTTCCAGAATCCCATTCAGCGGTACATGCTGCAATTCCTGTTGGAAGTGCTTTCCCATCAGTTGTGTACTGAGTTACTGCACTTAATAGGGCATTCACATCTGCACTTCTCTGTGCATTTCTTGTATCCCTAAAGTTCTTCCCAGGATTTATAGCAACGATTGTAATAGTAGCCAAGATAACGATTAAGGCTACGACTACTAGGATTTCTATAAGGGAGAATCCTTTATACTTTTTTCCCATCATAAAGTAAATAAATAAAAATTAAATATATATTTAATATACATACGAACATCTATGGTGTCAATTAATAAAGCAAAGTCATGCTTTCTAAAATATCATCCCTTTTTTTAATATCCAAGGTAAATACTAAGTAGTATCCAACTGCAGGAGTTAGTAGGCAAAAAAGGGTTACAATTAAAATCTTAATTGTATTACTCCTGAGGATTTTCACAAATTTCTTTTGTACATACTATTTCTCCGGTATGGCAAAAGCAGGTATTACAATTATCAGCGGAATCAAAAATCTCTTTGTCTGAATATGCCCACCCATTATATTCACACTTTGGGGCTTCTTTTATTGAGGTATTGGTCGAGGTAAAAATAA
>CAZCWY010000042.1:0-4150 GCA_964502535.1 uncultured Candidatus Saccharibacteria bacterium
GCTACTAATGCATATGATTGATCTAATTCCTTCTTTTCTTTATCCAATTGAGTCTTTTCATCTTCTAAAGATTTTTTTAATTCTACTAAATTAACAAACTCTCCAGTAATCTCTTCTATATCTCCTTTTAAGATATTAATAGCACTCTTTTTAACAAAAAGAGTCTTTAACATATCGTTTAGACTAGAAAAAGAAAAAAGAAATTGTCCATCGTTATATCTACTTTGCATATATAGTTGTGCTGAAACAAAATCTAAAGAATCTTTTTTTCGAGATAGTAAGAGTTGTTTTTCATTTATTATCCTTAACTTCTCCTCTATCTCGGAATTCCTTTTATCTATCTCTGTTTGTAATTTAGTAATCTCACTATTTAACAGGTTAACCTGTTCAGTAAGAGTATAATTACTACCCCCAATCTCTTTAATTCTTTTTTCAATATCTGATAAATATGTCTTTTGTTTATTTAATTCTTCCTCTTTCTGTTGGATAATATTTTCTAATTCATCTGCACTTTGGGAATATATAGGGGAAGCAATAACAAGGAATAACAAGGAGAATGTTAGTATACAAAATAATAGTATTAATGATTTTTGGACAGTATTACATTTAGACATTATCCGATTATATCATTTCTTTACAAAGGATAAATCTATATCCAATCCAAGATCCAATTTAGAAACATCCTAATTA
Organism: uncultured Candidatus Saccharibacteria bacterium; assembly: GCA_964502535.1. Taxonomy (GTDB): domain Bacteria; phylum Patescibacteriota; class Dojkabacteria; order SC72; family SC72; genus UBA2259. The sequence goes on from CAZCWY010000042.1 coordinate 691, forward strand.
AGTAAAAAAAGACTAATCCTACAATAGACCAAGTTAATGTTGCTTGAGCTTTCTGCTTTTTCTGAGCTTCACCCCCTGATGTAATCCATAGGTATCCTCCATAAATTACCATACCAAAAGCAAAAAGCCCTATTGCTGGACCAATTTTACCAATGATAAACAAAACCGCTACAATCAATTTCTCAAAGGTAGGGGGGTCTTCGGTAGGAATAGGTATAACAATAGGATCGTCCTGTGCATACACCCCTTGTGATATTAGTCTTAAAATACTAGAAACAGCCTTATTAATCATATTATTATTTCAAACTATAATCGAAATAGATTGTAAACAAATTCAGATTATAACCCTAAGAAGGTATTCTTAATGAAGTTTACTAATACTAAAGCTATAAGAGAAATAACCAATCCAATTATTGCATTAGTTAATGTCTTGGTTGCTTTTGTTACTTTTCCTTCATCCCCTCCTGCAGTCATATATGAATAACCTGCCCATACCAACATCACTACACAAATTAAAACAGCAGCACCTATTAGCCAGTTAATTACCAAAAGAATAATATCTTTAACAGACTTGGTTGCCAGACCCTCAAGACCACCTCCAGTAATCCAATCAAGTGGAGTTTCACCTGCCTGCGCAAAAGCGGAGGTCGAAAGACCTAAGAATGTAGCCCCTGATACAAATATTTTTGAGAGTTTGTTTCTCATAATTAATTAAGTTTAATATTATATAAATTAATTTAACTATTATAGTATATACTAACCTAGTCTACAATTACTATAACTGATTAAGAAATTTTTTCAATATAAAGTTTACCAACATTACTGCAATAAAGGATATAACTAATCCAATAATTGCATTTACCAGTGTTTTTGTAGCTTTACTTACTTTGTCCTCGTTACCACCTGAAGTCATATACAAAAAGCCCGATACAATCAACATGACAACACAGAGAATAACAGATGCACCAATCAACCAATTCAAAATCTTAACTACAAGCTCTTCTAAAGTAAGTGGTGCAGAGATTAAATTGTTTAATATTTCATCTATCCAAAGCATAGGGTTTTTGGTTTGAGCTAAGGCAAATGAAGGAAACAAAAGAAAAGAAGATATTGTTAAAATACTTGCCTGAATTACCTTTTTCATACTTCTATCCATATTATATTAATCTTTCATTATATTAACTTATAGTTAAAAGGGCAACTATTCTTTAAATCGTTATGTTAAGAAATGTCTCTAAAACGAAGTTAACTAAGACTAAAGCCAACAGAGAAACTGCTAGCCCAATTAGTGAACCTGTTATCGTTTTCTGAGCAGTCTGTACTTTTTGTTCATCTCCACCAGCCGTCATATACATATACCCAGAATATATAATCATAACAACACAAACAAGAGAAGCAGCTCCAATCATCCAGTTTATTATATCTATTACAAATATATCAATTCCCTCTTCTCGACCAGGTAAAAAATTTAATACGGGAGTATCAATTTTTGCAAAAGTAAAGCGAAATGATTGAAGAAATATTGCTATAAATAACAAGGCTTTTGGAGTAGTACGACTCATTTCTCACTAAAAGAATAAAGTTAATTATTTTGCTAGGAAGGTGTCAATGAAAAACAGGATTATAACTCTAGAAATAAGCACAATTACCATTCCGACTATCGCTGCAGTAAGCATTTTTCTTGCTGCTACCATTTTTTCTGCATCTCCTGCTGAAGTCATGAACTGAATTCCAGAATATATAATAAATCCAACAGCTAGAACAACTGCAAAACCAACAAACCAATTCATAATAAGATGGATACGATTAACGGCCAGAGAGAGGATATACCAACGCCCTTCAGTTTCTGGCAACTCAATTGTGTAAGTTCCTATTTTAATTGTCATGCCGACCAACCATTAAAAATAATTTGACTTATTAACATCAGAATTGCTCCAGAAAGTAAAATAAAAATCAAACCAGTTATCGCATTTCCTATCTGTTCTCTAGCATCTTTTAATGCCTCTGGATCTCCTTTGCTAGATACCATCTTAAATGCAGCAAACGCAAGTAAAAGACCCGCACAAAATATACTTAAGGGCACTGCCAATTTTATTATTGAATTAACAACAGCTACGAAATCTCCTCCTTCATCTACAACCTTCAAGGTTTCATTAATCACCTTTTCGATTGTACTACCCTCTTCTGCATAAATTTTTGATATTTGTATCATAAGCATTGGCAATTATACTAAAGTTTACCCAAATTTAACAATAAATTACAATATGGCGTCAGGACATATAGAATTATAATCACAATACTTACACTTAAAACTATTTGGAGTAGCAACAAATTCTCTCTTTTTAATACTCTCAATTACTTCAAAAATATTCTCCTTTGCTCTCTCCCTTCTATCTTGTGAGATATCTACTTCCACCTCTTTACCCTCTTCTACGAAGATATATTTTGCTTTTGATACTTTTACCCCCAAACTCTGTTCTGCAAATATACAGTACAAAGGAAGTTGTAAATCCTTTTTAATATCACCATCATCTTTTAATTTTCCCGTTTTGTAATCAATTATTTCGACTACAGGAATTTCTCCTGATTTAACTAAATCCATTCTATCAATCTTTCCAACAAAACTACTCTCAGGTAGATGTACTGTAAAGGATTGTTCCAACCTATATGGACTCTGATCTAAACTAAAAAATTTGTCATAGTAGGTATTCATAGCTTTTACTCCACTCTCTTTTCTCTCAAGTTCATGCTTTTTACTATCATATCCTCTACTTATCCAGTTCTTCTCAAAAAGATTTAATAAGTCATCCTTTGAAGGCTCCTCTGTAATACCTAATCCTTCTTTATGTCTTTGAAGGAGTGTATAGAAATCCCTTAATGTATTATGAACAGTTGAACCAAAAGAAAGGGAGGCGTGAGGACGAGAAGGTATTTGTAATACATATGAATACTCATATTTCTTAGGACAATCCTGATATGTATTTATCTGAGAATAACTTACTTTTTTACCCACCTCTATTTTAATATCTTTTGGAATCATATCTTCTTGATTTTGTGTATACATATTTAAATCATCTTCTGACTTTACTACCATAGGATTCTCAAACTCCTGAGTAATATCCCTATCTAAAATCTCTTCTAAGAATATGCTACTCTTTTTCTTTCTCTTTGCATTACCGTAGAAATTAGCAGCTGTAAGATACAGTTTTTCTTTTGCGCGAGTAGCACCAACATAGAACAATCTTCTCTCTTCTTGTAGGTGTTCCTCTCTTTCATCTAAATCCGATAGAGACTCTTTAATTAAGTTTTGAGATATTGGAATAGTATCTTTTCTATTCTGGGAAGGGAATCTGTCCGAAACAAGATTGATAAGAAATACAATTGGAAATTCTAAACCTTTAGCACTATGTACTGTAAGAATATTAACAGCATCAAATTCGCTTAAATCCATTTGATCTAT
>CAZCWY010000043.1:0-4115 GCA_964502535.1 uncultured Candidatus Saccharibacteria bacterium
TTTAAAATTATTGTATTCTCATTTATTATACATTATGAACTTAACTAAACATATTACTCAAAACAAAACTTTTTTTAATCAGATCTTAATTACCCTAGTTATTGGTGTAATAGTAAACTTCCTAAATTATCTCTTTAGTATTTACCTAGCAAGAAATTTAATTACCAATGATTTTAATATTTACAATGCCATATTAGGAATAATTACATTAGTTCAAATTCCCGCTATTGCAATACAAACTGCCATCACTAAAAAAGTTGCAAGTAAAAGGAATTTTAATCTAGACAAATTCAAAAGAAAAAGTACTCTACAATTAGTTGTAATAGCATTAATTCTCTCTTTGCTCTTCTTATTGTTCAAAAATCAAATCGCTAACATATCCAATATAGATATCAAATATATTCCAATACTCTCAATTGCTCTTTTCATATCACTAGTTACACCTGTTGCTAAGGGGTTCCTTCTAGGTTTAGAAAAGATACTATCCTTTAATATGGTTATGCTGTTTGAAACAGTATTAAAATTTGTACTTGGATATATTGCTATTACTAATAACTTGGGAATGGAGATGATAATATTATCTTTCTGTATTCCCACACTTATTACAACCGCAATAGTTCTTCCATTAATTAAAAGTAAGGACAAAGAAGAAGACAAAAAAGAAATTTCACTAAATTACAAACATATCTCATTAATATTTCTTACCTTTTTACTCCTAAGTATCCCTTTCACACTAGATTTAATATTAGTGAACCCAGAAGTTAGAGCATCATATGGGGCTCTTTCATTAATGGGAAAGATTGTATATTTTGGATCAATAACTATAGCTAGTGTTATGATCTCTAAGCTTTCTAATTCTGAAAAGGACTCAAGAAGAAAAAATCTCATTATCTCTTTGATAGTATCAACATTAACAGGGGGAGTAATATGTTTAATATATATGCTTTTTACAAAAGAAATTCTTCAATTTGTATATAATGGGGCATATTTAGATATTGCTAAATATATAGTTCCATATTCTCTTTCAATGATTGCTTACTCAACTTCATATATGATAATAACATCTCAACTTGTTAATGACTCTTACTCTCATATATATCTTCTTATTGGAATATCCATACTTCAGGTTGTACTATATAATTTGAATAATACGACATTGAACGATGCTTTCATCAATCAAGTAGTAATATATGGAGTACTATTTATCTTAGTACTTGCAATATTAATTTTTAATATATTAAAAAATGGGAAAAACCTTAAAAGAGAAACTTAAGGAAGAGGGGCAAAATTTCAAGGAATTTGCTTTAAAAGGTGATGCTATTACACTAGCTGTAGGTGTAATTATCGGTATGGCTTTTAAAGAATTAGTTGATTCTTTAGTAAATAATATCTTTACACCTCCTATTGGTTTTCTTACTGCAAAATTGGATTTCTCTAAATTGTATATTACTTTGGGTAAAACAAGATATGAAACACTAGCAGAGGCACAAGCTGCTGATGCAGTAGTTTTACAATATGGTTTAGTATTAAATGCAATCATTACCTTTATTATCACTGCAATAATACTTTATTTAATAGTAAGAACTATTAGTAAAGCGGTAGCAAAGGATAAGAAAGAAGAAGCAAAGACAACAAAGAGATGTCCTTACTGTATGTCAGAGATTGATATTAAGGCTAAGAAATGTCCTTTCTGTACAAGTGCTGTTAAGTAAAATAGCAGAGAAATATCTGGACAATAGTAGACTCGAACTACTGACCTCTACAATGTGAATGTAGCGCTCTAACCAACTGAGCTAATTGTCCCTAGGAGAATTTATACCAGTAGTCTTCTTTGTATTATCAACTTTAGGAAGAACAACTTCACCTGTTTCTGATTTCATCACCTTAGTTACATTTAATAAAATATATCCTCCAAAAAGAAGTACAAAAATGAGAATCCCTGATAGAACATTACCCATTATCATTGCTAAGACACCAATTATTAAGCTCACTCCAGCCACTATTACATATTTCATTAGATCCATTTAAATAGTCTCTTAACTTATTTATTCAGTATATTACAATTCTATCCTTTAGACAATTTCAGCTTCTTGCTATACTATCTTAATATTAATTAAGATTATAAATCATGGAAACATTTGATTATACTTCTCAAAATACAGATCCTAATGAAGATTTTGCTACTGAATCTTTAGAAAATACCCCTATTAAAAATGCTCCAGAAAAGAAAACAATATACCAAGAAAAATTTGTAAATTGTTTTACAGAGGCAGTTGATACTTTAGAAACTGATAATATTTTTAACAATAAAGATTTTAATATCTGCTTATTAGATATAGATGGGGTACTTTTTAAAGACAATATGGTCAAATTACCCATAGCAAGCCATTTAAGCAAACCTCAAATAACAGAAAGAACTAAAAATGCCTATAACCGATTAGTAACACTCACTGATAAGAATCTTGCCATATCTACAAACAGAGGAGAAAAAGAACAATTAATTTTTAATAGTCAAGAAGTTCTTAATCAAGTAAAGCAGTTAGTTGATTCCAATGGGAATCAGATTCCCCTTTTTACTGGTTTGTTTAAACAGAAACCAGGGATAACAGTAGAAGATATCTCAAGTATATATCAGAATCCTGAAAGTAAATCAGAGACAAAAATAATTAAACCAAAAGTAGATGCTTTAGTTCACTATATTGGGAAATTAGCTACAGAAAAAGATTACAAAAAATATAGTATTACCTCTATAGAAGATTGGAGTATTGTGTCTTTAAATAGAAAGTATTTCTTAATATATGTTTCTAACCAATTAAAACAGTTATATGGAATTGATATTGAGGAAATAAGAAACTATGTTATTAAAAGATAGCATATGGGCGATATAGGATTCGAACCTATGACCCCTTCGGTGTAAACGAAGTGCTCTAGCCAGCTGAGCTAATCGCCCTAAACAGAGATTATTTTATCAGAAATATACTCATTATTCCAATTACTTGTTTTCTATCCAAAGTAAGTGAGTATTTCCAGAACTAGTAAATACAGTACATTTTGCAATCTTCTTATCTTCCCTTTCTTCAGATAAAACTATAGGGAAATCAATCCTTCCAATACCCTCATTACACTCATAACTATATACATCTAAAGTACCTACCTTCATACATTCACTAGCTTGAGCATACAAAATAGCTTCAGAAATAAACATCTCTTTACAAACAGAATCCCTGTAAGAAAGTACCCTAGCAGTAGGTTTAAAACCATTTAGAATCTTAACAAAACCAAAAATGAATATTGCAAGGAAAACAAATATTAACAAAGGCATAAATTTACTCTCTTTACCCATAGCCATGGCAGTAATTACTAAAGTAAAAGAATGCCGAGGACAGGAGTTGAACCTGCACGAGAGTATAAGTCCCACTACCACCTCAAGGTAGCGTGTCTGCCAATTTCACCACCTCGGCCTATCGATATTTTATCAGATTCTTAAATGTAATAAAACCTTCTACTTGCCCTGTACTCTTCTTTATGCAAAAATCTATAAGTAATTTACTAATAAAAAAATATGAAAATTAAAAATATCCATGCTATTGAAATATTAGATTCAAGAGGAGTACCAACAATATCGACTGAAATTGAACTACTAAGTGGAGACATAGCAAAGGGAGAAGTACCTTCAGGAGCATCTACAGGTAGTAGAGAGGTATTAGAATTGAGAGATGGAGACAGTGCAAGATACAATGGTAAAGGAGTACTTAAAGCTGTTGAAAATGTAAATACAATAATCAAAGATGCAGTAATAGACAAAGAGTTTGAAAGTCAGAAACAATTTGATGAACTTTTAATCTCTTTAGATGGGACAGAGAATAAATCTAAACTAGGAGGCAATGCTATCCTCTCCTGTTCTATGGCTTTCTGTAGAGCGGTATCACAAAGAATAGGATTAGAACTTTTTGAATATATAGGAATGATATATTGGGAAGATCAATATTCAAAAGACAAATTTAAATTACCACTTCCTCAGATATTACTTTTAGAAGGAGGTAAACATGGAAATTGGTCTACTGATATTCAAGAGTATATGGTTGTACCTACTAACAACTCATTTGCAAATTTCA
>CAZCWY010000044.1:0-3684 GCA_964502535.1 uncultured Candidatus Saccharibacteria bacterium
GGTCTGAATTTCTTTAAGGAAAGATCAAAGAGATGTTTTCGTAAAAAAATATATGACTGAGCACCTGACATCATTGTATAGTTTGAGTCTAAACCGATATTGTAACTTTCCTGTTTTAAGATACGGTCACAAAAAGAATGGAATGTTGATATCCATATATCTCCATAACCTAATGGAAGACTCTCATCTACCCTATTCAGCATCTCTTGAGCGGCCTTATCTGTAAATGTAAGAGCAAGTATCTCATGTGGTTTGGCCCAACCGTTATTGATAATGTGGGTAATTCTTTGAGTAATAACTGCTGTTTTACCAGTTCCTGCACCTGCAATAATTAGTAGTGCACCCTTTTTATGTTCTACTGCTTGTTTTTGTTTCTCATTTAAGTTTATATTCATTCTGCTAACTTTTTTAATTGAGATATCTCCTCTATTGCTGTTGAAGCGGTTTTCAACGCTGGTGTTTCTAAAATGAAAGGAGTATTTTTAAACTCCTTACGATGTAAAATATTGTACATTCCTTTCTCTCCGATTTTGCCCTTTCCTAAGTTCGCATGCCTATCTTTGTTTGAGCCTAGCGCTACCATTGAGTCGTTGATGTGTACAGATTTTACTCTTTCAAAATCTAAAGTTTCCCCAATTTCTTCTACCACACTATCTATATCATTGACCCAATCGTACCCGGCGGCATACGTATGTTGAGTGTCTATTACATACCCAATCCTTTCTTTGCCATCACAACCATCCCTAATATTTGCAAGTTCAGTAAAACTTCTTCCTAGGTTCCCTCCTGTACCTGCAGTACTCTCTATTAATAACCACGAGGTTCCTCCTACTTCGTTTAATACCCAATCTATTCCATATGATATCCTTTCCATACTATCTTCATAGTTCAATTCCTTTTGAGATCCTGGATGAAAACATACTCCTAGGATTTCTACATCAAGACTGTTTTTCTTAATTAACTCTTGCACCCTATTCGCAAAATCTAAATATACAACTAATCCCATTTTACCTAAATGGAACAACTGTTTATCACTTCTTGCTAAATTAGTAAGATATATTCCATGGATTAATATCTTTTTTACTTGAGAAATCTTTAATGTTTCAACAAATTTGACAATCTTTTCCTGCTCTATACTTTTAGTAGCCCATCTCATAGGGGGGGTAGGCATAATCTGTATGCTATTAACTCCATACCTATCTCCCTCCTTTATTGAATTTTCTATGCCTCCCGCACTAGACACATGTGCTCCTAAATACATAGTGTATTTTAAAGCAATTTAGAATCAATATCTACTATGTGTGTGGTATAATTATTCGCATTGTATATGGAGAGGTGCCTGAGTGGCCGAAAGGAACTCACTGCTAACGAGTCGTAGGCCTTTAAAGCCTACCGCGGGTTCGAATCCCGCCCTCTCCGTTTCTATCACTTTTTTCCTAAATCTAATATACTCTCTGTATATGGAATATTTCTCATTTATTCATAAACAGAAAATATATACAATATCAATAATCGCTATCATATTTATCCTACCCCTTTCAATTACTACATTCTCAATTGTTAAACACTCTCTCTTAATTAAAGGACAAACCTTTGATACGGAAATCGGAAAAACAGTAGATCTCTCTACAATTGAAATACCCAATTACAATATATCTAAAATATCTCCTGATACTAATTTAGAAATATTCTCCTCTGATTATGACAATATTGTTAATATTCTCAATATCTCTTTAACTCAACATCAAAAAATGTCTCTATTGATATATGGAGAAACAGAAAATAAAAGTAATCAAAAAAGTGTCAAAGAAGGATATCTAGAATTGTTAGAAAAAGACTTACCAATACTAATACCTGAACAATATTTAAAAAAATATATTAAACAACAACTTGATATCTATATATCTCAACTTTACAATGTCCCTATTCAACTTCAAGAAATCCAATGCAACCTATCCCCTACTTTTAACAACCAATATCAAAGATACATATGGGAAGAATTGAATAAAACAGAGATCTTTGAATCCCCATTGCAGAACAATATTTCTGAAAACAAATTATCTGAAATTACTAATTTCTATTTAGATCTTTCCTCTGAACTTGTAAACGAAGCTATATATAAAGTAAGGATATTAAATGCTTTATCTGAAGATATTGACACTACACCACTTACAAGCCTCCTTAACGATTTAATAATATATAGCAAGGATAGTGAAGATATAAATGCGAGAGCAAGAATATCTGAGGTACTTAGAAAGATAATATCTAATCTTCCATTTGAAAATAGAGAAAATATATATTGGAAAATTTCAGTTATCGATGGTGTGTCATATTTATATCCTTTATCCCTTTCTAAAGAATTTCCCATTGATGATAACAATTTTAATATTGATTACGATGTGGCTCCAATAGAACAATCTAAAAATTCTGTTAGGGTGCCCATTCTAATGTTACATAGAATTGAGCAAATGCCTACCAATACCTCTATCTTTACCCAGGGTCTATATATTTCTCCAGAGATATTCGAGAGGCAATTAGCATATTTAGTAAAAAAGAATTACAGAACTCTTTCCTCTCAGGAGTTTTATAATCTATTATCAACAGGTAAAAACCCTTCACAAAAGAGCGTAATGATTACATTCGATGATGGAACTAAAGGACAATATACAAATGGGTTTCCTCTTTTAAGGAAATATGGACTTACTGGAGTCTTCTATATACCCTCAAGCAAAACATCAATTAATTACAATCAACTCCGAGAGATGGCAGCATCGGGGATGGTAATAGAATCCCATTCCGCAACTCATATTGATTTAGCAAAAGAGAGCAATTCTGAGAGACTGTATTCTGAAATTGTTGGAAGTCGATATGCTTTAAAAAGTGCTACTGGTCAACCAGTTATTACGATATCTTACCCAGGTTGCGTAGCAGATTCAGAGGCCTTCCATTATGTCTCTCAAGCGGGATATCTACTAGGTGCAAGCTGTGGAAAATCTATTGATCACTATTTCAAAAAAAGATTGTCTCTCTCTAGGGTTCATGTATTTAATAGCATGGAGAATTTCATAAACTTGCTTTCTGGAAAACAGTAATACATTAATATATACTTAATATTAATCAATAAGCTTATTTCTAAACAGATGAAATACATATATCTATACCTTATCCTCTTTGTAATATTTTTAGTAATAGATTTAATTTGGCTCAACTATATCGCCAAAGAACTCTATCAAAAAGAGATAGGTTCTCTACTATTAAAAAATCCAAAACTGCTCCCTGCAATTCTTTTTTACTCTCTATTTATTGTTGCAATAATCATACTTGCCGTTATCCCAGGCATAGAAGCGAAATCATTGAGCAAAACCCTACTCCTTGGGGCAATCTTAGGCTTTATTTCGTACGGTACATATGATTTTACAAACTTGGCTACCCTAAATAACTGGAGTACAAAAGTAACAATAATTGATTTGATATGGGGAACCTCAATTACTACTTCCATATCATATTTTGGATATATAATTGGTAGTAAGATATTGTAATTAAATATATGGATGAGAATAAAGGAAAAAATTTTGCAATTAGCCTATCTATTACCCTTGGTACTATTGTAATTGGTCTCATTAGCTATATTATTTTTACCTCGACCAATACCTCAATAAAAGAAGCCCCAAAGTGTGAATATAA
>CAZCWY010000045.1:0-3247 GCA_964502535.1 uncultured Candidatus Saccharibacteria bacterium
TTAGTAGTACCTAAGTCTATTCCTATTATTTTACTCATTTTAATATATATAAAAAATTATTTACTCTTAGTAACAACCACTCTTGATGGTCGTATAACAGTATCATCTAAAACATATCCAGGTTGTATTACATCAAATATTACACCTGGTACTTTATCCTCAATAACAGTAATTGCTTCATGCAACTGAGGATCAAACTTACTACCTTTTTCAGGTACATATTTCCTTAATCCAATATCTTCCAAACTCTTCTCAATGTTATTTAATATTCCTACAACACCATCTGACCAAGCTAAAGTACTTTGATCAAATTTCATTTCTTCTTTGCTCTTAATAGCCATTGTTAGATCGTCTACAATAGGGATTAATTTTTCTAACAAGGATTTCCTTGATTGCATATACAAAAGACTTACTCTCTTGTTAGAATTAGCCTCAAGATTCTGATAGTCCGCTAATGCTCTTTTTAGTTGATTAGTTATAACTAATTTTTCATCTTCAACAGCATCAATGGCGAGAGCTAGCTGAGCAATCTTACCCTCTAACTCTTCACACCTATCGGCATTTTTCTCCTGAACACCTTTTGTGTTAATATTTTTTTTCATAAACATTGATATATATCTTAATTCCAACCACTCATTGCATTTCGCATTGAGTTTTGTACCTCACGAAGGGAAGGTACACACTTTGCATAATCCATTCTTTTAGAACCAATTACTCCAATATGTGCGTTACTTGTATTCCAGAAAGGTATCTGAGTAAAAGCCATTGCACACTGATCCAATCCTTTAATTCCAGATTCTTCACCAATGATTAGGGATACACCAGATCCACTATATTTATTCATCATATTACTTAGGAAATTAGCATCTTCTAATATGTTCACGATTCTTTGAATCTTTTCCCAATCTCTAAGTTCTTCATATTTAAAAAGTTGAGAGATACCCCAATACCTAGAAATACCATCTAAGAATATGAAAGCTATTGATTCTGTTTCATCAGATACAATCTTTAATATTGAATCAACAACTGTTTCTTTAGAAAACCTATCTCTATAAATGCCCTGCCTTATCTCAACGGTAATCATTGGATTTAAAGAATTGCTTCCTAATATCTTGCTTACATACATTCGTAGAGCCAAATCTGTTGGATATCTACCAGATGAAATATGGCTTTTCTCAAGCAAACCTAAGTCCATTAAGTGAGCCATCTCATTTCGAACAGTTGCAGAACTTACACCTAAATCATATTTTTCTAAAAGAGCCAAAGAACCTACCTCATCAGCACTTTGCATAAATTCACTAATTATCGCCATTAATATGTCTTTTTGTCTTTCTGTGATACTTTGCATTTTAGCACTCTTACATCTTACCTGCTAAGAGTATATTGGGAAATTACATATTCGTCAAGAGGGGAAAAATAATTGCAAATCATCCTTATCTTTGCTATACTCTCACTTGTTTATGGAAAAACTTCAATTACAAAAAAGAGATATTACTGGAAAAAAAGTAAGACATTTAAGAAAAGATGGTTTCACTCCAGCTGTTGTATACAACTCAAAGGGAGAATCCTTTAATGTTGCTATGAATAGCTCAGATGCAGATTGGATAAATAGGAATACTACCTCTACTACAATTTTAGATACTATATTAGATAAAGATTCATTTAAAACCTTAGTGAAGGAATTAAATATTAATCCTGTTACAGATGAGATTAATCATGTTGCATTGTTTAAGATTGATGAGAGTGCCCCTATGGTATTTACTGTTCCTTTCAATATCATTGGTATATCTCCTGCAGTTAAGAACAATCTTGGTGTACTTGTTAATGTATTAGATAGTATTGAAGTAAGATGTAAACTTTCAGATCTTAAATCGTATATTGAGATTGATATTTCTAAATTAGAAACTGTTGGACAGACTATTAATGTAGATGATATTAAACTTCCAGAAGGAATGTCCCTTATTAATGATGAACAGGCTAAGGCAACAATTGTAACTATTACAGATATTCAAAAGATAGAAGAGGTTGTAGTAGCACCAGTAGAAGGTGAAGTTGTAGAGGGTGAAACTGTAGAAGGTGAAGCTCCGGTAGAAGGAGAAGAAGCTACAGTAGAGACACCTGCATCAGGTAAAAAAGAGTAGTTTTTTATACTATCCATTTTCATGATTTATATATATAATCGAACATGATATCGATAATTATTACATCTTGGAAAGAACCTAATACCATTGGTAAATGTATCAAATGTATTGCAGATAAAAAATATTCAGGATTAAATACTGATTTTGAAATAATTCAATTATCCCCAGATCAAGAGACACTTGATGCAGGATTTAAAGCTTCTAAAGAGTTAAAGCTATCTCCACAAGAATATATTCAGATACAAGATCCTAGGAAGGGTAAACCTTCTGCATTAAAATTAGCCTTTAAAAAAGCTAAGGGAGATATCTGGATTCTTACAGATGGAGATACACATTTTGAAAAAGATTCTGTGAAATATATATTGGAACCTTTTGAAAATAGAGAGGTCGGGGGTGTAAGTGGAAGACCTGTTTCAGGTGATAGCAAAGGGAATATGATGGGATATTGGGGACACCTTCTTTCTGATGCTGGACATCATAGAAGAGTAAATACTATGAATACTAAGGAGGGAAATTACTATTTAAGTAGTAAGTCATTTTTTCCAATGAGTGGGTATATTATGGCAGTTAAAAAGATTAATTTTGATATTCCTTCCAATGTACTATCTGATGATGCTTATATTTCATACTCAATAAGGAATATCGGCAAACAGATAGCATATGCTCCAAATGCTAAATGCTATGTAAAATATCCTACAAATATTAAAGACTATTATAAACAAAAAGTTAGATCTTTAGGGGGTTTTATACAATTAAAACAGTTTGGAGTATTTAAAAAAGATAAACAAAGTAGAAGTATATTTATTGAATTAAAGTATATTTTCTTTGTACTAAGGTATGCAACAAATATAAAAGAGTTTACATGGTCTCTCTTACTCTTCCCAATACGTCTTATTACTTGGTTAAGAATATTTTGGGAGAGAGTAATTCTAAAAAAGGATATGCCCAAATTAGGCTGGGAGAGAATAGAGAGTACAAAATAAAAGGAAGGTTTCCCTTCCTTTTGAATTCCATTAATAAACAATTACCATTTGAAATGTGCAAATGCTTTATTTGCTTCTGCCATTCTCTCTACATCTAACTTCTTCTTAAGAGCATCTCCCTCT
>CAZCWY010000046.1:0-3087 GCA_964502535.1 uncultured Candidatus Saccharibacteria bacterium
AGTACAGAGGTATTTGGAAGGATATTGTCTATGATTTCTTTTTGTAATGCATATATTATATCTACAGCACTATTACTTTCTGGAAATACTCTGTTTCCTCTTTCCACCTTAAGTTTTACCTTTAAAGTTTTTTCAAAAAAATCAATTGTATCTTGAATTGAAAAACGAGAGAAAGCACCATAAAGGAACTTTCCATTTCTTTGGTACTTAGATATTAAATCTTTAAGATCGTGATTAAGAGTAGTCAAATTACATCTACCTTTTCCTGTGATTGCTATCTTTTTACCAGGTCTAGGGTTACGTTCAATGACAAGGACATCTTGTCCAAGTCTTTTACACTCAATTGCAGCTATTAACCCTGCTGCACCTCCTCCAATTATTATTGTGTCATATGTTTTTTCCACTGCATATTATACCTTAGATATGTTAAAATGGCTTAATAACTTGAGAAAAGAAAATATGCTAGAGAAGAACAAAGAAAAGACACTGTTGGTATTTAAACCAGATATATTACAAAGACAGATTGTAGGAGAGATTATTAGTAGGTTTGAGAGAAAGGGTTTTAAGATTGTTGGTATGAGAATGTTAGTACCAAGTAGGGAATTAATTGGTAAGCACTATATTGATGATCCTAAATATTTAATTGAGACAGGAGATAAGGCAAAAAAAGGGGCAGAGGCAAGGGGAGAGGACACTTCAAATTGGAATTCGCTAGAGAGAGGGAAATGGATTAGAGAGTGTAATATTAATTACCTTACCTGTGGTCCTGTAATAGCAGTTGTTTTGCAAGGTTTTGGAGTAATTGCTGGAGTAAGAAAGATGTTGGGAAGTACTAGTCCTGCAGATGGTGATGTAGGAACAATTAGAGCTGACTTTTCACTTGATTCATTTGCTTTGGCAGATGAACAGGGTAGGGTTACTAGAAGTATGATTCATGCTTCAGATAGTGTAGAGAATGCTGAAAGAGAGATTGGTCTTTGGTTTAATGCAACTGAAATATCAGAGTATGAAACAGCAGCAGAAAAAATCTTCTATGATGTTAGTTGGTCTGAGTAATTCTAAAGCTTAAGGATCTCATCTATTAGGGTTTGTTTTTGAACTGAATCTTTCTTATCTTTTGATGGTGTATTACTTTCAATAGCTTTAATGTTTCCATCTAAAAAATCTTTCAATTTTTTGAAATCCTTTACTAAAGTTTCTTTCAAAGTAGGATTGTAAAGTGCAACAGCAGGATGATACATTGCAAATATTGGAATACCACTACTATGTGTAAATGCTTGTCCATGAACTAAAGATATTTGAGAATCAGGTAAGAATGTTTCTAGTGCATGTCTTCCAAGAGGAATTATTACTTTAGGTTTTAAAAATATTAACTCTGCATTTACCCATACTCTACAAGCATCTTTTTCTTCTGGTAATGGTTCTCTATTCTTTGGTGGTCTATACTTTACTACATTAGTTACATATACATCTTCTCTTGTATATCCAATACCTTTAAGTAATTCGTTTAATAGTTTACCAGCTGCTCCAACAAAGGGTTTCCCCTGTTTATCTTCATTTAATCCAGGAGCTTCTCCGATAAATACTATTCCAGATTTAGGAGGATTAACTTCATATACTGGTTGAGTAGCACTCTTTTTTAATTTACACCTGTTATTTACAGCAAAATATTGATGTATATCTCTTAAACTTTTAAAATCTTCTATCTTCATATTCCTCAATTATATCTTATCCGCTATTTAATAGTGTATAATTAGGTATGAAAGAATTAGAGTATAAAGTTGATGTATTTACTGGTATAAGACCATCTGGTGGTCTTCATATTGCTAATGTAATAGGGTCGGTAAATACAATAGTGACTTTACAAAAAAAAGAAGAGATTGGAAGACCTATGGTATTTGTAGCAGATTTACATGCTCTCACTGATGCTGAGCCTGGTGATACTCAAAAGAATATTATTGAAGTAGTTAAGGACTACATCGCTTTGGGTTTAGATCCTAAAAATTGTGATATCTTTGTTCAATCTGAATTAATTGAAGAGATTTCTGAATTAAATCTTTACCTTTCTAGGTTAATTACGGTATCAGAACTTTTACGAGTACCAACTTTAAAAGAGAAGATCAAACAAAATATGGAGGTATCTAATGCATCTGTTCTTTTGACAATGTATCCCATTATGATGGCATCTGATATATTACTTCAGAAATCAAAATATGTACCTGTAGGTCAGGATCAACAGGCTCATATAGAGATTGCTAGATATCTTGCAAGGAAGTTTAACAAGGCATATGGGGAAACTATTCCTGTTCCAAATATTCTTTCTTTAGGTGCTCCTAGTAGAATAAAATCAATATCTGGAGAGGGAAAAATGAGTAAAACAAATCCTAGTGGTGCTATTTTACTAGACGACCCTATTGATATATCTTTAGCTAAGATTAAGAAAGCTCAGACTGCTTTTGCTGGGGAAATGACAGATTCATTGGATTCATTGATTAAGATTGGGAAGTTTGTAGCTAATGAGCAAGAGAAATTAATAATTGATGAAATAGTGAAAAAGCATATGGGTGGGGAGAATGTAATGGGTGAGTTTAAAGAGGTTCTTTCTGTTGCTATCGAAAGGTATTTAAAAGATTTTCAAGAGAAAAAGTCTAAGATTTCTGATTCAGATATTCATAAGATTGTTGAAAACGGAGGAAAGATTGCAAAAGAGAATGCAAAAGAAACTATTAGTGAGGTTAGAAAAGCAATGCAATTAGGGTATACCTTCTAATCAATTCTTTAAAGACTCTTTTTCTCTATTCTTCTCGTCTAAGAAAGCTTCGGCAAGTAAGAGCAAGTCCTCAGGTTCCATTTTTAGACATTCTGCATTTACTCTTACACAGTGCTCGAAGTCTTCAATGATTGTAACAGGGCTTTCCATCATTCTTACTACGCTATTTATTGTTCCTTTAAGTTTTTTCTCGGGATTCTGACCAATTGGATATCCAGATGAATAACTAAAAATAGCTTCACCATAGCATGTTGGTGTGTTTCGTTTTGGAAATAATCTTTCAATACCCATATTCTTGTATTTGTTAAGTTAGAAAG
>CAZCWY010000047.1:0-3072 GCA_964502535.1 uncultured Candidatus Saccharibacteria bacterium
TCCATGACCTCAACATTGGGATACTTCTCTTCTCCTACAGCTTTTTCTCTCAATTGAAAACCACAAAACTCGCAATATTTATGATCTTTATTAACCAAAAGATTACACTTAGGGCACCTATTCTTTATCGTATACCCACAATTAGTACAATGAACATACCCAGGGAACAATTGACAACCACATTTTGGACAATCTCCTAAATCAGCAGTCTCATACTTAAGATACCTTCTTTCTAAATCAGCCCAATATATCTCTTCTATTGTCTCACTTGGTCTAATAATCAAATATATTATTAATCCAGGGATATTTAAGATTATAGCTAAGAGAATATACCCTATTCGTAAACTTCTTTTTGATGTTCTTTCACCAGAATCTACCCAAATCCAACCAATTATGAATAGCCAAAAAACTACTAGTAAAAAGCCTAATACAAAACCAAACATATTAAAATCTAAATTGCCCACGAAATCAAAAAAACTAAGTATTATTTTTTCAAGTTCCATATTGTTTTATCCTAAATATTAATAAATGGTCGAGGAGGGAGTTGAACCCTCACACTATTTCTAGCATGGGATTTTGAGTCCCACGTGTCTGCCAGTTCCACCACTCGACCTGTCACATCGTATTATATCTCAATAAAAGAGATATTGTATATATATTAATTCTTCTCTTTATACAAATTCCTAAAACTGGCAATCTCTTTTACAAAAGCTAATTCCAATATACCTGTTGGACCATTCCTATGCTTAGCTACAAATACCTCTGCACTACCCTTCTTTTCAGTATCAGGATTCCAAGTCTCCTCCCTATCTAAAAAGATTACAACATCAGCGTCCTGTTCTATAGAACCAGACTCTCTAAGATCAGATAACTGAGGTCTCCTACTCTGTCTTTGTTCAATAGCACGAGATAGCTGAGAAAGAGCAACAACTGGAACATTTAACTCCTTTGCTAAGTTCTTTAATCCTTGGGATACCTCTCCTACTTCTAAAGTTCTACTCTCTTTGCTGTTACCATGCATCAGTTGAAGGTAGTCAACAAAAATAATGTCTACACCCTGCTCTAATGCTAATCTTCTAGCCTTTGTTCTAATCTGATTAATATGTTGTCCAGCCATATCGTCTACATATATATTTGCATCTGCTAATTCACCCATTGTATTTGCAAGTTTAATGACCTTTTCTTCGGTTAATTTGTTCGTTCTAATTTCCCAAAAAGGAATACCTGATTGCATACCTAATAGTCTATCCATAATTTGCATATTGGACATTTCTAATGAGAAGAAGGCAACATTTTTCTTTTCCATCAATGCCGCATGTCTCATCATATCTAAGGCTAAAGAGGTCTTACCAACAGAAGGTCTTGCAGCAAGTACAACCAAATCTGATTTCTGAAATCCCCCAAGTAATATATCCAACTCTTTAAATCCTGTAGAAATACCTGAATAATCATCACTCTCTTTTGCATGAGCAGCCCTCTCATATGCATCCTTAAGAAGATCTTTTATATGAATAAAGTTACTCTTAATCCCGGCTTGTGCTACATCAAAAAGTAATGTCTCAGATCTATCTACCACTTCTGAAACTGACATAGTCTCATCAAAAGCTAATTGTGTAATTTCAGAGGATGAAGAAATTAGTCCTCTTCTTGTTGCAGTTTCTTTAACAATATTTGCATACTCTTCTGCATGTGCAGAAGTAGGAACAAATGAAGCTAATTCTGTTAGATATGCTCTACCTCCTAATTTACTTAGAAGTCTTTTCTTTTTTAATATGTCAGAAACAGTAACCAAATCAATAGGCAAACCACCCTCAAAAAGTTCTAAAATGTTTTGATAGATTGCACTGTGTCTGTCATCATAAAAATGATTAGGAAGTAACCAGCCAGAAACCTCTATTAAAGCATCTTTATCTAACAATATAGAGCCTAATACTGATTTTTCTGCTTCAATATTTTGTGGTGGAATTCTTTCCATATTCATTATTTAAGAAAGATTACCTCAATATTCTTGTTCTCTTGTTCTGGTGAAGGTGTAACATTTAAGTAGGTGTCATCTTTTACATTAGTAAAACCAAAGTATTTAATAAATTCCTCTTTACTCTTTAATTCCTTTCCCATTTTAAGTCCATCCTGTTTGTAAGCACATGGTAGTAAAATTGTTGGATCAATATAGTTGAGAATCTTTTCTATTTTTTCATAATCAATAAATAAATCTCCATTCCCAATAGGAAGAATTAACACATCAACATCTCCTAAATCCTTTGTTTGAGATACATCTAATGAGTTATCAATTAAGCCCATATATACAACTCTAAGAACTGCTTCATCTATTGTGTAAAAAGGACAATCGACACCTCTTCTAATCATCATTCCACCAATCTCATACTCTCCCGGAGAAGAGATTTCAATAACGGATTCTCTATGATCTGGTTCAACTTTCTTTAATAAACTCTTTTCTTTTAATATATCTTCCTTTCCTCTTAAATCTTTTCCAGTGAAAAGAACAACATCTGCCTTACTCTTGTTAAAACTTAATCCGCTTTCACCTAATGCAAGAGGGTCCGTTAAAATGGAAATATTTCCTGTACTTAACAAAAACGATGACCATCCGAGATTTTTAATCTTCATCTTTAAACAAACTAATATTAACAAGGCAGTTTCTCTTATGAGTATATCAGATTTTTACTCTGATAGACCTAATGATTTTCTAATATCCTCTATCATACTCTCTTGCATCTGTTTTTTTAGAAGCTCTAACTTCAAACTCTCTAAAGAAGATATTACTGCTTGAAGTTGAGTCATCACTTTATCCTCTTCAGTGTTCCCCGCAATCATTCTCTTTACTCCACCAACCTGTCCCTCTATTCTACTTACTCTGTTTTGAATCTTTTTTGAATATTTCATAATCAAGTATATTTTTTAATTTTAAAAAAATCAACCCATACCCCTTGACATAAATTAGCACTCGGTAGTATCATTTGCTAATCATATATATTTAAATTTTAATATTTAAAAATTATGAAAATAGTAAAAATAAATCAAAAACCACAGGATAGTATATATACTCCTGTA
>CAZCWY010000048.1:0-2950 GCA_964502535.1 uncultured Candidatus Saccharibacteria bacterium
TTACCCATAATTATTAAGTATAAAAATTACTTAATAGAGGATAAACCTCTATGATTAATAATATTACTATTAATATGAGAAAGCAATGGTTAATTTGTTACTCATCATTAGTTAATAATAGTAGTATAAAAAGATAAATCTTTGAATATTAATTTTGGAATTGTTATACTATAAAATAGTTAACATCAAGTAATTTTGTATGGATACAAAAGAGACAATAGGAGTTGTACTTGCAGCTACAGCCCTTGCTTCAGGAGTAAGCCCAAGGTATGTATCAGCACAAGATATTACAACTTCTGACGATAGGACTCCTAATGTCTTGACTCTTCCTAAATCAGATCCTAATTTGGTTTGTAAGGCAGAAAATCCTACAGAGTTAACCTATTCAATCAAAGATAATACTAATGAAACAGAGGAAGTATTTGATAACTCTACTCTTGATTTTGATAAACTGGCTTCATATAAATTAGAGGTGGTTCAAGAATTACCAATTGGATTTTCTATAGAGACTGTAGAGACTACTCCGCTCTACATTGTTCCTACAAACCTTGATGAAGAGATTGAAGATATGAGAGATTTAAAACAGGTAAATATACAATCAGGTGTGAATTTTGAACTAGCACAAAGAAGAATAATTGGAAATAATGATGGAGAAAAAATTGAGATAGGTATTATTCGAAACACATTTGGTGATTCTTTCTATGTTGCTGCCCTACCTTTGAGCTTTACCTCTTCAGATGGGGAGATGACCTCCTTTGTTAAAAAGAACGATGAAGTATCTAGATCTGTATCATATATATCAACAGACGATGATAACTATCCCAATAAAATAATGAACGCAATGCTTGCTCTTGTGAATATATCGGAATATCAGGATTCAGAAGGAGAATTTAAAAAAGAAGAGATATATTCCCATATTTCAATGATAGGAATAGATAGATACAACAAGTTAAAAGAGTATAAAGAAGGTTTTAATAGTGCAAAAAAACGACTTCTTGCTGGAGGTGTTTGTGTGAGTGCTACTGGAGTATCTACTCTATTTCATTTAATAGATGGTAGTAGATTAGAGCATTTTGGACATCCAAGTATGTATGAGCAAGGACCTTTTGCACCTTTGGCAAAAGATGTCGATGCAGCTGTTGAAGTTTGGATAGATGAAAATGGGGAACTTCAAAAAAATGATCTTACATTCAAACCTGGAAAAGATGGATATCTAAAGTTTGATGTATCGTTAATTCCTTCGGATATTGATTTCAAATTAACTGCTCCTGATGGAGTTGGAGGACCAGCAGATGCAGTATTTCTAATGTCTTTGTCATATACTGACAAAAAACCTGAATCACAGACTCCCAATCTCTTGCATATGTTGAATGAGTATGAGTTATATAGAGAGAGTGAGCATAAAAACACTTTACCGAACACAGAGAATGGAAATATGAAAAAATATAGCCTAGATAGTGCGGAGATGGAGGAAATTGCTTCATTACTGTATACTTCTAAAAAATAACAACCATAAATGGAAAATCAAGAGAAAAGAGAAATACAAAATTCAGAAGAAGGTAAATCAAACATTCAAAAAGCTACACTAGTGCTTACAGCAGCCATGTTAGCATCCTCACTTAATCCAAGAGAGGTTAAAGCTGCCGATGTATATTCGGAACCTACTCCATTAATAGAATCTCTTCCATTTTATGGTCCTTCCAGTCCTATTGATAAGGATAAAATTAATACTCCATCTTCTACATTTGTTCCTGTTACTTACAATGCTCCTGTTAATAAAAACATAGGTATGGATCTTCTAGAAGAAGAGAAGATGCCTTTTGATGACTCAATATTAGAAATTGAGAATTGGGAAGAGCGAGGGTTGAAATTAAAAAATGTAGAATTAAAAGAAAAGGGATATACAGTCCAAGTGTCCTCAGCAGGAGCTGAAGTATATTCAATTCCTCTTCTTCAGAGTACATTCATACATAAAAAATATAATGATTACAGATTTGTAAAGAATTTTTCTGTTCCGGAAGGAATGGTATATGAAATTTTAGAGAAAAGAGAAATTCAAGGAATAAACGGTGAAACTGTTAATATTGGATTAATCTCGAATAACTATTTAAATCAACAAGCTTTAGGAATAGTGATGGATGCAAAAGACCAATATGGTACTGAAGAAAAGTATGTAACCGAAGTAAAGGATGTAAGTAAAGAAAAATTAGAACTTTCAATATCTAATACAACTACCCTTGCAATGAATGAAAATATTGGAACTTATTCTGTTAATGGTGAATTGTCTAATCAAATTGATTTGTTGTATAGCCTTGAAGATTTAAATCCAATTCAGGAATATATTGAAAATGATGAAGTTGTTCAGAGCTTTATTCAATTGAGAGACCTGTTTAAGGAATATAACACAAGAACAAATGATTTACCGAAGTATCTTAAAAGTACTCCTTGGTATGAAGAGATGGTAAAGAAAAATGGTGAAGAAATTGTTGATAAAACATTAAATATTCCATATGTTGTAAGAATTAGTACTCAACCTCTTCAATGTGTTGGTTTTGTAGAAATGATGGAGGAGTTATATCCTGAATTGAACATGGTTGATATTTCTAGTATGAGTACTGAAAAGGGTGCACAAAGTTTAATACCCTCTGCCCTCTTTTCGCACTACAAATCTGAAGTACCAGGAGAGGCTCCTCTTCATCAAGGTGGTGTGGGAATTGGTGGAAATGCTCTAGATATCGAAGCTTATCAAAGAGGAGATATCTTTATCATTTATGGAGGAGATTTTGGTCATGTGGGTTTAGTTCTTGGTAAGTATGAAGTAAATGGTAAAACAGTACTACTTCTCGCTGATTCAAACAAATTAGTAGATGGTATGGTTAGACTCTATTTAGTGAATGATGACAATATTAATAATGTTTTAGGTAAAGAGAGATATATTCTTAGAAATCAG
>CAZCWY010000049.1:0-2810 GCA_964502535.1 uncultured Candidatus Saccharibacteria bacterium
AAATTGGCTAAAAAGATAGGAGCATTTACAATGTTAGATGCTGCTCAAAGTATTTCTAGATGTAAGGTAGATGTTAAAGAGATTGGGTGTGATGCTTTGGTATTTTCAGGTCATAAGGTATACGCTCCTACAGGTAGTGGTGCTGTATACATAAATATGAAATATCTAAATGATTTAACACCATGGATGGGTGGGGGTGAGATGATCTCTTCTGTAACCAAGGAGGGATTTGAATACAATGAGTTACCTTGGAGATTTGAAGCAGGTACTCCAGATATAGCTGATGGAATTGTACTTGGTACAGCGTTAACTTGGTTAAATGAAAAAGTGGATGAAGTTGGTGGTTGGGATATGATTACTAATCATGAGCAGGGATTAATTGGTTACTTTCTTAATGAGTTTAATGGTATAGATTGGTTTAAGCATTTTGGACCAGAGGATGTATCAAAAAAATATGGATCTATTGCTTTTAATCTCAAGGGTTTTAAGCTTAGAGGATGTAAGGACATTGTTAATATTGATACTAAGCAGGATGGAGAAGGTATTATGAATTTTCTAAATAAAAAGGGTATTGCTTTTAGAGAAGGGTATCACTGTGCTGAGCCATTACATGATAGATTCTGTTTTGGTCCAACTATTAGATTGAGTTTAGGAATATACAGTAATGAGTCTGATTTAAAATATGCTGCAAATTCTTTAAAAGAAGCTATATTACAAGGTCTCAATTAAGTCACTTTCTTTTGTTATAGGTCAGGAATATGGCGTATTAATATGATATATTCAAGTATGGATGTTTCCAATGATAACAGTTTAATATCTGAGGTAGTTGAACTACGAAATAAGTTGTCTTCTTCAATGGCCCCTGTTGAGTTAAAAGAATCAACAATGAGGTCTATTGGACGACTTGAAAGAATTGCTAAATGGGGTAACTATAGTTCAGAATTTGAAAGTGTGGATAAATATGTAGATTGGGTAACAAGAATTCCTTGGGGGACACTCTCTAAAGACAATTTAGATATTACCAATGCTAGAAAGTTAATGGATTCTACTCATTTTGGAATGGATATGGTTAAGGAGATGATTTTAGACTTTTTAGCAGCTATGCAATTAAAGAGTATGGCTAAAGGAAGAGGGGCTGTTGGTGTGGGTAATGAATCAAATTCTCCGACTCTTCTATTTCTTGGTTTACAGGGTATTGGTAAAACCTCTATAGCGCAATCTATAGCGAAAGCTATGGGTAGAAAATTTGCTAGGATATCTTTAGGTGCGGTGGGAGATGTAAGGACACTTCGAGGTCTTCCTAGACACGAAATGGACTCAGAACCTGGACAGATAGTGAAAGCATTGGTTCGAACAGGTACTATGAATCCTGTAATTCTTATAGATGAGATAGAAAAATCTAGTCAGAATGCTGGAATTCATAATGATATTATGGCTGCTCTTCTTGAAATATTAGATCCTGAACAAAATGCTTCATTTATTGATCACTATATAGATCATCCAATTGATTTATCTAATGTCTTCTTTATATGTACCGCAAACAACTTAGGAGGCCTATCTGCGGCATTACTAGATAGGTTAGAAGTAATTCGTTTTACTAGTTACTCTGATAGTGATAAAGAGGTAATTGCAAAATCATATATATTACCAAAAGTATTTTCTAATATGGGGTTATCATCAGAGTATATACAAATATCGGAAGAGGTATGGCCAATGTTAATTCGTCCAGTAGGTTTTGATGCTGGTATTAGACAATTAGAGAGAAATATTTCTACACTAGCAAGAAGTGCTGCAAGAGAGATCATTAGTGGAAAATCTATTCCAATAGTTGTAACTCCAGAGAATCTAAAACAGTACGTATTACCTGATCAAGGTCCTTTGAGTTAAACTCCTTTAAATGGATTAACTAGTTGTAAAGCTTTTCTAGCTCTCTGTAATCCTGGTTCAAATCTTTGTATTTTTGTTTTAAGGACTTTGGTACCTGTATTATTACCATTACCAATATTAACATTGTAATTAATATTAGATGCTGCTGAGGCAGTGTACTGGTATATTTTATTTTTACCCTTGTGTTGGTTGTTGTCCATTGTCATCTCCTATGATCCCCTGAGGGGTAATATGTTCCATTCCTTTCTGAAGATCCTTTCTTTCTTTAGTAATCTTTCCAGGAACGGTATTCTCTTCAATTAAGTCTTTCATACCTTTTTGCATTTCAAATTTACCAGGATTTAGATCTCGTTCTTGTTGTGCTAATCTCTTTTTTAATTCCTCTTGGTAATCCTTTCTTTCTTCTTCGATTATTTCAATATTCTCTTTTCTCTTTCCTACGGCTCTCTCTATCAAGCCTTTTTCTTTAGAGGACTCTGTTGAAATACTATGTTGTGTTGCAGGAGCATCAAATATGGCAGAGAGCTCTTCGATGGTTCTAGTCTCAGTCACATTTCCCAACTCTTTCTTTCTTTCTAATTCCCTTGGGTCAGAAGTAATTAATTCATTCTCTTGTACACTAGAAAGTACTTGTACAGCAACATGATTTTGACCAGCAAAGAATAGGCCCTGTCCCTTATCACAATTAAGTAAGAATGCTCTTTCTCCATCAGAGAGATGGAATGTAGGTTGTAATGTATCTAGAGCAGATGGACTTTGCATCATTAACATAGACATTGAAGCATTTTGAATGATTGCTCGACCCATATCATTGTTAAGAAAGTCTGCAACATCTTGAGTTATTGTTGTAAGGCCTAGGTAATACTTCCTTGCTCTTTTTGCAATAGAGTACATAAATCTTGCAGAGTCTTCTCTTTGCATCA
>CAZCWY010000050.1:0-2802 GCA_964502535.1 uncultured Candidatus Saccharibacteria bacterium
TTTACACTTTTCTAAAAACAACCTTTTATGATTTACGTTAACAAGTGGTATATCTGGTGCAATCCTCCTATATGCTTCTTCTAATTCTAGATCTCTTTTATCCAACCAATATTTTTGTCTTTCTGGTTTGTATTGTATTGGGGGTGCTCCATTTCTAATGTTATCCTCAATTGAAGGTAATGTAACTGAGACATCTCCCTCTTCTTTGGCTTTCGTAGAGTTTTCAAATCTTTCTTCCTCAACTTTTTCAGATTTGAGTTCTGTCTCCAGACTTAAGGGAAATTCAGCAGATGGGGCTTCAGAATTAATGTCTTCAATGATATGTTTCTCTGGTATTCTTGGGTTTTCTTTCTCCATAATCTAGAATATAAATTTAGGAACATATACATCTTTGATTCTACTTTACTAAACTATTACTGTAAATAGAATCAGTTTAACTTCTTAAATACGGAAATGGTTTCCTTAACACTCTTCTCCCAATCAAATACCTTAGCTCTTTCCCTCCCCTTTTTTATTACCTCATCTCTATATCTATCTTCTGTATATACTTTATACATAGCATTACCTACCTCCTTAGGATTTAATCCATCTACTAATATCCCTGCATCTTGAAGTACCTCTGGATTACATGATCCATTATGTGCAATTATTGGTGTTTCATACTTCATGGCTTCTACTAATGCTATACCAAATCCTTCATAAAGGGATAGATGGATAGAGGATATCGAATTTTTAAGTAATGGTTTAATATGGTTATCTTCATAGAATCCAATAAATATGACATACTCTTTTAATCCTAAACACTTAATCTTATCCTTAAACTTAATTACAGAAGAATTCTCATCTTTAGTAAAACCCTTACCAGCTATTATTAAGTAAGGAGCATTCTTATCATTTTTACTCTTAACTAAAAACTCTCTATACCCCTTAATTACTCCATCAGAGTTTTTGCTCTTAGCCAAAGTACTCCCTAAATATATGAAATATCCCCTTTCTTTGTAATCCTTAGGTAATTTACTATCCCACCCAGAAGTATTATTACTTACATCTGTTTCAATATCTAAATATATTGGATATATATTCTCTTTAGGATATTTAGGAAAGTATTTACTAAAATCTTTAGCTGTTTGTTTAGAATTTGTTATTATTGCTTTTGCATATCTTGCTTTATACAGCTCTAACCAATACATACCCTTTTTAATAATGTTTTGAAGAAATCCCTTTTCAGAATATATATTAAATATGGGTAGTATCATGTCATGTACCATTAGTACTGTGGGTATATGTTTAGAAGGTACTCCTATCCAGAAGTATGGACAGAAGTATATGCTATCTTCTCTTCTTACTTTTCTAATAGCGGGGAGTATCTGGGTATGATATCTAATTATATTTTTGTAATCTGATTTAACTGTTGGTCCTAATCTATATATCTCTACATTTTCTTTTTTAATATATTCATCAATAGTGGACTCACCTTCATACATTAGTAATGTAAAATCTATATCTTTCTTTTCTAGTAATCCTTTAACAATATGTTTTGTATACTTACCAACTCCATGGTAATTCAATTGGTTTTGTGTTGAAGTACAATCAATTATTATATGCATGAATACATTCTAGCAAAATATTTAATATTACAGTAGTTAATATTTCAATTATGAATTTTCTTTACTTTGAAAGGGTTTTTGGAATACCATTAATACATGCTTTCAAAAAGAAAAACAGTTTATGCTTTCATAGATAGTCAGAATCTCAACCTTGGGATTTCTAAAGATATTTTCAGAGTAGATAAGAGGGTGTATAAAGGGTGGATAATGGACTACAAAAAGTTTAGGAGATATCTGTTTGATAAATTTCATGTAACAAAAGCAATTGTTTTCATAGGATATATTCCTAAATATCAGAGTCTTTACAAAAGCTTGAATAAGTTCGGATACAAATTAATCTTTAAACCGGTTGTACTTAATATTGACAACAGGTACAAGGGGAATGTCGATGCGGAGCTTGTACTCCACTCGTGTAATATTGAGTTCGATAAATATGACAAAGCTGTAATAGTATCTGGAGATGGAGATTTCTACTGTTTACATTCCTTTCTCTCAAAAAAGGAGAAACTAGAGAAAATCTTAATACCAAATAGTAAGTCAGAGTCTTCTCTACTTAAAGAATTCGGAAAGTATAAAGTGTATCTAGAATATGAAAAGGGGAAGCTTGAATTAAAAAAAGTGGGAGGCGTACACACATTATCACGTAGATAATGGCTCGTATTCTCCCTGATGATCTAATACATTTTAGAACATTTCCAAAAACATTTCAACAAAAAGAAGTCTTTCTATTAAATCACCAAGGTAAGGATATATATAATCATACCTATACTAAATCCTACCTTTAAAACAATACTAGTAATTACACCTATAAATGATCCTAATCCTGCTTTTAAACTCTTGTTTAAATCTTTTTTAGCAAATATATACTCTCCTAAGGTAGCACCTAGAAATGAACCTATTAACATACCAGGGATATGAGCTATTAAAGCACCAATAAATACACCTAGTATAGCTCCAATCATTCCATATTTACTTCCTCCTAATTTCTTAGCACCTAATGCTATTACTATGTTATCTATGAATGTAGAAAGTAAAGAGAGGATAAAGAGGACGATTAATATGGTAGGAGTTATTATTGCAAATTTACCTAATATCGCTAGTATTACTATTGATATATATACTAACCATACTCCTGGTAGAGCAAATATGGTAAGGATTACTCCTGATATACTTACTATTCCTAATATTACATATA
>CAZCWY010000051.1:0-2681 GCA_964502535.1 uncultured Candidatus Saccharibacteria bacterium
AGATAGTACTGTCTAGCACTTCTAATTGGACCTACCTTTTTAGGAGCTTCACTCCAAAATATGGACAGAAATCTAGTAATACCACTCTCTGCTAAGGCTTCGAATACAACATCTGCACTATTTAAT
The DNA here is from genome assembly GCA_964502535.1 of uncultured Candidatus Saccharibacteria bacterium. Lineage (GTDB taxonomy): Bacteria > Patescibacteriota > Dojkabacteria > SC72 > SC72 > UBA2259. The sequence continues at coordinate 127 of CAZCWY010000051.1, forward strand.
CCTGATTGAGGCCTAGCTTCTGCATGATTATTTATCATTACAGCTACAGGTCTTCTTCCCTTTAACTTATTCATTTCACTTTTAGTAAAGAGTAATCCATTAATGGGACTTACCTCAGTTCTTGGTTCAAGTGGTTTGGGTGTAGGGATCATTGATAGTATTTGGGATACTCTTTCAGAGAGCAAATACTCATTGTTAAGATTAATGATTTCAGAGGGTTTAACATATGGTTTTACTTTGTATATACCAAAATAGTAGAAGAGGGATATACCAATGATAATTAAATTTCCTAATGCTATTAATATTATAGTTAATTTTTTCTTCTTTGCCTTTTCTTTTTCTTCTGGGATATTTTCTTTCTTCGGTTCTTCCTCAACTGGTATCTGAACCTTTGCAGCTAAAGAGGTTTCTTCTTTCTTTTCTATCTTCTTTTTACTTTCCTGTGACATGTTTATCTCTTTAGGCATAATATAATTTAGCATTACTTTGAAAGAATGTTAATCCTTTATATGATTTTTCTAATGTGATAGTATTTATTGATATTAATTTAATACAATTAGTATGAAAAAACATATAATAATATATCTTTCCCTTTTACTTCTTAGTTCATTCCTTTTAACAGGATGTACTAAAAAAGAGACTCCAACTGAATCTGAAACAGATGATTCAAAGGAAGTAGTTCAAGAGCAAGAGGAGGAAGAGGAGAATCAAGAGACGGAGGAATCAAATTTGGAAGGATTTAATAAAGAGGCTTGGGTGTTTGGTAAGGCAAGTGAATATGAATATTCAGTAGAGGATATTCAGGCAGAGGAAGGAATGGGATATCATGTATTTAAATTTACATTGTCTTCTTCCACGCAAGAAGCTACTACACCACTTTTTACAGTTACACCCATACTTAGTAATGGTGTGTTTAGGGTTGATCTAACTAATATCTTTGATGATAATACTTCGGTAACACATAGTAAGGGTATATTGGTAAACAAATCAGGTATTACTGGTTTAAAAAGATTAGTAACAGATTCTGATACTACAAGAGCATATGATATTGGCGTGTTAGGATTAAATGAATTAAAGGTAGAGGTAGATGATAAGGATGTAGGTACATGGATATTTTCAGTTATGGTCTCATATGATGAAAAATATAGCGCACCAACTATTGATTTTGGAAGTACAGAATTTAGCTCAGAGGATCAGGAGATAGAGGGAGTAACAACTTCACAGGGGGCAAAGATTACAGATTACTCATTCATATATTCATCAGGTGTATTGAAATTCTCATTAGAGGTAGCAAGTGGTGCATCTAATCCAATTCCTTCAGCAAATGCTTCTTACGATGAAGAAGGGCTATTAGTTCTAACATTCCCATCACTAGAACAGGACAAGGTGTCTGGGTGGAGTAAAACTATTTCTCTCCCAGCTGGTATTAGTGTAGATATATTAAGAACTGGTGATGAATCGGTATATACTTTTAAGGGTATTAATGACAAGAAACCTTTTAAGTTAAGTGCAGCACAGAGCCCTAATTTGGTAGTATTAGAAATCGATATTTAGTATAATTGCCAGAATCGGGGTGTAGTTCAGATGGCTAGAACGCTTGCATGGGGTGCAAGAGGCCGCTCGTTCAAGTCGAGTCACCCCGAATTTTCCTTAAATATTAGCTAGTTATAGGAAAATAACTCCATTTCCATCAATTCACCTTATAGTCTTTCTCTCTATTTTTCTTTTTCACCTAGTATTCACAATATAGTATGTATTACTAAGTATATATATTTTAGTTATAACTAATATTTTCTGTACATTTAACACACATATGTCTAACATATAGATGCATACTTAAATTGTCATCCATATTTAATATGACAAACAAAAAGATGTTTGCTTTCGTAGCGATATTCGTTTCAGTATTAGGGTTTGCATTTGTTGGAGCACTTAAACCTGTAATCATTGACTATTCCATTAGGCAGTATTCCTCTCAAACCATCTTTAATATTAAAGATGAAAAGATTCACTTAAAGACCTTACATTACGATTCCCCTGATCAATCAAGTAAGATGGTAAATATGCTAAGTGAGGTGTTGGAGATAGACAAAGAAGATGTATTAATGTATTTAAAGGGAGGAACTAAACCAAGTGAAATGTTACTAAATAGTGGAATACTACTTTCAGATCTGTCAGAGGACTACTCCTTTGATATTGTAGGAAATGGTTTAGTGAAATTCAGAGCATAACAATTCTTTTTACATTTGCAATATTTTTACATATCTGAAAAAATATATGGTAATTAAATTAAAGATATCGGTTAATGAAAGTATCAATTGATCAAACTAAATGTGTTGCTTGTGGTTCATGTATAGCAGTATGTCCTGAGGTATTTGAAATGAAAGATGATGGAACTGTAGATGTAAAACAAGAGTTTAAGGGTAAAGATGTACCTGCAGAACTAGAGAGTAAAGTAAGAGAGGCACATGATATGTGTCCTGCTACTGCAATTGTAATTGAGGAGTAAATATCATGGATGAGAAAATACTATGTATAAAGGGGGATATCCTGTT
>CAZCWY010000052.1:0-2657 GCA_964502535.1 uncultured Candidatus Saccharibacteria bacterium
TACCAGGGGACATATCAATGGGGTTGCCACATAGGATAGTATTAAACATTATTGAAGGATTAGAGATATTAGATAAGGTAATGCCAGGTATTAATTCAGGTTCTACCCTACTCTATGCACCTGAAGTAAAATTTAGGTCATCTAAAATTGAAACTAACAAGAAATTAGAAACCAATATTAAGGGGTTATTTGTTGCTGGAGATGCTGCTGGTTTATCTGGTTCAATTACAGGGGCAGCTGTAACAGGAATAATGGCTGCAAGGGGTATGTTATCAAATTAAGAGAATATACTTCCTAAATTTTTAGTTTGGAATACTTTACTTCCTTTCTTAAAGGCAATATCGTCTGTTCTTTTAGTATGGTATAGATATAGAGCATATCCATACCCAGCTTGTATCGCTGGATATATGTCAGAGGTTAAACTATCTCCGACTACAAGTGTATTATTAAAATTAATTTTGAAATGTGTCCCTGCATTAATCCATTCTTGTTTATCTTTTGAGTCTGTAATTTTGGTTGGGTAAAATGGTAATTTCAAATTAATATGATATCTTTTCTGATACTCATTTTTAATATTCGCAACCTTTACTTTAGTCCAACCATTTTGTGCCTGAGAGTAAACTCCCATTTTTATTCCTAATCTATTTATTTTATGTAGTGTACCTACAGTGTATGAAAAAGTTAGTGGAGAGGTTATGTAAAACTCTTTGTAAAGAGATTTGAGAGATTTAGAAATTTCTGTTTTATTAATTTTAAAATTCTTTTTACCAAAATATTGCACAATAGCATCAAGTGTAAGTGAATCAACTAAGGTCGGAGTTTTATTCTTTTGCCATATATCATTAGCTAATTTCAATATCTCTTTTGTCATTTTTATTTGTTTTTTAAGTGGCATTTCTGGATGTATTTTGGCAACAATATTAATAATAGCATTTGTCATTTCTTCATCAAAGTAAGTAGCGGTATCTACCAATGTTCTATCCATATCAAAAAGGACGGATCTTATTTTCTTTTTGCTAAATATTTTTTCTATATTTTCCATTCTATTTTGTTCCAAGTAAGAAGTTACTCGGTTTTTAATTCTAATTTGATGAGAGCCTGTGGGCTAGCATTAAAAGTTCCTTCATGTTCATAATCAGTTATTACCTGTGCACATATCATACCATCAGAAGGTTTAGATATACTAACTAATATGGTCACCTGTTCAGGATAGCTTTCTCGAACCACTTCATCTACAGCTGCAGTATAACAGGGGTTAGGGAATTTGCCAGTTACTTTATATTCCCAAAGATTATCAGATTTGTATTCTTTTTCTAAAATAAGATTGAAACCATTATCTCCATTATCATCGATATATGTCACATTACTATCTTTACTTCTATCCTTAATCAAAAAGAATGTAACAATAGAAAGGGTTATTAATAAAGAAATTAAACCTATTAAAAGATATTTTCTTTTCATTTAAAAAAGGGAAATAAATTTAATTACTTTTCCTATCTTCATAGAGATAGATCAGAAGAACCCATAAACTAGCTAATATGATAAAAAAGCCTGCAGAGGATATCACCATATCAAAGTACTTATCACCCATATTCGCAATAATACCTCCTACTATACTTAAGACTCCCGTACATATACTCATAATGGTCTCATATCTGGCATACTGTCTCCCCTTTCTTCCGCCATCAGTATTAAGTGCAAAAAGTACTCTCCAACTAGTGAGATTTAGGGCTACACCTAATCCAAAAACTGTCTGAAGGATATAATAGTGGTACGGTTGCGAAATTCTAGGATAGAAAAGAAATGGTATTCCCATTAGAATTATTCCAAGTGCTAGAAGAAAGATTTCATCTTTATCCTTTTTATATTTATCTGTAATATGTCCTATCGGTATTTGTGTAACACCTCTTACAAAGAAGTAGATTGCAGTTCCGATACCTACATATTCAATAGTATTTTGTCCTAACTTTCTAGCAAGGTATAACCCAGTTAATGCAGATATTATTGTAAAGGTACCCCAAGAGAATACATCGGAAAATGTTAAATATATTAAAACCCTATTTATTTTTTTAATTCTTTTAATTATAGAATTCATTTTATCCTTTTCTATCACCGATCCACCAATCTTTTATCTCTTTTTCTCCTTCTAATAGTTTAACTGACATATGTAAATCTCCAAAATGTAAATATGATTCGTTTGAATTAATCTCATCTTCATCAACCTGAGAAAAGAATATAAAACTATCTAATTGATCAGTAGAAAAAGAGCTTATTCCAGGTTCTGATGTTGCTATAAATATTCTTACCATTTCAGGTATTAGAACTCCACATTCTTCAATATATCGTACTCTCCCTCCAGGATACAGAACAACTAAGGAGTTTTCTTCTTCTGTGACTTTTAAAGGTAGCTCTCCTAAATTTTTTAATATTTCGAAAGGATACTGTTTTAGTTCAGGAGATATATAGAAAGGCATCTGTTTAAGTACCCCATTAAATTCTATTAAGGGCTGATCTATTTCCAAGCTTTTTTGATACTCTTGTGAGGTCATTTTATTATGTAATTAAATTAGGTATTTTGGACAGTTCTTTTTTCTTTTCCGAAATTTTTTTAATATTTAATAACAAGAATATGGCAGAGAAGATTAAAAGGAGTACAA
>CAZCWY010000053.1:0-2518 GCA_964502535.1 uncultured Candidatus Saccharibacteria bacterium
AACAGCACTTATATACTTCTGTCGATAGCCTTACGTCCCCATATTCTTAAAGAACCATATATTATACCATTAAATCTCAATATCTTGGAGAAACATACAACCCTACTTTACATATTGACTAGAAGCCCCTAGAAAGCCAAGAGGCATTCTTTTTCTCTCTTTGGTCTAGTTATGAATTGAATACAGAAAATTCTTAATTTGATACACCACAGGAGCCTGGAAGAGATTTTTAAACTTCGTTCCTACTCGCCTCCCACAAACTTATGGATGTTGCTACAGAAAGATTTAAAGAATCTATATTCTTACTATGTGGGATATATACACTCTGTCCAATATTTAAATATTTCCCATCTAATCCCTTTGATTCGTTACCATGAATAATGGAGTATGGCTTAACAAATTTAACATCATTAATACTCTTTCCTCCCTTTAACATAAATGGGTAGAAATTGTATTTTGGAAACTTCTCAAGATACTCTTCTAACGAATTAAAATATTGGAATCTAATACTAAATAAAGCCCCCATGGTAGCTCTAATTACCAATGGATCAAAGATATCAACTGCTGGTTTCACTATACACAAATCTGTGAAATTAAAACCTAACATAGTTCTAATAACTGTACCTAAATTCCCTGTGTTAGAGGGGTTTACTAAAACAACATGGTTATTACCCTCTACCACTTTTGATTCATATTTCTTAAATACTCCAACTACATATGTATTTTCTTTAACTGATATCTTTTCTATCAACCTATCATTAACCTCAACAGGAATTCCTCTTTTCTCACACTCGCTACTTATTTGAGAGATACCTTCTGCTTTAAGTGAGTCTTTTTTTAAAAGAACTTTAAGTACTTTCTCTGGATGTAAAGAGAGTAGTTCAATAACTGGAAAGGATCCGAACGCATACGAATATTCAAAATCTTTTTGATATCTTTTTATTTTAGGCTGATACATATGTACATAATACAAAAAATTTTTAAGATTTGGTAGTATATACTAATAGCCTAGAGAATGATAATAGGGGAAATATAGTAATTATATAGTGAGAAGGTCTTGTCGTATCAACGCTTCTGAGGTTATCCACACTAGGCTTACTTTTTGTGAATATCTCCCCTTTTCCGATTTGGTGTTAAGTTTAAAATGGAGGAATGCCAAAATTATATAATTCCTTGTTAAGAACTCTTTAAGCATTTTAGTGATACAGGGGTGGAAAAAAGTTTTTTATAATTGGATTATAAAATCTTCGGAGAGGGTGGGATTCGAACCCACGATCCGGGAATAAACCCGAATAACACATTTCGAGTGTGCCCTATTCGACCACTCTAGCACCTCTCCAATATAAATAATCAATGAAATTATACATCAATATCCTTTAAATCTCTTCAAAAGGTATGTACTCACCATATGTTAATACATCTAACTTACTCTGTTTTCTAATATCTTTGTACAGGACCTTCTCCTGTAACAATACAAATATTGCATCCTTATCTACACCTTCAAGTAACATCATTAGAGCCTTAGGATATCTTAATCTAGTCTCCACTATTAACAGATATTGACCGTTTTTGATTGAAAACCAGAAATTTTCTAACATAAACCATTCGTACAACTTGTTGCCAGTATCAATTCCCCTACTCGTTATCTTATGCTTAACCTGAACAGGTTTATTTGTTCCAGCTACATATACAAAAAATATCAAGCCAACAATAGCTGCCATTAGGTAATACTGCCCTAAAATAGCTAAATAGAGAACAAAGAGAAGAATTATTGATAACAAGACCCAAAATGTTTTAGTTTGGAAATTAAAGGCATATCTATCAGGTGCTTCCCATTCGAACAACTTAATATTTTGTACAACCTTTTTTACTGGTAAATCACTCTCCTCTAAGACTAAATCTTTTTCTGCAACCTTCTTTCTTTTCTCTGCCTTATGCTTGTTCTTTGCTTCTTCTTTGAGATTCTGAATTTTTTCTTCCTTCTCTCTTAGTTGCATTTCTCCCGAGAGAATATCAAGGATATCATTAAATTCATTTCCCACTGTTTTTTTTAATGTATTTGCCATCTATATTGATATCATATAACAAAGGAGGCAAGGATAACAACTGTAAGTATTCCTAGCCCCCAATAGAGATTAAGTATATGAAAAAAATGTAAAAGGAGTACAAGAAATATTCCAAAAGAAAATATAATCCCCCATCGAAGACATAATACCTTCAATTTCCTACTATCTTCTTTTTTTAATACTACTAACAGTAATAGATAAGATATTAAAGATGAAAAAGTGGAAAGAGCAGTATACAAAAGGAAAGAGGTAACAAAAATGTTTAACCATAGAAAAGATCCCTGGCTATCCATTGGGGTAAAATTTTTTAACGAAAGTAAATATAACAGAATTACAACAGTGAATATTAATAAAAAGATTAATACTGACACAAATTTAAGATTTTTTGGATTATAAGTTTTTGAATTCAATATTGTTTGTACTATTCTTTGAAATTAATTTATTACTTTTAT
>CAZCWY010000054.1:0-2460 GCA_964502535.1 uncultured Candidatus Saccharibacteria bacterium
ATATATAGCTCATCAATATTAAGACCGATATTTTTTGCATATGTTGCATCAAAAGCATGTTCAGCATCAATGAATCCTACAGCATCTCCTTTTTTCTGTGCTTCAGCTAGTATATGTATAGCTAGCGTAGTTTTTCCAGAAGACTCTGGACCATATATTTCAATAATTCTTCCCTTAGGAACACCACCTATACCTAAAGCCATATCTAAAGATAGGGCACCTGTTGGAATGACTTCCACATCTACTCTCTGAGTGCTTCCTAATTTCATAATTGAACCTTTTCCAAATTGCTTCTCTATCTGAGCTACAGCAATATCAATGGCTTTACTTTTTCCAGTCTCCACCGTTGTTTTTATCTCTTTTGTAGTTGATACCATAGTAATATACTATATTATTTTAAATATATATCTAAGCATATCAAAGAGGTATCTCTTAGTCAAAAAATACCACAATTATTAATGAAAATTACACAACTAAAAATGAAGAGAGGTTTTTAATAACCTCATTCTTTAACTTTTCATCCTCTCTAATATATCTTGCAATCTCTATCTGAACAGAAGGAATTCTTAATTTGTTTGCACAATACTCTCCCAGAGTCTCCTGAAAATCATCAACTAATCTAAAGATACATATGTTACTTCCTCTTAATTTTCCTTGGTTTAATACCTTAGCAATCTCTTTTGAAAGAGAGATAGATTTTAAAAATTTAGAAGGATAGTAGATACCAAAATCATAGTCATATTCATCATTAAGCCCATGGATATCAATAAATTTATTTATCTTTTCTTTTTCAACAATATCATTAATAACGCTCTTGTATGGATTCTCCTTAAGTTTATGCCAATTAGGGTCAAAGGAAGTCTCACAACTTTGAATAACACCCCAAGCACCAGTACGAACACAGATACCATCTACTATCTCTTCGGTAAATTTCTCTCCCCATTTATACGATGCTGTGAGTGAAGGTCTTCTATGAGAATACACATGAGGAGCAGAAAGTAACACGGGTATATTCCCTTTTATTATTCTAGTACAAGATTTTTCTTCCATATTTAAGAGTATCATATTTGTTTTATTTTTCATATGTATATCCTCTTACAAGCCTATTCCCTATTGATGAGTAAAAATATCTATGATAAATTAAAGAATATAATTTTATACTTAATAAAATGGTAAAACTAAAACCCTTGCTATTGCCTCTTTTTCTAGCATTGTTTTTATTTCCTTTATCACTAGCATTCGCTCAAGAAGAGACAATTGTAGATGAAAATGTTGTGTTATACGATACTGAAATTGATTACTCAGATATGGACCCTAGAATATATGAATCTCAGATTGAAGATACCATTGGAGATGACTTTTTCCAGGATGGGTTAGCTGACTCTGAGACATCAAAAGCTGGAATAGCAGTTGCAATAGCAAGTATGGGAATTTTGGTACTTTTCCCGATTTTAATTGGTTTAACAACATATATTTTTACATCCTTAGCTTTATCTAAAATAGGCAAAGAGTTAGGATATACTAATTCATGGTTCGCATGGTTTCCATTACTTAACACTATCATGCTTATGCAATTAGGAGAGAAAAGTGCTTGGTGGATATTAGTACCCTTTGTAGGACAGATTATGATGATCATCGCAGTAATGAGAATAACTGAAAGAAGAGGATATGATAAATTACTGGGATTAATAGTATTAACTGGAATAGGTGCATATGTATTGCTATATCTTTTAGCTTGGAGTCCAAAAACAGTAGCAACAACCCCTATTAACCCAGTTGTTAGTACTAACAATATTGCACAACCATTAGAAGAACAAATACCAGAAGAACCTACAGCACCAACTATGTAGAGAATATTTATCTTGAAATATTAAAGAGGGCAATCTAGCCCTCTTTTTCATTATCTGTAATTAAAGGAATTTGAGTATTCACATTTACACCACCCTCTAATCTTACTAAATCCATTTTTCTTTTCATTTGATTTACCCTAGTAGTGGTAACATCAGAGTATTGCTTTTGAAGTTGATCAATCTTTATTCCTACCTTATCAAACTCCTCACTAAACTTATCAAACTCCTTTTCTACTGATTGTACATGACCCACTATCTTAAATATATTCTCTTGAACTCTAAAATTCTCATAAGCTTGCTTTACCATTCTAAGTATTGCTGTAAAACTAAAAGGACCAGCAAGTACTACTTTTTTAGCCATAGCATCTTCCCATATACTTGGCATCTTGTCATAGATAAAGGAGAAAATCATCTCATTAGGAATAAATAGTATTACAAAATCAACAGTTCTCTCTTCTGGACTAATATATTCTCTAGTAGTAACCTGTTTTATCTTCTCTTTAATATCTGTCTCAAACTCTTTCATATATCTCTTTTTAGCATCACTATCATCTGTCTCAGTCATTCTCTGTAATGCAGCGTAAGGAAATTTAGCATCAATATTAATCTT
>CAZCWY010000055.1:0-2354 GCA_964502535.1 uncultured Candidatus Saccharibacteria bacterium
AAATTTGATATTAATGGGTTAATTGCCCAATCAAATAAAGAACAGAATCTTGAAAATCTGGTGTTAAAAGCTATGAATGAGCTCGAGAATGCAAAAGATGTAATCCTGTATATTGATGAAATGCAGGAATTAATTCCATCTAAAGCTAATGAAAGTGGACATTCAATTGCTGGTATATTGCTTCCATATATATTAAATAGTAAATTCCCAATACTTGGTACTGTAAATTACGCTGATTACAAAAAATACTTCTACAGCATGGAGTCCTTAAGACAGGCATTCACAAATATTGAGATTAAAGAAATATCTGCAGTTGACGCATTACAGATATTAGAAACAAAAGTATCTCAACTTGAAAAGAATTTTAATATATATATTACCTTTCCTGCATTAATTAGTGCAGTTGAATTAGCACAAAGGTATAACAAGGAGAGAAAGTTACCTAGCAGTGCAGTACAACTAATAGAAGAGTCTTGCTCATGGGCACAAACTAGTGGTGTTAAGATAGTTACAGGAGAGCATGTGTCTAAGGTACTGTCTAATCAAAAGGGTATCCCAATAGGGAGTGTTAATCCCCAAGATAGTACAAAACTAATGAAGCTAGAAGAGAATATGAAAAGGAAGATTGTCGGTCAGGAAGATGCCATACAGGCTCTTGTAGAAGCACTTAGAAGAGCACATGTAGATATTAGAAGTCCAAATAAACCAATCGGAACCTTCCTCTTTTTAGGTCCTACAGGTGTAGGTAAAACACATATCTCAAAAGTACTTGCAGAGGAATACTTTGGTAGTGCTACCAGTATGATTAGAATAGATATGTCTGAATACAAAGAGATTGATAGTGTTGAAAAGTTCTTAGGTGGACAAAGTGATAGTAGTATTTTAAGCAGATCCTCAATATCTCTTGTAGACAAGATTAAAAGTAATCCATATTCAATAGTCCTCTTTGATGAAATGGAGAAAGCTCATCCCCAGATATTAGATCTGTTCTTACAAATCTTTGATGAGGGTAGACTTACCTCAACATTAGGAGAAACAGTAGATTTTACACATAGCATAATCATATGTACTAGTAATATTGGAAGTACAATGCTTTTAGAGACACTAAATGATAGGAATGTTACATGGCAAGAAGCAAAAGATAGGGCAATGATAGAGTTAAAACAGGCCATAAAACCAGAGCTATTAAATAGGTATGATAAGGTATTAGTTTTTCATCCTCACGATATTCAAAATCTATCACAAATTTCTGAGCTATTACTAAATGAATTAGCTCAAAGGCTCACAGAAAAGAGTATTACTCTAAAATGGGGAAATCTAATACCTCAATTAATTGCTAGTAAAGCAAATGATCCAGGATTAGGCGCCAGACCTATTAAAAGGTACATTCAGGATAATATTGAGGGAAATATCGCTAAAGAGATGATTGATGGGAAACTGACCTCTGGCCAAGAGATTACCATTAAAGAGAGTTGGATAGTATAATTGTGGTTGCAAGAATTAACATATTAAAATATAATACAAGGTTTAATATTGTATAACTAATTATGGGAGCACTACCAAAAAGAAAAATTTCTAAAGGGCGAAAGAATAGAAGAAGAGCTCAGGATTTCCTTTCAAAACCAGACATCTCTAAATGTCCAAAGTGTGGTAAGAGTAAAAGACCTCATTTTGTATGTGAGTTTTGTGGTTACTATGGAGATGGTAAAGATCTTAAGAGTAATAAATAGATAATTGTATTTCTAATGAAGAAAGCAACTGACCCTAGACATCTTTCAAGAGAGTTGGCACTACAGCATCTCTTTTCAAATGATTTTATTCCTAACAAGGGTAGTGTTATTGAATTTGATATATCACAGTTAACAGAGTTAGATGAGATTGAGGAGTATAACGAAGAGTTATATCAATCCTTAATCACTGGTGTAAAAGAGAATCAAACTCAGATTGATGACCTTATTACTAAATTTGCACCTCAATGGCCTATCTCTCAAATGAAATTAGTTGATATTCAGATACTAAGATTGTCTATATACGAGGCCTTCATTGGCAAGATGACCCCTCCAAAAGTATCAATTGACGAGGCTATAGAATTAGCCAAAGAGTTTGGGGGAGATAGCAGTAGTAAATTTGTTAATGGTGTATTAGGAGCTATATATGAAAAAAACAGAGATGAATAAAATTGAAGAGTTTGAGAAGATTATTGGAGTTACCTTTCTTAATAAAGAGTTACTTAAAGATGCTCTTACCCATAGATCCTATGTTAATGAGCATAAAGAGTGTAGAACTCATAATGAAAGATTAGAGTTTCTTGGTGACGCCGTATTAGAGTTGGTGGTTTCAGACTATCTTTTTAA
>CAZCWY010000056.1:0-2353 GCA_964502535.1 uncultured Candidatus Saccharibacteria bacterium
AGTATTGTATATATTAACTGTTTTAATTTCTTTATTCATATCTGAATTATAGAGGAAATTGAATGGAATTGAAAATATTAGCCTGTAGTAATATAATTACATTGTGTTTTGTTCTTTAAAAATTTACTATGAAGTAATCAGAAAGAGAGAGAAAATGAAAGAGATTTTGAAGTTTAATCTTTATTCAGTTAATAAAGAGAAAGAGGAAATTAAATTCTCTGGGTCAATAAAACTCAATATTGAGGTTGATACACATAATTATGTGGTTCGAGTCAAAGGATGTGAAGATAGTAAGATTTTTGTATCTGATATAAATATTGATGATGACTCGTTTGATGCTGCGTGCAATGCAATGGATGCATTAAAGATAGAGGATAATGCAATATTAATATTTTGCAAGTTCATGGGAGAGTCATATCTTTTGAGTTATATTATCCTAGGAGAAGGCGAAGAAGAATTTGATTCTGAGAGATTTTTAAATCTTCTTGTTGATGATTTTTTAAAAGAAATTGAGAGATAATTGCATAATTAAAGAACAAAACACACCTTGATGGGTAAGAATATACTATATATATTTAGTCTCTTACCCATCAAGAAAATCTTTAACTTAATAGCAACGCTTTTCACTTAAATAACCATGCTGAGTAGTAAACAACATTTTGCTATATCTTAGTATCCCTGGATGTTTTTTGGCTAAATTTTCTATGTAACTTTTGTCATTTCTAATACTTGTTGAAGCATATCTCTTAGAAAGCAAGGACATTTTGGTAAATCCAGAAAGATATACTCTCAAAATCAAACTCTCCAAAGTATTTGTTATATTCTACTCAATTTTCATTTTATTGAACTTTCATTGGATAGTACTCTCCCTGTTTTTTCTCTACTTTATCTCCAACACTCCATGAATCGTATGTATCCCTATTTGATATTATCATTTTCTTTTTCTTTCCCTGCTCTGTTCTAAATATTAAGGAGTATGTCTGTGTACTATCTTCATCTACATAGTTTTCTTTTTTCTTTTCTAATGTTCCTTTCCAGATCTCTTGTTTTTTCTTTTTAGTAGATATCATTACAACTATAATGATTATTACTACTAGAATAATACTGTATATATATTCTGGCATATGAATCTATATTAAATTATTTCTTTTCAAATGTACTAGGTGCTAGTCCTTCAAAGTGTAAACCATTTTCTGTAATCTCTATTGTATCAATTCTAAGGGTGTCCCCTGCTTCTGCTAATTTTCCATTAGCAAGATCTATTAATACTTTTTCAAGCATAGGTCTTACAGATGTTGGAAGTGAGATTCCACCAACCTTTAAGGTATCTAATTTCCCTTGAATAGTTGTATTTGATGCTTTACCTCCTGTTCCTGAGATATATACTGGATATGTCTTTCCTTCATATGTAAAAAGAGCTGAGAGTTCAGCTTTGTTTTCACTAAACTTAACTTGTAAATTGTCTAATTCTCCATACTCTAAATCATGATTAGCCAAGTTTAATATTGCTGTAGCTTGAGAGTTTGTAAATGTTGCATCTACTTGATGTGGGTTGCCATATTTAATATATTTACAATCTAAACACATACCTCCTGTGCTTCCAGTCATTGCAAAACTTTCTTCTATGTCTGCCATACTGTAGGTTACACCTAGATCTACTTGAGTAGAGGTATTATTAACAATTTTTTTGTATCCCATATATCCTACTATCCCAATTAATATTGGAATTGCTAAGAGAATGAGAAAGAAAATTAAAAAACCGTTTACTTTCTTCTTTGGTTTATCTTGCGTAGGTAAATCTTTTACAAGATTTTCTTCCATATTTATAGATTAGTAAAAATTATATTAATTATTTTACATAATCTTAATATTGTTTACAAATTGTATTCTATAGAGAGTTATAGGGAGTAATTAGATTACCCCCTATTTATTATGCATATTGATTTTCATCTTTTTTGCTTCCTGAGAAAACTGTCCATCCAGTTGCAATTAATCCAACTGCTAATAAAATCCATAACCAATTTTTTTGTAAGAAGCTTCTAGAATCATTTATGATAAAGTCTTGTGAATTCTCATCCTTTTCATCGGATATCATAACCTCAAGAACTTCTCCTTTTTCTAATTCGTAGTTTTTAGGTAATGTATTTGAATCTATTTTAATGAAGTATGATCCATTACATAAGTCTACCTGCCAATATCCATTTTCATCAGTTACTACATTTTTAACAGTTTCTTCTATTGAATCTGTAATTGTATATATTCTTATTGATATATCAGAAAGTATTTTTTCATTTTCATCTTTTGTTTTATTTCCATTTTTATCTATATATACATAACCTGAGAGTGATTTAGG
>CAZCWY010000057.1:0-2237 GCA_964502535.1 uncultured Candidatus Saccharibacteria bacterium
CACTGTCCTGTGAATACTCTTCTATAACCTGCCCAATAGCAATAGTTTGTGGAACAAATGAATAAAAAATAATGAACAAAGAAACAAAAATCTTGTATAAAGATTTTTTATATATTCTCTTCATTATAAATAAAAATAAATTTATTTAAATCCGAGATATATGTTGTTAGACGGGCAGACCTTCAAACCAACATAACCCCCACCTTGATTACATGTCGGTCTTGTGGCTATCCTGATATACTACAATAAAAAAATATTTACTACCAAGCCACAATATATTTTGGTAATTATATATCCACATATATACTTATGTCAATGAATTTTGGTATACCCCAGTATACCCTTAAATTAAACAACCCTGCGACTTTTTACTACTAACGATTGTATTTTAACTCTTTGTAAAACTTCCCCTTATTTTTTATCAACTCTTTCCAATCTCCTCTCTCCACAATATGACCTCCATCTAACATATATATCTTGTCAAAAAGATCTAATAAGTCCATATCCCTTGTAATTAAGATAACTGTTCTATCAGGACCTGCAAATTTAAGTATACCCTTAATTAACTTATCCCTTGAAGGAGCATCTATAAAGGTGAAAGGTTCATCTAATACAAAGATCTTCTTGTTCCTATACAACATCCTAGCAATTGCTAATCTTTGCCAATATCCAGGTGATAGCTCCTTACCATCAAGATATTTACCTAACTTCAATTTATCATTAATACCTTCATGTTTCATAAACTTATCTATCTCACAAACCTTTATTACCCTGTTATACAGATCTTTGTTAATCTCTTTTTTATCACCAGCCAAAGTAATATTTTCTCTAATACTAAAACTGTAATTAACAAAACCTTGGAAGGTAACAGCCAATTTACTCTTAACCTCACCCCTATCTAATTCCTTAACAGAGTATCCACCCATTAGATAGTCTCCAGCAGTAACCTGATACAATCCAGTAAGCATCTTAATTAGACTAGTTTTTCCAGAACCATCTCCACCAAAGAACGCCACCTTATCTCCGGCACTAATCTTAAAAGATATATTTTCTAAAACCTTTCTTTCTGGTTCATCAGGATATGCAAAGTCTAATTTCAGAAATTCTATGTCAGGAGTGCCCTTAGGTAATTTAACAAATCCATGTCTAATGTCTCCAAACCCTTCATTATTAACAAACTCAAAATACTTAGATGTATATGCTAGGTAGTTATCTAAAAGTGCAAAGGTATTTAATACCTGGAATGCACTAGTATGAACTACATCCACATAATTGAATAGTGCACTAAAACTACCAATTGTAATCTTTTTTACAATTGAATATCCTACTAAATATACAATATATACATATTTTAATACTTGCCCTATTACTGCTCCAAATACCTCGTCTATTGTAAAATGTTTTCTTCTATAGAAAAGACCTTTTAAATATCCATCCTTGCTAGTTTCATATTTCCTTCTTAGAAAATCATATGTGTTATTAACTCTTAACTCATTAAAATTTCTAATATCCATACCAATCGTATAATAGATATAGTTGGTAAGTTTAAGAATTCCCATGTTTCTATCATCATACAATTGGATAATCTTCCTATTAAACATAGTGAGCAAAACCTCTGGTAACACAAAAAGGGCTAGCAACAAAACAGACCATCCTAAATGAGAAGAAAGTATTACAAATGCAGTAACACCTCTTGCAAGTTGATATACAATTGTAGAAAAAGATTCGTAGGAAGCAATTAAGTTGTTAATTGAGTAATTAGGAATATATTCAATCAAGTTCTGTAATTTAGGTTTTTCAATATCTTGTAGATTAGAACTTGATATCTTACTAATCATCTCTACATTTGTATCTCTCCATACCCTATCTGCAATATTATTTCTATAATAAATTCTTACCCTCGTTCCAATAGCAACAAATATCCACAAAAGTAACGATAGACAAAGGTAATAAAATGAATCAGAACCAAAATATCTATTTAAGTCCAAAGAGTCAAAATTATTTATTACCACTATTGTTGCATCTAAAAACTTTCCTGAAACAGTAATAGCTGCCATCTCACAGATAGTGACTACTACAAAGAGTAAATCTCTGATTATTACTTCCTTAGTATATTTGGTATAGAAAAATTTTATTACATACCACAAGGTTTTACTTTTTTCTTGTATAATACTGTTCACTATATATCTATAATATCATGAAGAAATGGTTAGAGATAACAAATATTTAGAAAATTT
>CAZCWY010000058.1:0-2156 GCA_964502535.1 uncultured Candidatus Saccharibacteria bacterium
AAACCTATTACAAATGATTATGTATTAGTAAAAGATAGTAATGGATTAATCACAGAGAGATATACAAATACCAATTGTAATATATTAGG
Organism: uncultured Candidatus Saccharibacteria bacterium; assembly: GCA_964502535.1. Taxonomy (GTDB): domain Bacteria; phylum Patescibacteriota; class Dojkabacteria; order SC72; family SC72; genus UBA2259. The sequence continues at coordinate 90 of CAZCWY010000058.1, forward strand.
CAAGGTATTAGCACAAGAGGTTAGGTATTAATACATAACATGTAATACTGAAAATCTCAAAATGCTAGACTATAATCCCGAGACACACAACGAACTCCGGTATAATCATCGGTCTTATTGTAGTGATAGAGATATTGATCGCCAAAAGCTACATACCATGCACGACTTGAATTGTGAGAAACTTCAGATGAAGAGAAAAAATATCCATCGTGACGTCCGATAGCATCCCCTGAAGCAAATGCTGCCGCTGCTTGTGGAGTATCTCCTGCTTGATTGTAAATACCATCGATAAGTGCTTGCAATAATTCTTTTTGTGAAGGTAAATACCAATTACTTCTACCATCTAATTCCAAATTCGCACACCAGTTTATTGCATTCCCACATGTATTATCTGTTCCATCATAGGAGCCCCTTGGTAACGATGTAAAGAAGTCACATGTTGACATGTCAAAATTATTTGATGGCACTATACTCTGACCTAAAATATCGTTTGTTTGATCACTACTCCAGTACACACCTGTCCTAGTATCTTTCCATACATCATCTGAGATCTTTGTCCATTCAGATTCTTCTCCTTCGTAATCTTCTAATTCTGCTCCCCCCAATTCGAAATATTCGCTGAGATAGTCACCTCCAGCATAATCGTCATATGTACTGTATTGCATATTTGTAAAATCAACTGAAGGTAGAGGAGTATATGTACCCGTTAATAAAGTACCTGAATCAGAATAGAATTTCTTACCCTCTATAACTTCATCAACCGATGCGTCTCCTAAATATGATACCGAAGGTGGAACATATGTACCCGTATTCAATATACCAGAGTTAGAATAGAATTTCTTACCTGACATTACATCTGTTTCTAGTGCATCTCCTAAATATGATATCGAAGGAAAAGAAAATGTACCTGTTTTTAATATACCTGAGTTTGAGTAAAAAGTCTTACCCGCTAAAACATCATTTACTGAAGCATTACCCCTATATGAAACTAATGTTGAAGAAGGCAATCTAAGTGTTCCTGTTAAAAGTTCTTTAGCATTAGAATAGAATTGCTTACCCTCTAAAACTTCATTTTCCAATGCATTTCCTAAAAAAACAAAATCGTTAGATACATATGTACCGGTTTTAATTTCTCTTGAATCATTAATAAAAGTTTTACCTTCTAAAACATCGCTTGCAGTTATGTTCCCATTGGGAACCCAATTAGATGCTTCTTGTACTTTCTCAATTATTAATTTTATATCATCATCAGAGACATCTTGTGTATATCCTAGTTCCACTAACCCTCCGTAGATCTTCCTCACATCTTCCTCTAATTGAGATTGATTTACCTCTTTATTTGGATTAAAAAAAAGAAATATTACTGCTATTGTAAGTATTACTCCCAAAAGAAATGTAAAGAATTTATTCATTTAATATATGTATATATAACAAATTAAGGACTTTTTAATAAATTAATAGTAGCAGAATATTAAAAAGAAGACAAACAGAAAGGGACCCATTAAGAGTCCCTTTTAAAATCCATATACCATTGTATTACATCATCCCATCCATACCACCAGCCATTGGGTTATCATGTGTATGACCCTCTTCTGGTATCTCTGCTACTACTGCTTCAGTAGTAATTAACATAGTTGCTACTGATGCTGCATTAACTAATGCCAATCTTGTTACTTTAACAGGATCAATAATACCCTCTTTAAGCATATCTACATACTTATCTGTTTTAGCATTGTATCCAATATTACCATGACATAGAGATGCAACTACTGCACCATCCTGTCCAGCATTTTGTGCAATCTGTTTTAATGGTTCACTTAGTACACTCTTAAGAATCTCTAACCCTAACTGCTCGTCTGCATCTTCAAACTTAACCTTCTCTAATACAGCCTTTGCATTGTGATATGCTAAACCACCACCAGCAACAACACCCTCTTCAATAGCTGCACGGGTAGCATTAATAGCGTCTTCCACCCTAGCTTTCTTCTCTTTAGCCTCTACCTCAGATGCTGCACCTACTTTTACTACTGCAACTCCACCTGCTAACTTAGCAAGTCTTTCTTGTAA
>CAZCWY010000059.1:0-2016 GCA_964502535.1 uncultured Candidatus Saccharibacteria bacterium
TATTTCAAAGAAAAGTGTTGTAAACCTTTGAAAAAAGTCAAAACTTTGATATAATCACATCGACTCTATTTATTTACAAAACCTTTATTTATGACTGTTGAGACTAAGAAAGTTTTCGAATTTGAAGGGGTAGTCAAAGAGTGTCTACCTAATACAAAGTTTGTTGTTGAAATTGATGTTAACGGAAGTAAGAAAGAGGTTTTGGGATATCTGTCTGGAAAAATGAGAATGCATTACATTCGAATTCTAGAAGGAGATAAGGTAAAGATAGAAATGACTCCCTATGATAAAACACAGGGAAGAATAACATATAGGACGAAATAAAATGAAAGTACAGGCTTCAGTAAAAAAGAGATGTGCAGATTGTTATACCGTAACTCGAAAGGGAAGGGTATATGTGTATTGTAAAAAGAATCCTAAACATAAACAAAGACAAGGTTAATTAAATATATTATATAAATATGGCAAGAGTAGCAGGATTAGAAATACCAAATGAGAAGAGATTGTGGGTCTCTTTAATGAGTGTATATGGTATTGGAGAGAAATCTGCAAAGCAGATATGTGCAGAGACTAAGGTCGATTCTAATATGTTAGTTAAAGATTTGTCTGAAACAGAATTAGATGCCTTAAGAGGATATATAGATAAGAACTTTAAGGTTGAGGGTGAGTTAAGACAGAATATATTTAGAGATATAAAGAGACTAAAAGATATTAAGAGTTATAGAGGTATTCGTCATAAGGTTGGATTACCTGTTCGAGGTCAAAGAACTAGACATAATGCTCATACCAGAAAAGGTAGAAGTAGAGCAGTTGGTGGATTAAAACGTAAATTAGAAAAAACCTAACATAATGGCAACTACTAAAAAAGTAAAGAAGAGTGTTAATAGTGGGATTGTTACAGTACAATCAACTTTTAATAACACTATCATCTCTATTACTGATGAAAGTGGTGAGCTTTTAGTACAGGGAAGTCCAGCAGTTGTTGGATTCAAGGGTGCAAAGAGAAGTACTGCATTTGCTGCTACTAAAGCTGCAAATGATGCTGCTGAAAAAGCAATTAAGAAATATGGTATTAGAGAGGTACGAGTTATTGTAAGTGGTCCTGGTGCTGGAAGAAATGCTGCTGTTAAGGGATTAGATTCTGCAGGTTTAAAGATTACTACATTGATTGATAGAACCCCTATTCCACATAATGGATGTAGGCCAAGAAAGAGTCCTAGAAAATAACATAATATTAAAATATTTAAATGGGTAGATATACAGGTCCAAAAGAAAGATTAAGCAGAAGAGAGGGTGTAAACCTTAATTTAAAGGGTGCTAGATCTTTTTCTGACAAGGCAGGGATTAAAAGAAAACCTTTTCCTCCTGGTCAACACGGTAATGCGAGAAGAGCTAGACTTTCAAACTACGGTATACAATTAAGAGAGAAGCAAAAAGTAAAGAGAACATATGGATTAAGAGAGAAACAGTTTAAGAGTATATATGTTGAAGCAAATAGAAGAGCAAAGATTAGTAATTTAGATAAAGGTTTGGAATTCTTAAGAATATTAGAGTTAAGATTAGATAATGTATTGTATTTAGGTGGTTTAGCTCCTTCTAGAGCAGCATCTAGACAGTATATAGTTCATGGTCATGTTCTTCTAAATGGTAATAAATTCTCTGTTCCATCTTTTGAAGTTAAAGAGGGGGATACAGTTGAATTAAAAATTGCTAAACTAGCACCTTCCGAGAAGTTCTTTCCAGTTCCACAGTGGTTGGAATCAAAGGATACAAAGGTTATAGTTGCAAGATTACCTATTAGAGATGAAATTGATGAAGGTATTCGTGAGAATCTAATCATAGAGTACTACTCAAGATAATAATTTGTTTTAAAAAAATAATGGAAGCATTTAAAGATATAAAAGTAACAATTAGAGAGGAAGAGGGCAATTGGGGTATGTATGAGATTGCACCTTTGCCTAGAGGATATGGCCAAACTCTTGGTAATGCCTTAAGAAGAATTCTTTACTCTAGTTT
>CAZCWY010000060.1:0-2004 GCA_964502535.1 uncultured Candidatus Saccharibacteria bacterium
TTAGGACATTTCTCTGTAATATCCTCTGGTCTAAATCTCTGATGACACTTCTTACACTCAACTACCTCATCAGCAAAGCCTGTAAGGTGCCCTGATGCCTCCCAAACCTTTGGATGGGTAATAATGGTCCCATCTATACCTACAACATTTTCTCTACTATCTACCATATACTTCCACCAATATCTTTTTAAGTTGTTTTTCATCTCTACACCAACAGGTCCGTAATCATAGAAACCACCTATACCACCATATATTTCAGAATTAGGAAATATTATTCCTCTTCTTTTTGCTAATGCAGTAATCTTTTGTAATATATCCTCAGCCATATTTATATATTTTTATGTTATTTTTCAATTATACATCATCTTCTTTTAGTATGGAGAAAATATTTGATAATATACTGGTAAGAAGAAGTAGGGGTTGTGATATAATTCAGGATATATATTAATTAATTGATCTTTTTTTTAATGGAGGATTCGTTAAAGAGCAATCTTACTGGTCAAAGAAAAATTAGGTTAGAGAAATTAGAAAAGATTAAACAGTTAGGAATTAATCCATACCCATCTAAGTCATACAGAGATATTAATATTGGAAGTATTAGGCAAGAGTATGAAAAGCATGAAGGCATGATTCACACAGTTGTAGGTCGTGTAATAGGATGGAGAGCACATGGTAAATTAATATTCGCGGATATTAAGGATGTAACAGGAAATATTCAGGTAATTGTAAAAGAGGAGTGGTTAAAAAAGGGAATAAAAGAAGGATGCTTAGAGTGGAATAACTTTGAGCTATTAGACCTTGCTGACTTTATCGAAGTTAATGGTGAGATAAGTAAAAGTAAAACAGGAGAGATTTCCATATTAGCTAAAAGTATTAGACTACTTTCTAAATCTCTTAGACCTATTCCAAGAAAATTAAAAAACAAAGAGCAAAAATTTAGAAGAAGGTATCTAGATTTAGTAATTAATTCAGAAAAAATAAAACTTTTCCAAAGAAAGGCTAAGTTCTGGCAAGTTCAAAGAGATTTTCTTAAAGACGAAGGCTTTATGGAAGTAGAAGTCCCAATACTTGAAGCTATTACAGGAGGAGCCGATGCTAAGCCCTTCATTACACATCACAATGCGCTAGATATTGATCTGTATTTAAGAATATCTACCGAGCTATATCAAAAGAGATTAATAGGGGGAGGATTAGAAAAGATATATACCTTTGGACCTCATTTTAGAAATGAGGGAATGGATGATGAACATCTTCAGGAGTTTTACGATATTGAATGGTATTGGGCATATGCTAATTACAAAGATAATATGGATTTAGTGAGGAGGTTACTGATTGATATTGCACAAAAGATATATGGTAAGACTACATTTACTACAAGAGGACATACATTTGATTTAGCATCGGAGTGGAAAGAGATAGATTTTGTTGGAGTTATTAAAGAGAATTTTAATGTAGATATATTAAATGATTCTGATGAGAAAATATTAGAAGCTATTAAAGAAAAAGGAATAGAGATAGAGGGAGAGATAAATAGGAATAGAATGATTGATAATATGTGGAAATATATTAGAGCAAATATCTCAGGTCCAGCATTTCTTGTAAACCATCCTGTTTTTTTCTCTCCATTAGCTAAATCACAAGAGGATAACTCTCAACTAACTGAAAGATTCCAAGTAATAATAGCAGGTAGCGAATTAGGAAATGGATATTCTGAGATTAATGATCCACAAGATCAATTAGAAAGATTTTTAGAGCAACAGAGACTTAGAGAAACTGGAGATGAGGAAGCACAGATGTTAGATATAGATTTTGTAGAGATGTTAGAGTACGGTATGCCTCCTACTAGTGGATATGGTCAAAGTGAAAGAGTATTTTGGTTTTTGGAAGATATCACTGCTAGAGAGGGTACACTATTCCCACAGATGAGACCTGAGTTAGATCAAGCTACTAAAGATATATATTCAGATATTTTACCTAAGGGTAAAAAGAAGTAATGGAATCTAT
>CAZCWY010000061.1:0-1945 GCA_964502535.1 uncultured Candidatus Saccharibacteria bacterium
GAGGATATGGCCAAACTCTTGGTAATGCCTTAAGAAGAATTCTTTACTCTAGTTTGAGAGGCGCAGGTATTACAAGTATAAAGGTTAAAGGAGCAAAGCATGAGTATTCTACCATTGAGGGTGTAAAAGAGGATTTGGTTTCCATTATCTTAAACCTTAAACAGGTTAAGTTTAATTTGGATTCAGAAGAGATTAAGAAATGTAAGATTGAAATGAAGGGTAAAACTGTTGTAAAAGCATCTGACATTATCGTTGATGCTGGTGTAACAGTTACAACTCCAGATGTAGTTATTGCAAACTTAACAGATGCTTCTGCATCATTAAATATTGAGATGACTGTTCAATCAGGAGTTGGATATTTAGATGCAAGTTTCGCAGATAGATCAGCAGAGGGATTAATTCCACTTGATTGTGATTTTGCCCCTATTGAAAAGGTAAGTTTGAGTGTAGAACAGGCTCGTAAGGGACAGGAAACAGATTTAGACTCAGTAGTTATTGGTGTTTTAACTGATGGTAGTATAGCTCCAAAAGAAGCTTTGTTACAATCTTCATCCATACTTCAAGAGTTTGCAGGTAAGGTAATGGTTGCAATGGGTGTATCCAAAAAAGAGGTAGAGGAAAGAGTAGAAGAAATTAACAAGATTGAGGTTGTTGAAGAGGTTGTTGAACCAGCAAATGAAGTAGAAGATTTAAGAGTTGAGGACTTACCAATTTCAAAGAGGTCAAAAACAGGTTTACTATCTGGTGGATACAAAACATTAGCAGACTTAAGAAATGCTTCAGTAGAAGACCTATTAAATCTTTCTGGATTTGGAAACAAATCATTGAATGAAGTTGTTGAATTACTTAATCAATATGGAGTTAATATTAAAGGTGAATAATTAGGATGTACAAGAGAATCAATCTAAAAAAATTAGGTAGAACCCATTCACATAGGAAAGCCTTAAAACAAAATCAGGTTAGATCTATCTTGGAATCAGGAAAAGTAAAAACATCTTCTGTAAAAGCAAAGGTGCTAAGAGGAGAGTTAGAATCTTTACTTAACTTAGTAAAGGTTACAAAAGAGGGTGATATATCTTTGATTAGAAGATTGAATGAAGTATTAGGTAAAGATGAATTAGTTAAAAAAATATTTGAATTAGGTAAAAATGATTCAACCAAAGTAACAATAAAGAAGGTTGGATATAGAGCTGGTGATAATTCTCAAGAGTCTCTAGTTGAAATATCGGGTTTTAAGAGTAAGAAAGAGTCTACTAAGAAAAAAGGTGTGAAGAGTGTTGAGAAAGAAGAGAAGAAGGAAGAAGTAGTTGAGAAGAAAGAGTTTAAAGAGGAGAGAAAAGGTATTTTGAATTTAGGAAAGAAAACAGTATCTAAGAAAATAGAACCTCTTAAAAAAGAGAGAGCTAAAAGTAGATCAGGTCTTTAATATGTTTTTAAGTAACTATGAAATATAAAACAGATTGGAATAAAAAAGAAGGTTTTGAAAGAAATTGGTACATCATTGATGTAAAGGATCAGATTTTAGGTAGGGTAGCTACAAAGATAGCATCTCTTTTGATTGGTAAAGCAAAAGTTGAGATGGTTCCTAATATCGATTGTGGAGATTATGTAATAGTAATCAATACAGATGATGTAAAGTTATCTAGAGGTAAAGATCAAAAAAAGACATATTACAGACACTCAGGTTTTCCTGGAGGTCTTAAAGAGATTGTATTTGCAGATCAGATTAAAAAGAATTCAACCAAGGTAATTGAAATTGCAGTTAAGAATATGCTTCCAAAAAACAAGTTAAGAGATGGGAGAATGGCAAGATTGTTTACATATAAAGGTGGAGAGCATAAACAAGATGGTCAAAAACCTATTGAATATAAAATATAAAATTGTATTAAATAATGACTAAATATTTTGAGGGAATTGGAAGAAGAAAAACAGCAACATCTAGAGT
>CAZCWY010000062.1:0-1805 GCA_964502535.1 uncultured Candidatus Saccharibacteria bacterium
ATATTATAGGTTCATTGACCTATATCTCTAAAGTGTAATATTCTTTAATACAATAACTTACAACTACTATGGTCAAACAAGAAGAAACAAAAAAAGTGGTTCCCCAAAGACAGAGTGTTCATGTTGTGTTCTTTTCATGCGGTAATTGTGGCGAAGAGGTTGAATACATTCAATTCTGTCCTGACTGTGGCAAACCAATGAGAGTAATTGATGTTGTAGAAAAGTTTGGACCAGAATCAGAAGAATTGATTAAAAAGATAGAAGATAGGTTAGCAACGAGTACACCTCACACACAGGAGAAAGAGTTTAGTGATATTGTTGATGAGATAGAACCTGAGATAATTACATTAGATGATACACAGCAAGCAGAGGATACTGTAGTGGCTGAAGGAGTTGATTCCTTAGATGATATATTTCCAGATGATGAAGCTGATACTGAAAGTAAGGTTGTTAAAACAGATGACGATCTTTCTGACCTAGATGATATTGTTGCTGAGTTAGATAAAGAGGATGATGATTTTTCAATGGATGACTTTGGTGATGATGGTCTTCCTGAACTTTAATATTCATTAAAGTTTTTTTTGTATACTTAAAGTAATTGTAAATGTAGGATATAATGGGTTTACCATATATTCTTTTAACTATTGATGCAACAAAAAAAGAAATACAATATTGCAGTAGTATATGATCCTTTGTACAAACGAGGAGGAGCAGAGGTACATCTTAGATATATGTTAGATACATTTGAAAACAAGACTCTTTTTACAGCATTCTATGACAAAGAGTTTGTTAAGAGAGAATTCCCAGATGTTAATATTAAGACTTCCTTTATGCAATATCTACCATGGAAGTTTAAGTTAAAGAATTTTTACAACCTATTCTTACCTTTAGCGTACAGATCTTTAAGATTTAAAGGGTTTGATGGGATACTTTCTCTTTCTATATCTTTTGCTAAATTTGCTAAAGGAAATATTCCTCATATCAATATATGTATGTCACCTCCTAAATTTCTTTGGATGAAGGAGGGAAGGAGTATTAAGGATGAAAAACAGTTAAAGGGAGTAGAGAAGGGGTTATACAAAATATATTCTTTTTTCATGAATACCTTCCTAGAGGATATCTGGAGGAAATGGGATAGGAATGCTGCAAGAAGTGTAGATAGAATTGTAGCTATATCTAATGTTGTAAAGGATAGGATAAAGAAATTTTATGATTTAGATGCTGATGTAATATATACCCCTGTAGATGTAACTGGTATTTCTAAAGCAAGTAAGGGATTTAACAAAGAGAATTGGTTTCTGTATTTAGGTAGAGTAGAAACATACAAAGGGGTTGAGTTAGCTATTAGAGCTGCGCTAGATGCAAAAGTTCCTTTAAAGGTAGGTGGTGTTGGAAATGATTTAGAGAGAATGAAAGAGTTAGTTAAGGAATTAAATGCAAAGGGGTTAGTAAAATTTCTAGGATACTACTCTGATGAAGAAAAGCCAGTACTTTTGGCTAAAGCTAAGGCCTTACTTTTTCCTGTTAAGGGAGAAGATTTTGGTATAGTGCCAGTTGAGGGTAATGCTGCTGGTACTGCAGTAATAGCGTATAGAGATGGGGGTGTAGTTGAAACAATATCTGATGTTAATCCTAAAACAGGTATATTTTTTAATGAGTATGATTACAAATCTCTTTCTAAAATACTTAAAGAATTTAATGAGAAAGAGTACAAGCCAGATAACTGTAGAAAACAGGCAGCTGAATTTGCATCTGAGATCTTCCAATACAAGTTAAAAACATATGTAGAAGATATATTGATAGGT
>CAZCWY010000063.1:0-1742 GCA_964502535.1 uncultured Candidatus Saccharibacteria bacterium
TAGGGTTTGCATACCTACTTTTACTTTCTTTATATGCGATGTGTGAGGCTGGTCCATAGGTATTAAAGTAATACATATCATGTGTAAGGATTTGAATTTCTATTATGCTTGGAGATATTTCATCTAAAACTACAGGTCCTTGTAATGCTTTATATCCATTTGGTTTTGGATGAGTTATGTAATCATCAAAGTCTTTTGTAATAATATCTCCCTTATCCATTATTTTTTCTAAGATATCAAAACAGGCGTTTTCACTTTCTGTAATTACTCTGAAAGCAATTAGATCTTTTACATTGGATATATCAACTTTCCCAGTTTCCTTTAATTGTTTTTTTTGTTTATTGTATACACTGTAAATACTTTTTACTCTTCCATATACCGAAGCTTGTGGAGATATTTCTTTAAGAATATTTTTTAAATATTCTAAATATTTTTCTTTCATTTCCCGTGTATAGTGGTTTTCTTCCATCTTACTTTTTATCATTTGATACTCTTCTGGTTTGTATATCTCTAATGCCTTCTCTTCTAATTCTTTCTTAATAACATCTAGATTAAGATATTCTGCCAAAGGAGCATATACATATATTATCTTTTGTAATTTAGTACTTAGTCTTTCTTTGGGCATATATTCAATAGTTCTTACATTGTCTAATGTGTCTGCTAGTTTTATTAATACGGGTCTTAGATCCTTGGCATTATTGAGGATGAATTTAGTAATAACTTCGTATTCAGTTTCAGTACTTGCTGTTGCTTTGCTAATATCATTGTATTGATTGATAATTGTAAGTACTTCCTTTCCAAACTCGTTTTCAATTTCTTGGGATATCTCTTGTTCTCTTTGAGGAGAGTTTGTAATACAGTTATGTAAAAGTCCTGCAATCATGGTGGTAGTATCCATACCCATTTCTCCTAGGGTAATCGCAATTCTAAAGGAATGATTAACATAAGGCTCACCAGAAAATCTCATTTGATTTTGATGAAATTTCTCAGCAGTTAATATGGCTTTGTTAATGTTGGAAAGATATGCTTTCGGGCTTAATTCCTTAATTTGTTGTCTGTAATCGAGTTCTATCATTTAGATGGATTGCTTTTAGGATTAAACTATTTCTTCCCAACTTCTATTTAGGAATATATTTGATTTGATACACATGTCTTCCACACCTAATTATAGTATTTCCACCTAATTGGACCTGTTTACTCCAATCAGTAATTTTCTCTTTATTAATACTTACAGCACTTTGTAGTACTAACCTTTTAGCTTGAGATTTACTATCTGTAATTTTGCATTCAACTATTAGGTCTAAGATGTTAATACTTTCAGAGTTAATTTCTACAGTAGGTAACTGAGTATTAATATCTTTCTTTTGAAATATATCTTCAAAGTATTTTTGAGCAGCTAAAGCTTCATTTTCTCCTTTTAGTTCTTTAGTAACTTCAAAGGCAAGTTGCTTTTTTATGGTCATGGGATTTTCCCCGTTACTAATTTTTTGTTTAATTTCTTCTACTTGTGGAAGTTCATAGTTAGTTAAGATTTCAAATCCTGTTGGTATGGAAGGATCATCAAATGTCATAACTTTACCAAAGATGTCGTTAGCACTATCACTTAGTTTAATCATATTTCCTTCTGATTTTCCCATCTTATTTCCATCGCTTGTTTCTAAAAGTTTACCAGCTATTACAAATTTCTCTTTATGAAGTTTGTTCATTATTAAATCTCTTCCAGCAAGCATATTAAAGAGTTG
>CAZCWY010000064.1:0-1722 GCA_964502535.1 uncultured Candidatus Saccharibacteria bacterium
TATTCATTATACTATTTAATTCCCTAATATGTACATTTTCCTTGTTAAATCTTAACAAATGATATATAGTGTATGTAGATTTTAAATTAAGTAAATAATAAAAGTGGGAAGATTTGATAGAAGAGATAATAATAGAAGAAGTGGAGGTGGTGGATTTGATAGAAGACCAACAACTATGTTTCCAGCTGTATGTGATAAATGTGGCAAAGATTGCCAAGTACCTTTTAGACCATCAGGAGATAAACCAGTATACTGTAGTAACTGTTTTGAGAAAGAAGGTGGTGGTAACTCTGATAGATTTGAAAGAAGGGATGATAGTAGAAGAAGCTTTGGAGGAGGAAGAGATAGAGGTGATAAACCTATGTTTTCTGCAATATGTGATGAATGTGGTATAGAGTGTAAAGTACCTTTCAATCCAAGTCCTGATAAGCCAATATATTGTAGTAAGTGCTTTGAAAAAAGAGAGGGTTCTAATAACTCCGGAAACAACAATAGTTGTAACTGTGATAAACAGAGTGAGAAATTAGATACAATGATTGAGAAGTTAGATAGAATATTAAGTGCTTTAGAAAGTAAGAGTGTTCCTGAAAAAAAAGAGAAAGTAGAAAAGAAAGAGGTTGTTAAGAAACCTAAGGCTGTTAAAAAAAGTAAAACAGTTAAGAAAACAAAAGAAAAGTAAATTTCTCTAATTATATTGATTAACAAAAAAGAGGGTACATGTACCCTCTTTTATTTTGTAACTATTTAAAAGATTACTCTTCTAATAATTTGATATTGGTTGCGTTTAATCCCTTTGGTGTTTCTTCAACATCATAGGTAACAACGTCTCCTACTTTAAGTTTCCTTACAGCAAGATCTCCTTCTAAGGAATTCTCATGATAGAAAATATCCTTTTCAGAACCTTCTTTGGTAATAAAACCAAAGCCTTTATCAGTTACAGTTTTTACTGTTCCCTGTTCCATATTAATAAATGGTTCAAATTAATTAAAGCTATTAGACTATTGGAAATTACTTTCGAAAATTCAAAATACTCGAATAACTACTATACATAATAGCAGAATACTGAAAAAATAGCGAATAAAATAATATGTCTGATATCTCTATCTTTGGTATAATCATTAATAACTTTTCAAAATATTTTTATGGATAAGACTAAAAAGATTCTTGCCCTAGTTACCCTTTTACTAATCTGTTTTGTTGCTTTTTACTTATTAAATCAAAATAAGGAGAAGGATAATAATGAAGATGTAGTAAATGAACAGACCCAAGAATATCTTGATGATTTAGATACACCAGAAACAGAGAAAGAAATAGAACATAATTTGAAATTAACAATAATTAGTCCAGAGGGGGAGAGTTTCTATGTTCGACAAGCAAGAATGTATAAAGCCTTGATTGAGGGAAATGGTAAATATTCAAATCAGATTAAATGCCATTGGGAATTTTTCTTAAATCAGAATAACGAAGAGAGCCTTTATCAAACAATGGATAACACAGGGATACTAAGTGGAGAATCTAAAGAGATATGTGGTTTTACTTCAACTTTTATTGAATCAAAAGGTGTACTCAGAGTAAAACTTACTGTAACAGTATCTGATGCTGTTAATGATAATATTGAGAGTGTTTCAGGAGAGAGAATTTATACTGTACTCTAAGGTATTACCTATTCATACCTTAAAGCTTTAACAGGGTCTAATCTAGCTGCTTTCATAGCAGGATATA
>CAZCWY010000065.1:0-1720 GCA_964502535.1 uncultured Candidatus Saccharibacteria bacterium
TTAATATTTTTGATAAACTCTTTAAAGTTAACTATAAGTTTATTTTAATTTTATTTATTTTACCTTGATGGCAAAAGTAAAAGTAATTAAGAAGGTTAAATCCTCCGATGCCCACAAAAAAACATTCACTATAAAAAAACCTAAAATTAAAATTGAAAAACCAAATTTCAAAAAGATATTTTCAGGAAAAACAATAAAAACTGCTTTGTTTGTACTAGCAGGAGTAGTAGTCTTTATCTTAATTGATCTCTTTGTTCAATATCTAAACAATGGATACAGTGTAGCAGTAGTAGATGGATCTAGAATAACTACAAATGAGTATCATAAAAGATTAGAAAATTCATATGGTCAAACAATTGCTGAGCAATTAATTGAAGAGAAGTTAGTAGAAATAGAAGCCTCAAAGCAGGGCATAGAGGTAACAGAGGAAGAAATAGATTCACAATTAAAAGAAATTATAGACAATATTGGTGGTGAAGAGGCATATAAGACTGCATTAGCCCAAAACAATATTACAGAGGAAGATCTTAAATTCCAAATAAAGTTAGACCAATTAACCGTTTCAATATTAGAACCTACCTTAGAATATACAGATGATGATGTTAAAGCTTTCTTTGAGCAGTATAGTTCCGTACTATATCCAAATGAAACATCTGCACTTGAAGAGGGTGCAAAATTAGATTATGAAGTATTTAAAGCTGATGTTGAAGATATCTTTGTAAGACAAGAGGTTGAGAATGCAAAATCATCATGGTTAGAAGGTTTGAGAAGTGAATATAAGATACAGAATAACTCTAGTTCAAAACCTAAATATGGAGTATTAAGTGCAACAATAAATATTGTTAAAAACATATTTAACGAAGCAAATGTAAACGAGATAGAAGAAGCAAAATAATTCTTTTAAATCTTGAATATGAAATAAAGGGGAGTATATACTCCCCTTTTTATTATATCTGCGAATCCGCTGGTTCTACTAAACCATACCCACCCTTAACTCTTTTGTAAATCATTGAGAACTTCCCTGTTGCTTTGTTTTTAAATAGATATTGGTCATAACCCAACAACTCCATTCTCTCTATTGCCTCTCCCTCTTCTAAAGGTGTCATATCATCAATCTTCTTTCTAGTCGCAATAGTAGGAGTATAGTCAGAATATTGCTCTAAAGTATCATCCTTTACCTCTTCCATGTTCGCATCGGCCTCCAAGACCTTCCACGGAGTTACACCTTCCCAATATGTTTTCTTCTCTTGGTATCTTTTTAATCTTCTAGCAAGTGTATCAGAAGCTTGATCAATCAATGCATACATATTCTCTCCATTTACTTCAACTCTTACAACACTCTTAGGTAACACAGTATTAAAATTAACTCTAAAATCATCCTTTACTCCCCTACTACTCTTAAACTGTTTAAGCAAAACCTCCATACTAGTTGCTTCATCTAAAAGATGTTCATATTTCCCTATCTTCTCTATTGTGTATTTCTTTAAAGCCTCAGTTGGCTCCATTCCTATAAAACTAATTTGAATATCTTTAATATTCATTTTGTATTTATATTAATTTATATTAATTTATATATATTTATATTTTACATTATATATTCAAAAATCTAAATCTTTATGTAGAAAGAAAGAGTTTGCAACAACATCATTAGGGATATATAATAATCTATTCCGCGATAGCTCAATCGGTAGAGCGAACGGCTGTTAACCGTTTGGTTCCA
>CAZCWY010000066.1:0-1598 GCA_964502535.1 uncultured Candidatus Saccharibacteria bacterium
TATATACCTCAATTAAGTTATCAAAGAGACAAACAATTGTCATAGGGCCAATACCTCCTGGTACAGGAGTAATATATTCAACCAAATCTTTAACAGAATTAAAATCAATATCTCCTACTAATTTACCCTCCCCATTTCTATTTGTCCCTACATCAACAACAGTACTTCCCTCTTTTACATACTCAGAGTTAATATATTCTGCTCTTCCTATACTCGATATTAAAATATCCGCTTGTTTACATATCTCTTTTAGATTCTGAGTACGTGAATGACATATCGTAATAGTAGCATTTTCATTTTGAAGCATAGTAGCTATTGGTAGTCCTGCTATATCTCCTCTTCCAATGACTACTGCTCTCTTACCCTCTATTTGTACCCTATATTCCTTTAACAGCTCTATTACCCCTTTTGCTGTAGCGGGTGCTATTGCACTACTATCATTTTTAAAAAGTTTTCCTAAATTCGTTGATGTTAATCCATCTACATCTTTATTTGGGGATATTAATTCTAAGATTTTCTTCTCTTCAATATGATTAGGTAATGGTAACTGAACCATTACTCCATCAATACTAATATCTTCATTTAATTTCTTAATTACACTTTCTAATTGTTCTTGCGATATTTCTTTGCCAAAAGTATGTACATTTACCTGTATACCTAAATCTATTGCTTTTTTAGATTTCATATCTACATACATCTTACTTGCATAATCATCTCCTACTAAGATGATATCTATTTTAGGAGCTCTTTTTCCTTCGTTAAGATATTTATTAATCTCTTCCTTTAATCTCTTTGATATTGTTTGAGCTGTATGTTTACCATCAAGTATTTTCATATTTGTATATATGTAAGATATATTCTTATGTATTTTACAGGATATTTAACAATATTATTACTCTGTATCTCTAATTGCTACAACGATGGCTCTTTTAGTATTAGATCCTACTGGCCAACAGGTCATTAGAGTAAGAGTATCTTGTTCCATATATTTCCCCAAGTACTGTATCTCTTCTGGATCAACTACTTTGAATTCTAATACTTTGTATTTATATATCTGGCCTTGATAGCTAACTAGTATGGGGTCGCCTTTTTCTAATTCACCTAAAAGGTAGAAGTAAACGTTGTATTGCCTTCTTTCATAGAAGTTTACTGTAGAGTGAGCAAACAGAAATACATTTCCAGATTCAGAGGGAACAGAACTTCCTTTAGCATGCACTACCCCATGTACTAAAGCACTGCGATATGCATCATAGTCATATGGGTCTACGTTTTTAATTACTTTAGCGTTTGCTTGTATTTTAGGAATGTAGAGGCCAAATTCACTATCCACAATTACTACTTCTGTATCTTTTTTAATTTCAGTAGTAATTTGCTCATCTCCTTTAGTAAGTTCAACCTTAATCTCTTTTTCTAATTTAGGAGAGAATTTGTAATCAAGGTATGAGGTTATAAATGGTTGAAATGTGTAATACAGAATTCCTACCCCGAAAAGAAGGAGCAGGATACCTATATATTTTAGATATCCTGCTTTAGATTTTTTATCTTTTTCTTCTGACATATGTGTATACTCCACTTCCTAATGCTACCACGAGAGCTGC
>CAZCWY010000067.1:0-1574 GCA_964502535.1 uncultured Candidatus Saccharibacteria bacterium
ATGTATTAATAACTTTATTGATTTTTCTATGTTAGACAATAATAAACTTAAAGATATATTAAGAGAGTTTAATGTTAAAGGATATGCTGATCCTAATTCAAAGTATGTAGATAATGGTAAGAATGGAAAAATATTAAATCTCAATATTGATTACTTTAAATATGAAGATGAATTCTATGGAGGAGAACCATACTCAGGAAATGAAACTATATGGGAGAACGGTATAGATATATTTAGATGTGTATATTGGGGTAAAGTAGTTAAAGGTGTTAATTTTTCTGATATTTATAATTTTCTAAGGAAAGCATTAACAAAGGGTCCGGATGGAAAACTAGTTCACAGAGGACCAGGTGAATATGTAGAAGGAAATTTAAAATATACAAACAGTATAGAAGGGGATATTGAAGAGTTTAGACAGGTAGAGAGAATATATATGGATGAAAAAGAGGTATATATTGCATATTTCATTGGTGGAAGGGTTAATATTCAAAAAGAGTAGACAGAGAGGAGAGTATGAGTGTATATTTTAATATATAACTTTAGGATTAATAATTATGGTAGAAAATGAAAAACCATTATCAGACTATATTTCTTCAGTAGAGCAGGTAGAAGTACCTGTAGAGGGTGAAGAAGGAGTTGAGCAGGAAATTGTAAAACCAAAAAAAAGTAAAGTATTTCCAATATTAGTTGGAATATTACTTTTATTAATTATTGGTATGGGAGGATATTATGTATATAAAGAGTATTTTGCAAAGGAGAAGGTAGATACTTCACAAGTAATTGAAGAAGAGGAAGAAGAATCTAGTGATAATACTATGGAACAAAATAATGCTGAATCAGTAAATCTTCCAGAATATGAGTTTAGTGCTCAAATGCCTTCCTTTACAATGGATAGCGAAGATTATGTACCTGGTGAAGTGGAAGAATCTTTTGCACTCTATAGTTGGTCATGGTTGGCAGAGGTAAGAGGAGATATTGAGATAGAAAAAGAATGGTATCCCAATTATTTAAAAACAGTTGGAATGACTTTCTATCCTGGCAATGAAGCTTTTGGCTGCGGTCTTGGGTGCGGACAAGAGCATATTATCAAAGTTGATATTTATGAGAATAAAGAAGTAAAAAGTCTTCAAGAAGTCAAAGAAATATATTTTGAGAATGTTGCTCTTGAGCAAGATGATGAATTGGGGATAGAAATAGTTGGAAGTAATATTACGAAATGGAATCAAGATGTCATCAAATTCTCTAGAGCGAGTTATGGACCAGATACTTTGGACGAGGGATATTTAGTAGTAACACCAAAATTTGTATATATAATAACCTATTTCTTATCTGAAGAACCTGCAAACTCTTTTGCGGAGGCTAATAACTTAATTGACTCATTTAAGTTTGGAGAATAGATTAGCTGTTAAGGGGTTAGTAATTTAAAGATCTTTTATCATATATAAGAGATTTTCTTTAAATCCTCTGTCCGCATAATATTGCTTTGTCCCTATTGCTGATATAACAGATATCTTTTTAATACCTTCTTTTTTAGAAATATCTTGTGCAATCTCTATCATCTTTTTACCTAAACC
>CAZCWY010000068.1:0-1505 GCA_964502535.1 uncultured Candidatus Saccharibacteria bacterium
TTAATTGATCTATACTGTATGGATGTGGTCTGTATGATACATTTGCAGAGGTAGCAGTAATAGGTCTTCCAAATTCTTTAATGAGTTTAACAATGAATTTGTAATCAGGTATTCTTACCCCTGTACTACCCTGTTTAGAGACTACTGGAGGCTCTAGAGTACCTGTACTTTTAGAAACTACTGTAATTGGTCCTGGTAGATAGTTCTTGTATATATTTAATGCCATTTCATTAAGTTCTACATACCTTTTAGCCATATCAATATCACTTACAGCAATGGATATTGGTTTAGATCCTCTAAATGTTTTATATGCGAGTAGTTTAGCTAATGCTCTACTATTAGTAGCATCAACTGCAATTCCATAACATGTTTCTGTAGGATATACTACAAGCCCTCCTTCATTTAGTATCTTAATACTCTCTTTTAGAACCTCTTCCTCGTTATTGTTAGTCAATTTCACTCTTTTCATGATACAATTATACCCTGAATATGAATATATTTCATATTTAGAGATAATTTTAGTATATATATTAATATGGAAGTACATGTAACAGACAAAGATTTTCAAACAGAGGTATTAGATTACAAAGGATTAGTATTAGTAGATTTCTGGGCACCTTGGTGTGGTCCTTGTAGAATGTTAGGTCCAGTAATAGAGGAGATATCAGAAGAGATGAAAGAGAGTGTTAAGGTATGTAAAATGAATGTAGATGAGAATATGGAATTCCCCCAGAAATATGGAATTATGAGTATTCCTACTGTATTACTTTTTAAAGATGGTGAGATAGTAGAAACTATGGTTGGTTTACAGTCTAAAGATGCATTTGTAGAGGCCATTAACAAACATCAATAAAGATATGTTTGAGAGAGAGAGTAATACTGATTTAAAAGAGGAATACCCAGATATTGATATACAGATATGTACTCCTGTACCAAATGAACATACTACTACTGTTAAAAATATGGAGGGTAAGGAGTTAATATGTAATGAGATATTTGGCATTTTACCTGATGCTTGTTATTCTTCTTTGGGTATTGAAGAAAGCTCAGAAGTAAGGAAGAATGAATACAATGTATTTGGAAGTACAATGGGTTTCCCCAATACTTCTTCTGTTTCTATTCCTTTGGAGCTTAAGGATAGTGAATTAAGATTAGATATATCCCTTTTATCAGAGAGATCCTTTTTTACCCAGTATTTCAAAAGATGTATAAAGAATACTGAATATTTAAGATATGTAAGTGATTTTGCTTTTGATGATTGGAATAGAAGAAATATACATACTATTGTAGAAAGATTGAATATAGAGGGTATTTCTGTAAATATATTTGCAGAGGGAGATATACAATACGATCATACAGAGAACAAAATATATCATTGTGTATTACTTTTTAAAAAGTATAAAGAGTGTTCTAGTAATTGATATTTTAGTGTATGTTTGATATACTTTTTTGATTATTTGGGGTGGTAGCTCAACTGGTTAGAGCTTTGCACTGTCACTGCAAAG
>CAZCWY010000069.1:0-1503 GCA_964502535.1 uncultured Candidatus Saccharibacteria bacterium
TATGAATAAAAACCCTTTATACAATTCCCTCGCAGCAATTCTCTATATCATAGTGCTAGTAGGAGGTATGAACTTAATTACTAAATATGAGGTTAACGAAGGAATCGCTTCTTTTGTAATGCCCATAATAATGATATCTCTATTTACTCTTTCAGCAGCAGTAATGGCATATCTATTCTGTCTTCAACCACTAAGACTATATTTAGATGGGAAAAAAGAACAAGCAGTTTCTCTATTTATTAAAACAATATTGATATTTGGAGCTTTAACACTTGGTATTCTATTTCTTTATCTCCTTTTTGTAAGATTATAATTTGATCATTATAATATCTCTTTTACATTGCAAAAAGCTTCATTTAGACATATACTATAAGATATGTCTGAAATAATTGGAGTACAAGATACTCTTATTGAATTTGGGATTCCCATAGAAGATTATGAATACAGTAATACACCGAGATCTTCTCATGGTAATAGAATCTCTCCCTCTGAATTTGAAAAACTTTCGCAAATATATCAAACGTACAAAGAATCTAATGATAATATCTCTTTTTTAAAAGATTTACTGCATGTTAATGATCATATAGAAAAAGAATCAGTATTAAAAAGTGCAAAATGGTCAATATATGGAACCCAAATACATAATTTAACATACTTTCATCAGATATTCGAAAGAGCAAAAACATTAAATAGAGAACCTATTCTCTCAGATTTTAGAAATACCTTTTCATTTAGAAACAACGATTACTATCTTGGTTTAGAAAAGATATTAGAAATGTCAGACTTAAAAAATGGAAATCCATCTCAATCATTTTGGAATGAATGGAGAATGAATGGACAAGATTTTGCTCCCCAAAAACTAAAGGGTAATATATTACAACCCAAAGAGGTTCAAAAGATATGGGAAGAAAACAGTGTACCCATAAAGGATATAAACACTTTTTTTTCTAATACCAACAAGATTGATGAAAACAAATTAAATCCACAAAGCACTCTGTTAATAAATGAAGTCCCAACTATTACAAATATATATTTTAATAAAAGTAATATGCAGGTACCTTCCATAATTGATGAGATATGTATTTCAAAAGATTTCCCAAACAAACCAATTCATATTATTGATTACAAAACAGGGAAACAGTTTAAACAGCCACAGGAGATTGAAAGAGTACAAATTTTCTTAATGATGACAGGAGTTATTGTTAATATATTAGATAAAGCAAATAGTATGAAATTTAATTATAGTGATTGGGATGTTGCTCATAATTACTTTGAATTTCCCTCGTTTAAAAAAAGATCACTTGTAAATCCTCTCATAGGTGGTATATATTCTGAACAGCTATTAGATTATAGCGAGATCTATAATGACTCATTTCTCTTTTCATATATTAACCCTCTTACTCAACAAAGTATTAATCTTTCTGCAAATGATCTTGGCTTTGGAACAAGAGAGGGTGTTAAAAATATGTTAATGTATTTAAACGATATTAATACTTTTTACAC